>CBDTVL010000007.1:0-39259 GCA_965363755.1 uncultured Sulfitobacter sp.
GGACGTTCTAAAATTAATCATTAAATTACAATAGTTTACTGTGGATGGGTGGCGGAGACGAAGGGATTCGAACCCTCGAGACCCTTCCGGGCCTACTCCCTTAGCAGGGGAGCGCCTTCGACCACTCGGCCACATCTCCGCTGATCGGTATAACCGCCCAAATAACGGTAGTACAAGGCGAAATCGCTACATTTCTCCAAAACTGCCTCCAGTCACTGAACCACTCCAGTATCCGCGGAAACGTATGTCTTTAGGCTTGACGCGGACAGGATCTGGCAGAATTGGCCTACCGACGGCTTTAGGCCTGAAAAGGCATGCGCGCGGCGACAGGGCGACTCTCTGAAAAAGACAACTAAGCAGATATGGTCTGGCGATCTCGACTGGAATCAATTGAAGTTTATAGATCCAAGTGCCGCCCTTGCGCACCGGACACCTTTGAAGCCATTTAACGCGACCCAAATGCCCGTAACGCCCGTTTGACTAAGCAGGTGGACACAACACTTTGGTCTTTGCGCGAGGCTGTGCCGGGCTGTCCGGTGCTCCCCTATTTCAGTGGCCCCATGAAACCTCGCACCCGTCATGATCATTGCACCGTCAAAGGCCAGATGGCAGCGTCACCCACCGATCATGTAGGGCATCAATACAATTTCGTTCTCTTCTGAGATCGGAGTGAACCACGCGTCGCGGTAAATCACGCCATCAAGTGCAAAGGAGACCCCTCGTTCGATTTGTGGCCTGAGCGCCGGGTATTGTGTAGCAAGCTGATCCACAATTTGTTTGAAATTTGCGGCATCAAGCTCCACAAACTCCTGTCCGTCAGCCAAGCTGCGCAACGATCCCCAAAGTTTCACACGGACCATTTTATACCTTGGACGTCATGGCTTTCAGCACTCTAGGTGGTGTCATTGGCAGTTCCGCCATCCGCACACCCGTCGCGCGAGACACGGCGTTTGATATGGCAGCCAAAGGGGGCACAATCGGCGTTTCGCCAACACCGCGTACGCCGTAAGGATGTCCGGGGTTGGGGATTTCCAAAATAACCGTTTCAATGGATGGTAAATCAGACGCGACCGGAACCCGGTAGTCGAGAAAACCCGGGTTTTGCAGGCGACCATCTTCGCCATAGATGTATTCTTCGTTCAACGCCCAGCCGATGCCCTGAACCGCCCCGCCTTGCATCTGACCTTCTACATAATCAGGATGAACAGCCTTGCCAGCATCCTGAAACACCGTGTAGCGCAGCACCGTGGTCATACCTGTTTCGGTGTCCACTTCGATATCCACGAGATGCACCCCAAAACTGACCCCGGCACCGTCTGCGTTCACTTCATGGTGGCCGGCGATTGGGCCGCCGGTGTTGTCGGCCACAGCCGCAATCTCGGCCAGTGTCATCGGGTCAAAATCGCCAGCATTTGGGCCAGATGGCTTTGCGGCGCCGTCTTCCCAGATCACCGCTTCCTCATCAATGCCCCAAATCTTCGCGACCCGTGCGCACATTTCTTTGATGGCGGCTCGGGCGGCTTCGATCGTGGCAAGACCGACGGCAAAGGTTACACGGCTACCATCCGTCACGTCATTGAAACCAATCGAGTTTGTGTCGGTTATGACTGTGCGAACCCTATCGAACGGCACACCAAGTTCTTCTGCTGCCATCATCGAAATCGATGCCCGCGAGCCACCAATGTCCGGGTTTCCCTCGACCACGCCGATAGTTCCATCCGAGTTCAGGTTCAGCGACACGCAGGTATTGCCGCCAAAATTGAACCAGAAGCCACAAGACAAACCGCGCCCCTGATTTGCCCCCAATGGGGCAGAGTAATGCGGATGTGCCTTGGCGGCCTCAAGCGTCGCAACAAGCCCGATGTCATTAAACGTGGGCCCGTACGATGACAGCGTTCCCTTTTGGGCTGCGTTCTTGATCCGGGTCTCCAATGGATCAAGTCCGAGTTCCTGGCAAAGCTCATCGACGACGCTTTCGATCGCATAGATTGCCATCGGGGCGCCTGGTGCGCGATAGGCCGCTTCTTTTGGGCGGTTGGTCATGACATTCCAGCCAAGCGTCTGAACCGCCGCAAGATCGTAGGCCGCAAAAGCCGCTTGCGCGCCAAACTCAACGGTGCCATTTGGGAATGCCCCGCCCTGATAGCGCAAATGTGCCTGCCCTGCCGTGATGCGGCCGTCATTTGTCATGCCGATCTTGACGTCCGTTGACGACGACACTGTAGGGCCAGTCGCACGAAACACTTCTTCACGAGACATGACAATTTTTACCGGCTTGCCTGCTTTGCGTGACAACGCCAGTGCAACGGGCTCGATAAACACAGTTGTCTTGCCGCCAAAACCGCCGCCGATTTCCGACGCTGTAACCCGCAGTTGGCTGGCCTGGATGCCTAAAAGCTCTGCGCATATGGTCCGCACATTGAACTGACCCTGCGTACAACACCAAAGTTCGCCCCGACCGTCTGCGCCCAACGAGGCCAAACAGGCATGAGGTTCGATATAACCCTGATGTGTGGCTGCGGTCTTGAAAGAACGTTCAATGATCTTGTCGGCCTTTGCAAACCCGGCCTGAAGATCGCCATGTCCAAATTCGAAATGGCTGGTGACGTTTTGCGATAGCCCGTCCGCAACAGTTTCGTCGGCGCGTCCTTCGTGGATCACCGGCGCGCCGGGCTTCATTGCCGCATCTACATCAGTTACGTGGGGCAGGATTTCATAGTCGACTTTGATTAATCGCAAAGCCGCCTTTGCGATTGCCTTGTCAGTCGCCGCAACCGCCGCCACCGCATGACCATCATAAAGGGCTTTTTCACGGGCGAGGCAATTGTCGCCGATATCTGCGAAAAAATCATCCTCTGGTTTTGACAGATCAGCAGAGGTGACAATGGCCTTCACGCCTTTCAGCGCCAGCGCCGTTGCTGTGTCGATGGACCGGATACGGGCATGTGCATGTGGGCTGCGCAAGATACGACCGTGCAACATACCCGGGGCTGAGGTGTCGGCGCCAAAAAGCGCTTTGCCTGTCACCTTGTCGATGCCATCCGGGCGTAGCACCCGTGTTCCGACAATTTTAAATTCCCGTTCAGAATCTGAGTCCAGTGCCATGTTACGTGCTCCTCATTTCTGCAGCGGCGATCTGGACCGCCTTGATGATTTTGTCGTAACCGGTGCAGCGACACAGATTGCCCGCCAACCAGTACCTGATTTCTGTTTCCGATGGGTCGGGGTTCTTTGCCAACAGAGCGCGCGCAGCAATCAGAATGCCGGGCGTGCAGATTCCACACTGAAGCGCGGCTTTTTCGATAAACACGCGTTGCAAAATGTGCAGATTTTCGCCATCCGCCATGCCTTCGATGGTCTCGATTTGGGCCGCTTCCGCCTCAACGCCGAGCACAAGGCAAGAACAGATTAATCGGCCATTCAGCATGACGCTGCACGCGCCACAATCGCCTGTGCCGCACCCTTCTTTGGCCCCGGTGAGCCCGAGGCGATCCCGCAGCACATCAAGAAGCGTTTCATCTGGACCGCAAATGAACTCTTTATCATCACCATTGATGGTTGTGGAAATATGTAGATTTCTCATGTTTTACCTCCGGCCCGCGCATAGGCAATCAGAGCCGCCCGTTTGGCAAGCACCCCTGCCGTTTTGGTGCGAAACTCGATGGTTCCGCGTTTATCTGTGATCGGAGCGCATGCGGCCTCGACAGCCAGCACCATGGCACCAAGGGCTCTGTTGTCCAACTGTGACCCAACCAAAGCCTTGCCTGCATCCGGAACCAGCAACACTGTCGGCGCAACGGCGCCCAGCGCGACCCGCGCGTCTTTGCAGATCCCATTGTGGTCCAGTTCAAGGTTTACGCCAGCAGCGGCAACCGCGATGTCCATCTCGGTCCTTGGGATAAAGCGCAAATAGGCATCTGACGCGTATTGTGGTCGCGCTGCCAGAAAGATCGATGTGATGATGTCGCCTTTGGCCAGAGAGGTACGACCGGGACCTTCAGGAACGTCAAGAATTGAACTATCGCGAACGCCGTTGACGCCATGAATTCGCACCTGAGCATCAGCTGCAAAAAGCGCTGGCACACTGTCAGCAGCGGGCGAGCCATTACACAGATTGCCGGCCATGGTCGCGCGGCCCTGAACCTGAGTTGATCCAATGAGTTCCAACCCCTCAACAACGCCTGGCCACAGCGTGCGCACGCCTTCATGCTCACCCAATTGAGCGCCGGAAACTGCTGCTCCGATGCGGTACCCGCCGTTTTCGCGAACAATGCTGCACATGCCGTCAATGTGTTTCAGGTCAACAAGCAGGTCAGGTTCCACCATCTCCGATTTCATCTGCACCAAGACATCGGTGCCGCCTGCCAGAATGCGAGACAATCCCTTTTCCTTGCTGAGCAAGGAAGAAGCATCCGCGAGTGTCTCTGGTCGTTCATATCTCATGTTTCTTTACCCAGTTTGCTTTCCAGTTGTCGTTGCGCGGGGGGCTGGCTGACACATTATTCCTGTCGCTGCCATTGGTCTTCCTATCATTGATAGCATGACCAAGTTTCTTGTCTTTCGCAACTTCGATTCAGCACGCTGGATCACTGGCATGAACTAGAGGGACGCAATTACTTTCCACCCAGCGGAGCGGAATGTCTTGAAGCCGTTTGGTTAGTCTGAACCTGAGATACAGCGTCGTTTCTTCCCGCCGTGATTTTAGGTGCCTTTGGCCATTTTTCCAGAGACCGACGGCCTCTGATCATCGCCCACTTTGCGCACGCCGAAGGCTAGACATACTAACCCTGCAGCTACAACGACCTGTAGGCCAACATGGACGTCTCGTATGCTGACTGCCGCCCAAAGCGGCGCCCCCGTTCTGGAGGGGCCCTAGGTGTTGAACAGGAAATGCAACACGTCGCCGTCTTTGACGGTATATGTCTTGCCCTCAGCACGCATCTTGCCAGCTTCTTTGGCCGGCTGTTCTCCGCCAAGTGCCACAAAATCGTCAAATGCAATGGTCTCTGCCCGGATAAACCCTTTTTCAAAATCGCCGTGAATCACGCCGGCGGCCTGAGGTGCTGATGTACCCTGACGAATGGTCCATGCGCGTGCTTCTTTTGGTCCAACGGTAAAGTAGGTTTCGAGATGCAGCAGCTCATATCCGGCTCGGATCAACCGGTCGAGGCCTGCTTCAGCCAAGCCCATTTCGGTCAGGAACATTTCGGCCTCGTCGGGCTCGAGCTGGCTGATCTCTTCTTCGATCTGGGCAGAGATGATCACATGCGCGTTGCCCTGCGCGGCAGCCATCCCAGCAACTGCCGTTGAATGGGCGTTCCCTGATGCAGCCTCGGCTTCACCCACGTTGCAAACATACAAGACCGGTTTTGACGTCAGCAATTGCAGCATTTTCCATGCCTTAATGTCTTCGGCGTCAACGTCGACAATTCGGGCAGGCTGGCCGTCTTCCAGCACGTTTAGCGCAGATTTCAGCAGACGTTCCTGCAACACAGCCTCTTTGTCGCCGCCCCGAACTTTACGCACCAGTCCTTGCAGGCGTTTTTCGATGCTCTCAATGTCCGCCAGCATCAGTTCAGTTTCGACGGTTTCGGCATCCGACACCGGATTAACGCGCCCGTCGACATGAGTTACATCGCCGTCTTCAAAACAGCGCAGCACATGGGCAATTGCATCGACTTCGCGAATGTTGGCCAGAAACTGATTGCCCAGCCCCTCGCCTTTTGAGGCGCCTTTGACCAATCCGGCAATGTCCACAAAGGTCATCCGCGTCGGGATGATCTGCTTGGAGCTGGCAATAGCGGCCAATTGGTCCAGCCGCGCATCAGGCACCGCCACCTCACCCACGTTGGGCTCGATCGTGCAAAACGGGAAGTTGGCCGCCTGTGCTAAGGCCGTTCGGGTCAGTGCATTGAACAATGTGGACTTGCCAACATTCGGCAGTCCCACAATTCCCATTTTAAAGCCCATAGTGGCCTCCGTAGATACAGTTGGCCCGCTTCTAGTGTGGGTCATGCATGGGTGCAAGCACAGGCTCGGTGCCGATGACCCATTGATTTCCGCCCTGACTTTCGGCATTTGGGTCTGACTGTTTCAAAAGGCCCTGACATGACCCGCATCGACGCAAAATTTGCTGAACTCTCTGCCGCCGGTAAGAAGGCATTTGTCTCTTATGTGATGGCAGGTGACCCTGATTACGCAACGTCGCTGGAAATTGTGTGTGGCTTGCCCGCAGCCGGAGTTGACATCATCGAACTGGGCCTGCCGTTCACCGATCCGATGGCCGACGGCCCAACCATTCAGCTGGCCGGACGACGCGCACTCGACGCTGGCATGACCCTGCAAAAAACGCTGGATCTGGCTGCGGCGTTTCGCGAGCAGGACGACACCACGCCAATTGTCCTGATGGGCTACTACAATCCAATCCACAACCGGGGCGTGCAGAAATTTCTGATTGACGCAAAAACCTCAGGCATCGACGGGCTAATCGTTGTCGATCTGCCACCAGAGGAAGATGCGGAACTGTGCATTCCGGCCCAGGCGGCAGGGTTGAACTTTATCCGTCTGGCCACGCCAACCACAGATGATGCCCGCCTGCCCCGCGTGCTGCAAAATACCTCGGGTTTTGTTTATTACGTCTCAATCACCGGGATCACAGGTGCTGCCGAAGCATCGGCACAAGATGTTGGCCCCGAGGTCGCGCGGATCAAGTCATCTACGGACTTGCCGGTAATTGTGGGATTTGGAGTCAATACCCCTGAAAAATCACGCGCCATCGCATCCGTCGCTGATGGGGCTGTTGTTGGATCAGCGATTGTGGCCAAGATCGGCGCCGGTGATGCGCCTGCGGATGTACTGGCCTTTGTCAAAACTCTGTCGGACGGGGCTCATTCGGCCTGATTGATCCAGCCAGCGTTTCAGCGGCGCGACAAAACTCTCACAGGAGTCGGTCCCGTGGTGGTTCCGCATTGCGATGATTATCCAAAAACTGGCGCAGTTCGGTCAACACAGGCAGGACATCGCGCAGCTTTGATGGGTTAAACCCCTTGGCGAGTATCTCAATATCCGGGCTCATCGCCGCGATGATGTCTTCGCGGGCGCTGCGTCCTTTTTCGGTCAGCCAGACACATTTGCTGCGTCCGTCGTTGGGATTTGGGCGCACATCAACGTAGCCGCGGCTTTCGAGCACCGAGACGGTGTGCGTCATAGAGGTTTTAGGCACCTGAAAGGCCCGCGCCATTTCGACCGGCGTGCGACCGTCTGCCACCCGAGTGAGATGATTAAGCACTGCAAAGTGTGGCGCTATCAGCCCATCTGGCAGTCGCGCCTCTAACAAGGTTCGGCTAAGCTGTTCGATGATCCCAATTTCGAGGAAGACGCCAAAAAACAGCGCGGTTTCAGTCTTATCCGTCAATCAATTTCGCCTCCAGCGGCCAGCGCGGCGTGGCCGCCACATCAGGACCGTACCCCAGACGGCCTAGCATTTGAACTGTCTGTCCGTCTCGGGCCAGCAATTCATGCGCCCGCGCATAATGCACCGCCATTTCCGGGTATTCCTGCAAGGCCTGACTGACCGGATGCAAGGACAGACCCAGCGCAGTCGTCGCGAGATTCAGCCGCAGCCAGCGTCGGCCAGCGATGATCTGATCAGTGCGCGAATTGCCCTCAGAGGGCAGCACTGCATAGGCAGGTGTCGCAGTCAGCATCTTGTCATACATGGTGACGCCTTGGGCGAACCCAGTGCTGGTGGGATCCGACTGAACCTCACGGCTTAGAACACCGGCAAGCATCAGACTTTCCAGAAACGGACCACCAAGATCGATTCCGTCAGGGGTCGCGTTGATTTCGGATTTGCCAAAACGCATCAGATCGACGCTTTCTTGCATCGTGCGGGGTGTGAATGCCTCAGTTCTCCAGGCCGCCAATGTCAAATCTCGCACTTCTGCCACAGCAGGCGTATCAGTGATGATATTGGCATAGGGCGCGAGAGCGTCTGCCTTTTCCGCCTCGACCAGATCATCCGCGAACGGTTCCTTACAGGATCGCCGGTTCAAGATGTGCTCAGCAAGCGGGTCTATCTGCGCACCGGTCCGGAACCCCGCGTGGGCGATGGGCCCATCTTCACCGTCAGGATATAGCGAGAGATCGACGTCATAACCGTCAGCCGAAGCAGCGATCACCATCTGCTCGAGAAAACAGCCCAGTCCAATGGTAATTTGCCGGTCAAACGGGTCCGTGTGCGGGAGATGCCGGTTCGGATCATGGTGCAGGATTAGCGCGTCGCTGGCCTCAAACTCTACCAGCCAAGGTTGGAGATTATGTGGGTTCGGGGCCAGCAAAGCAAAAGACAACGCCCGCATTCGTGCATCATCATACTGACCTGCCGCGTCCCATGGGGCGAGTGCTTTGTACGGGGTCCGTGTCGTCAGAAAACCGGCTGCGCCTGCGGAGGCAGCCAGTACAGTGCCGCCACCGATCAGTGCAATGACCTTGCGTCGGGAAAGGGTCATATCAATTCCTCCTGTGTAGTTTATAGTGCTATATCGTACTATATAGAGTGATATAGTTCTTTTCAAGAGTTGATAATATGCCACGTTGCTTAAAACTTCGGGAATTGGTAATGATCCTTTACCAATACGATCCAAAGGTCCTCAGCCATGCCCGCCATCACCAACATCGACGATCTTAAGCGCGCCTATAAACGCCGCGTCCCACGGATGTTTTACGACTATGCCGAATCCGGCAGTTGGACCGAGCAGACCTTTCGCGATAACACTTCAGACTTTGATCAGATCAGACTGCGTCAACGTATTGCCGTCGACATGACAGGTCGAACCACAGCAGGCCAGATGGTCGGGCAAGACGTCGCTATGCCTGTTGCGCTCGCTCCGGTTGGGCTGACCGGCATGCAAAATGCCGATGGTGAGATCAAAGCTGCCCGCGCAGCAGAGGCCTTTGGCGTTCCCTTTACCCTGTCAACAATGTCGATCTGCTCGATCGAGGATGTGGCTGAAAACACCACCAAGCCGTTCTGGTTTCAGGTTTACACACTAAAAGACGATTATTTCATGGGCCGCCTGATTGGACGGGCCAAAGACGCGGGATGTTCTGCGCTGGTGATTACAGTCGACCTGCAGATTATGGGGCAGCGGCACAAGGACATTAAAAACGGGCTTTCCGCCCCGCCCAAACTGACGCCCGGCTCAATCGTCGACATGATGACCAAGGTTCATTGGGGTCTGGGGATGCTGGGCACAAAGCGCCGCTTTTTTGGCAACATTGTCGGACACGCAACGGGCGTGACAGACCCCTCGTCGCTTTCAAGCTGGATCGGCGAGGCATTTGACCCGTCTCTGAACTGGAAGCGCATCGAACAACTGATCTCGATGTGGGATGGAAAGGTTATCTTAAAAGGTGTTCTGGACGTCGAAGACGCCAAAATGGCCGCCAAGGTCGGAGCTGATGCGATTGTGGTTTCCAATCACGGCGGTCGGCAATTGGACGGTGCATTGAGTTCGATCCGCATGCTGCCGTCGATCCTTGATGCGGTAGGTGACAAAATCGAGGTGCATCTTGATAGCGGCATCCGGTCCGGTCAAGACGTGCTGAAAGCATTGGCGATGGGGGCTACCGGTACCTATATCGGACGCGCCTTTGTTTATGGTTTAGGCGCCATGGGACAGGAAGGCGTTCAAAAAGCACTTGAAGTGATTCATAAGGAACTCGACACAACCATGGCGCTGGTCGGCCAACGCGACGTTAAAAACCTAAGTCGCAACGACCTGCTGATCCCTGTGGATTTCGAAGGGCGCTGGCAAGACTGACACCTGCGCGCTAGAACTGCATCATGTTGATCTTTTCCGACCTGAAGTTGGCCTTTCTTGCCGTCCCCAAGACCGGGACAACAGCTGTCGAAATGGCACTGAAACCGCGCGCCGACATCGTTTTCTCAAAACAGCGCAAACACATGAATGCACAACGCTTTCATACGAGAATCGCACCGTTCTTGCTGCAAACCTTCGATCTGATCCCCGAACGTTTAGCGGTGATGCGTGACCCGATCGAACAGATCCGAAGCTGGTACAGATACAGGAATGGCCCACGTCAGAAAAACACACCGCGAGGCACTCATGGCTGTAGCTTTGACGAGTTTGTGCTGGCGGTTATTTCGGATGATCCACCCGATTTCGCCAGAATCGGCAACCAATACAAGATGCTGACATCGGGCAATCTGAAGAAAGATGGTCAGGTTTTGGTCCATCATTTGTTTGCCTATGAAGACCAACAACAATTTCGCAGTTTTCTGAATGATCGGTTCGAAAAAGAAGTTGTCCTAAAGCTGCAAAACGTCTCACCCAATACCAGCGCTCAGTTGGATCCTGCGGTCGAGGCCAAACTGCGCACTGCCCGCGCGCGCGAGTTTGAACTTTATGACAGGGTTCTACAGGCAGGTGGACATTTGGCCAGTTTTGTTGGTCCCTGACGCCCCGAATTGCACGATCCCGCGGGCTTGGGCAGGATCGATTGGTCAGGTGACCAGCCCGCTGTCAAAGGCCCCAGTCTAACAGCAGATAAAAAGACCAACTGGCCCTCTTTTCAAGGCCGCAAAAGAGGTCTATACGCGCGACTTCACGCGGGACTACAGCCTTGGAGGAGTCCCGCCCTTACATCTTTGGAGAATAACATGGCTGGAGCAATCCCAGACTTTGAAGTTCAGGAACGCACGGGGACAGGCAAGGGCGCCGCTCGTCAGGCACGCCGCGATGGCATGGTTCCTGGAATCGTTTATGGCGGCGGTGAAGACCCCGTTGCAATCAACGTTCCTTTTAACGCCCTTTTCAAGCGGCTGAAGCAAGGACGTTTTCTGTCGACCCTGCTCAACCTGAAAATGGACGGGCACGATGACGTGCGTGTGATCTGCCGGAACGTGCAGCGCGATGTGGTCAAAGACCTGCCGACACATCTAGACCTGATGCGCCTTAAGCGCACAACCAAGATCAACCTGTTCATTCACGTCGATTTCATCAACGAAGAAGAATGCCCCGGCCTGAAACGTGGCGGCGTTCTGACAGTTGTACGTCCCGAGGTTGAGTTGAAAGTGACTGCGGGTGACATCCCTGAAAACCTGACTGCTGATTTGACCGGTCTGGAAGTCGGCGACACGATCACTATTTCGGCGATCCAGCTTCCCGCAGGCGCGAAGACGACAATTGATCGTGACTTCGTGATTGCCAATATTTCGGCCCCATCCGGCCTGCGCTCTTCCGACAATGAGGAAGAAGATGAAGGCGAAGAAGTGGCTGCAGATGCAGTGGAAGCAACCGAGCAATCCGACGATTGATCCATGCTTTCCGTTTAAGTGATAAGATTGCGGGGCCTGCGGGCCCCGTATTTCGTTTTGGCACCGGCCCTGTTAAACCCAGAACAACGCGACGCAGGAGAATGAGATGCGCCTGATTGTTGGCCTGGGAAATCCCGGCCCCAAATTTGCGGGACACCGGCACAATATCGGTTACATGGCCGTGAACCGGATCGCTGCAGATCATGGCTTTGGCCCCTGGAAATCAAAGTTTCAGGGCGTGATCAGTGAAGGTCGTTTTGGCAGCGACAGGGTTGTCCTGCTCAAACCCGAAACGTTCATGAACAATTCTGGCCAGTCCGTGGGCGAAGCAATGCGGTTTTACAAGCTGAGCCCGTCAGAGGTGACAGTTCTGCACGACGAAATTGATCTGGCTCCCGGCAAGGTACGGGCCAAGAAATCCGGAGGTCATGCCGGCCATAACGGGCTTCGATCTCTTCACGCTCATATCGGTGACACCTACGGCAGGGTACGTCTGGGTGTTGGCCACCCCGGGCACAAAGATCGTGTGCCCTCCTACGTCCTGCACGATTTTGCCAAGGCTGATCAGGATTGGCTTGAGGACGTCATAAGCGGCATCTCGGACGGGGCGGCCTATCTGGCGGCAGGTGACGACGGCCGGTTCATGAACGCCGTTGCGTTGCGCGTTACCCCACCTCGTTCAAGCACCACCAAAACCGTGGCCGCTGATCAGAAGAAAGAGCCACCAGCACCCGAACCTGAACGCGACACCCGGTCAGCATTGCAGAAATTGGCTGATCGCTTCCGATGACTCTGGCTGAGGCTTTCCTCAGTCAGGCGCGGTCCTGCGAGACACTCGGCTCTCCTTTCATGGGCCAATTATTGCGATTGTTGGCACGGATCTGGCCTGCCGAAAGCACAATCGGAAAGGTTTGCACAAATTGGCCGGCCCCGGACCTTGGTCCAAACGGCGCCTCTTTGCCTTTGCGCATTGCCGGCGGACTGCATGCACTGATCTTGTTAGAACGCGCGCCTGAACTAACAGCTGCA
Source organism: uncultured Sulfitobacter sp. (assembly GCA_965363755.1). Classification (GTDB taxonomy): domain Bacteria; phylum Pseudomonadota; class Alphaproteobacteria; order Rhodobacterales; family Rhodobacteraceae; genus JL08. The sequence continues at coordinate 12,371 of CBDTVL010000007.1, forward strand.
TACCCGCCCAATCATGTCAGTGATGATCAGTTGGGCGTAGCGGTTCTAGCGGCGCTGAACCATCACGAATTATTTCTGCTGGACTGGGTTCAAAGCCCCCCACAAACCAACGAGGTGCGCCGCAGCGCCGCTCTGATTGCGACCGGCCATTGGTTGGCTGGCCGATATGACTTACCGTTCATTGTCTCGGAACTGGGGGCAAGTGCCGGTCTGAATCTCATGTGGGATCAATTCGCGTTGCACACAAGCGCGGGCAAGCTCGGCCCCGCCAATGCCCCCTTAACCCTACGCCCCGATTGGTCAGGCACCCTCCCTGCCCGCGCGCGGTTCAGAGTGACAGATCGGCGCGGGGTTGACTTGAACCCGTTGGAAAGCAGGAAACCGGATCATGCGCTTCGCCTTTTTGCCTATCTTTGGCCTGACCAGCCACATCGGGCCGAACTCACCCTGGCGGCCATCGCAACGCAGGATGCACCGGTGGATCGAGGCGATGCAATTGACTGGCTTGAGCAGCGTCTGCCGTCGGTCCCTGCGGGCCACTTGCACCTGATTTATCACACCATCGCTTGGCAATATTTTCCGCCCGAGGTGACACTACGTGGCACCAGAACTATCGAAGCGGCGGGCGCGCGCGCAACGCCTGACAACCCATTGGCGTGGCTCGCACTTGAAAGTGACGCAGTTCCAAATGGTGCCGCGTTGACCCTGCGAGTCTGGCCCGGCGATCAGACGATTTTACTGGGACGGGCGGATTACCATGGTCGCTGGGTACGCTGGGATGGGCCAGCCGGATAATTCCTCACAATCAAAGGATTGCGCGTAGCAGAGCGCCATGATCTTTTACCCCGAGAAAAGGGCATTTCATGCGTACATTCGGAAAATGGCTTGGCCGCCTCTTAGTGGCTCTCATCCTCGCGATCGTCGTCATGGGCGTCTGGAAACGCGAAGAAATCATGCGGCTTCTGGCGGTGAATTCGCTGTTTTCCGAAGACAAGATCATAAGCAACTTCAGCCACATGAACGATGCATTTTTGTCGGTGGACGTGTCGCGAGGCGGCCGCGCAACAACTGACCTGCCTTATGGGCCGGATACAACCTTGCCAGCCCAGGTCGGCAAATGGATCGAAGATCGCGACGTGACGGCGCTTGTGGTGCTCAAAGACGGACAGATCATCTTTGAGGAATACTATCTTGGCACGAGCGCGCAGGATCTGCGGATTTCATGGTCCGTCGCCAAGAGTTTTTTATCTGCGCTTTTCGGAGTACTGGTGAGCGAGGGGGCAATCTCCTCGCTTGACGACCCGGTGACGAAATACGTGCCCGTACTGATTGGCGGGGCCTATGATGGCACAACCCTCCGCGACGTCCTGAACATGACAAGCGGCGTTACATTTGACGAAGATTATCTGGACTTCAATTCCGATATCAACCGCATGGGCCGGGTGCTGGCGCTGGGTGGCAAAATGGATGATTTTGCGGCCGGGTTGAGCGAAACCTTCATCGCCCCCGGGGTGCAATGGCAATATGTTTCGATTGATACACATATTGTGAGCATGGTCGTGCGCGGTGCAACTGGGCGCTCTATTCCGGATTTGCTATCGGAAAAAATTATTGCACCCCTTGGGCTTGAACAGACCCCCTATTATATCTCGGATGGCGCGGGGGTGGCCTTTGTGCTGGGCGGACTTAATCTAACCACCCGCGATTATGCCCGCTTTGGGCAGATGTTTCTTCAAAACGGGGCCTATGATGGGCAACAGATTGTTCCGCCCGATTGGGTAGCGGCATCAACGATCCCCAGCGCACCGACCGCGCCGGGCAAGCTTGGTTATGGTTACCAGTGGTGGATTCCACAGGGCGCATCGGCCGGAGAATTTATGGGGCGTGGGATTTATGGCCAATACTTATATATTAACCAGGGAAAGGGCATGGTAATTGCCACTAACGCCGCGGACCGTCGATTTCGCGATGCCGGGGTCACGGACGAGAACATTGCCATCTTTCGCGCTATCGCGGACAGCCTTTAGAGGACGCTATGCAACCTGACGACAAAATCAACGTATTGGGCGGCCCCTTGCTGCTTTGCAGCTCTGAGCCAATGACCGGTTTTTTTCGGGATGGTCACTGCAACACCTGTGCAGAGGATCAGGGCTCACACACTGTGTGTGCGGTGATGACGGCAGAATTTCTCGCCTACTCTAAATATGTCGGCAATGACCTAAGCACATCGCGCCCGGAGTTTGGTTTTGCGGGCCTCAAAGACGGTGACAGCTGGTGTCTGTGCGCGTCAAGGTTTCTGCAAGCCCACGATGAAGGCTGTGCTCCAAAAGTGAACCTTGTTGCAACCCACAGAAGGGCGCTGAGTATCGTGGCGTTGGATATTCTGAAACAACACGCGCTTCCTAAACCATAACCTGTCTGTCGCCAGTCACCTTTAATTGCTGTCGAAAATTACATCGTTTTCCGTCGGACCAGAAGAACGGCACCCGCCGTTTCAGACGACGACATCAGGCCTACTGCCCCACATCGATTTCAATTCCAAGCGCCTTTGCAACGGTGAAGATGTCCTTATCGCCACGGCCACACATGTTCATGCAGATCAGATGGTCCTTTGGTAATCCAGGCGCTATCTTCATCACATGGGCCAGCGCATGGCTCGGTTCGAGCGCCGGAATGATCCCTTCAAGCGTGCAGGACAACTGGAAGGCCTCCAGCGCCTCAACGTCCGTGATCGAGACATATTGTGCGCGGCCGATTTCGTGAAGCCACGCGTGTTCTGGCCCAATACCAGGGTAATCAAGCCCTGCCGAGATCGAAAACCCTTCCAATATCTGCCCATCATCATCCTGCAGCAGATAAGTGCGGTTGCCATGTAGAACGCCGGGGCGGCCCCCCGTCAGGGATGCGCAATGCTCCATCTTTGCATTCACTCCCTTGCCACCTGCTTCGACCCCAATGATGTTGACATCTTTGTCATCGAGAAACGGGTAGAACAGGCCCATTGCGTTGGATCCGCCACCGATCGCAGCAATCAGAGTATCTGGAAATCGCCCTTCTGCAGCCGTCATCTGCTCGCGTACTTCTTTGCCGATAATCGACTGAAAGTCACGGACCATGGCCGGATAAGGGTGTGGACCTGCAACGGTACCGATGCAGTAGAACGTATCGCGCACATTTGTGACCCAGTCCCGCAACGCATCGTTCATTGCGTCTTTCAGTGTACCACGTCCCGAGGTTACCGACACAACTTCGGCCCCCAACAGGCGCATGCGGAATACGTTTGGCGCCTGACGCTCAACATCATGCGCACCCATGTAGACTATGCATTTCAGACCGAATTTCGCACAGACCGTTGCGGTTGCAACGCCGTGCTGGCCCGCTCCTGTTTCTGCAATAATGCGTGTCTTTCCCATACGGCGGGCCAAAATGATCTGGCCCAGCACATTGTTGATCTTGTGCGCGCCGGTATGATTCAGCTCATCCCGCTTCATGTAGATTTTTGCGCCGCCCAGATGTTCGGTCAGCCGCTCAGCATGATATAATGGGCTTGGGCGACCCACATAGTGAGTCCACAAATCCTGCATTTCCGCCCAGAAACCATCGTCGGTTTTGGCCTTTTCATATTCCTCCTCAAGGCTAAGGATCAGCGGCATTAATGTCTCGGACACAAACCGGCCACCGAAATCACCAAACCGGCCGTTTTCGTCCGGGCCAGTCATGAATGAATTGAACAGATCATTTGCCATATCGGCCTCCGCAATCAGGTCAGATCGCGTTTATACCCGATGTGCGAGGGGGTAAAGCCAAGGCGTTCATAGAACCGGGCACTATCTGTGCGGGTCTTGTTCATTGTCAGTTGCATCAGACTACATCCGACTGCTCGCGCCCGCATTTCGGCATCTGAAATCATCGCCTCCCCTATCTTCAGACCCCGCACATCGCCCGCCACACGGACACTTTCGATCTGGGCGCGCCGCGCAGCCCTAAGGGACAAACCGCTGATGATTGTCAGTTGGTAAGTTGCGATGATCCGACCTGCCAGTTCCCCGACAACCAAGGTGTTGTTGCCTTCGCCCTGCATACGCCGAAATGCTTCCTGATACTGCGACAGGTCAGAACCTTCCCGTTGATTGCCAAGAGTGTCATCCCGCAAAAGCGCCACAATTTCTGGCACGTCTGCCAACGAAGCATCGCGAAAGAGGACGTTCATGCGACTTTTGCGGCGGCCACAAAAGCCCGCATCAGGTCAGGATCCTTTACGCCCGGCGCGCTTTCTATGCCTGAACTCACGTCGACCTGCCGCGCGCCCGTCAGGCGCACCGCTTCGGCCACATTGTCCGGTGTCAATCCACCCGCGAGCATCCAGGGCACGGGCCAGCGCCGCCCGGCGATCAGTTGCCAGTCAAAGGCAAGCCCGTTGCCGCCGGGCAATTGCGCATCTTTGGGGGGCTTGGCATCTACCAAGACCTGATCGGCGACCCGGCAATAGGTATCAAGCGCGACAAGGTCACTTGATGTGGCCACACCAACAGCCTTCATCACCGGCAAGCCGTAACGGGCCTTGATGGCCCGCACCCGGTCTGGTGTTTCGGAGCCGTGCAATTGCAACATGTCCAGCGGCACTGCAGACGTCACCAAATCCAGCATCGCATCATCGGCGTCTACGATAAGGCCAACTTTACATATCCCCGCGGGAACAGCTGCAGACATCGCCGCCGCGCGGGCCACATCCAAATGGCGTGGCGATTTTGGGAAGAACACGAATCCCACATAGGCGGCACCTGCCGCAACTGCCACATCAATATCAGAGAGCGCCGTTAAACCGCAAAGTTTGACACGGATATCCAAGGTCATCGTCTAAGCCTTTGGTCAATAGTGATCAGTCGGCTTATTCCAAAAGGGCCAGAACTTCGTCTTTGCCCTCATGTTTTTCACCCTTCAGTTTGGTCACTTCCCGTTCCAGCTTGTGGACTTCCCGGGTTTTCCGCGTCGCGACGGCGCGATGTTTATGTTCCCGCATCCATTCCCAGAAAAACCCAATCATCAGCCCGGCAACGATACTGCCAAGGATGACCACAAAGAGCGGCAACTGGATGCTGCCTCTCAACCTTAAAGGATCCGGAAGGCCCTCTGGCAAAGAACTAAGTGTAACCGGAGACAGGTTGGCCAGCGCTAAGCAAATCAGCACAATGCCCAGCGTCGCCAAAAACGCATAGCGAATATAGCGCATGACGATCTTACTTTCCGTTTAGGCGGTCGCGCAGCAACTTACCGGTTTTGAAGAATGGTACATGCTTTTCCTGCACCTGAACCGTTTCGCCCGTCCGCGGGTTGCGTCCAACGCGAGAGTCTCGTTTTTTCACGGAAAATGCGCCAAAGCCACGCAGTTCGACCCGATCACCGCGCGCCATGGCGTTTGTGATCTCATCAAAAATTGTGTTCACAATCCGTTCAACGTCTCGCTGATACAGATGTGGATTGTCATCTGCTATTTTCTGAATCAATTCCGACCGGATCATCGGTTAGCCCCCCAGAGGTCAAGTTTCTTTATCGTTACGAACTTGCATGAACTATAAGATCAAACCTGCGCTGCGGAAACAATAAGCACGATAACGTAGCAAAAATAATGCCTTATACAGGTGATTTATGGTCCGATTTCGTCTTGTCATGGCAACAAACTGCCATCCCCGAGGTAAATTGTTCGCTGCTGCAGTGCGGCATTAATAATTTCTAGGCAAGCGATTCGCAAAAGAAGACGGCCCCGCACATCACATGCGGAGCCGTCTGGTCATTTCAAATCAGCCGAAAAGTTTATTCGTCGACCTTGAGCGCCGCACCCAGAATGTCACCCAAAGATGCACCGGAATCCGAGCTGCCGTACTGTTGTACCGCCTCTTTTTCTTCGGCAATCTCGCGGGCTTTGATCGACACACCCAAACGGCGAGTCTTGGCGTCAACATTGGTGATGCGAACATCAACCTTGTCTCCGACGCTAAACCGCTCGGGGCGTTGTTCGGCTCGATCACGGGACAGATCAGAGCGGCGGATGAAGGATTTCATGCCCTCATATTCCGCTTCGATTCCACCGTCTTCGATCGACGTCACTGTTACCGTCACAATTGAGCCGCGTTTCACGCCGCCAACTGCTTCTGCAAACTTGTCACCACCCAGACCTTTGATCGACAGCGAGATGCGTTCTTTTTCCACATCCACTTCGGAGACAACCGCCTGAACGATATCGCCCTTGTGGTAGGATTGGATCGCGTCTTCGCCACGTTCGTCCCAGCTCAGATCGCTAAGGTGGACCATGCCGTCGATGTCGCCGTCGAGACCAACAAACAAACCAAACTCGGTGATGTTTTTGACTTCGCCTTCAACTTCTTTGCCCTCAGGGTGCGTTTCTGCAAACACTTCCCATGGGTTACGCATGGTCTGTTTCAAGCCAAGAGATACGCGGCGTTTCGCGCCGTCAATCTCCAGCACCATGACCTCAACCTCTTGAGACGTAGATACGATCTTGCCCGGGTGAACGTTCTTTTTGGTCCAGGACATTTCTGAGACATGGACCAAGCCTTCAACGCCAGCTTCCAGTTCAACAAATGCGCCGTAATCCGTGATGTTGGTCACGCGACCCATGTGCACAGATTCCAGAGGATATTTGCCAGCAACCAGATCCCAAGGATCGTCCTGCAGCTGCTTCATACCCAAAGAGATGCGATGCGTCTCTTTGTTGATCTTAATAACCTGGACCTTGATGGTTTCGCCAATCGCCAGAATTTCCGACGGATGGTTGACCCGGCGCCATGCCATATCAGTGACGTGCAACAGACCGTCAACGCCGCCCAAGTCAACAAACGCACCGTATTCAGTGATGTTCTTGACGACACCGTCAACTTCCTGACCTTCGGTCAGATTGCCGACAACTTCGGCGCGCTGCTCAGCACGTGATTCTTCAAGGATCGCACGACGTGACACAACGATGTTGCCCCGGCGACGGTCCATTTTCAGAACCTGAAACGGTTGTTTCAAGCCCATCAGTGGTCCGGCGTCGCGCACAGGGCGCACGTCGACTTGCGAGCCTGGAAGGAACGCAACGGCGCCGCCCAGATCCACAGTAAAGCCACCTTTGACACGACCGAAGATTGCGCCTTCGACGCGCTCTTCTTTTTCGTAGGCTTTTTCCAGACGATCCCAGGCTTCTTCGCGGCGGGCCATTTCGCGTGAAATGACAGCTTCACCACGCGAGTTTTCGACCTGACGCAGAAATACTTCTACTTCGTCGCCAACAGCGATTTCAGGAGCTTCTCCGGGATTTGCGAATTCTTTAAGCTCGACACGGCCTTCCATTTTGTAGCCGACGTCGATGATGGCTTGGCCCGCTTCAATTGCGATGACTTTGCCTTTTACGACAGACCCTTCTTCGGGTGTGTCCATTTCGAAGCTTTCGTTCAGGAGGGCTTCGAATTCCTCCATAGATGTTGATTGAGCCATGTGGTCTCTGGTTTCCTAATCTAGCATTTATACGGGCCGCGCGGTTGTCTCCGCCGGTCTTTGGGTTTCAGTTGGTCTGCGCAGCTGGTCCAAATAAACGAAGGGCCGGTGAATTACCCCGACCCTGCTCATATATGTCTGCGATCTGGACCGCCGCTTAGACGAGGCGGGGTATAGGCCAGCGCGGCCTTGGAGGCAAGAGGCAACTCTTGCGGCCCTGGATCTGTCCAGGGCATGATTGCCCCGGACCTGTTTGCCGTCTCACGACGCTTCCTCTTAGTTACCGCTCTTCTCTTTCAAGATGGCGCGGTTCTTTTCACGATGCCTCCAAGAGGACCCCATGCTTTGGCGCAGGCTGTCCGGCAAGGCATCGAGAGGTACCACCAGATCACCTTCAACTGGCCAATCTTCCAGTAGCTCCGGCTTATAGCCTTCTGGATAATAGAGGTCCGGATCGATTTCCTGATCGCGCACAAACGGCTCTTGTATCTCCGCTCGTGACGTTGGCGGATGCGGCACAACCAATTGACCATTAGTGAAATCAAACTGCGGCGCTTTGGAGTTCGGGAAATCCGGCAGAACACCTTGACGAACCCAAATCATGTCTTTGGTCACGTTGGCAACAATTCCGTCAGGCGCACCAAAATGATATGGACCCTTCCAGTGCTCGCGAACTTCAGCCACGGTTTCTTCTATCGAGTACGGGTCGAAGCTCATATGCGTTGTCATCAGGAGACGGGGTTGGATCTCGTTAGCGAGATATCCCGACGCATAAGCAGGTGTGTGATGGGTATCAACCGTATAACGCCCCAGAAACGGCGGTACACCCTGAACCCCAGAACTGATCTCGATGACCTCTTCCTGCAACTCCGTCACATAGACATCACAGCCCTTGGCATATTTTACGTCAAGATTGCTTGGACGACCGTCACCTGTCCAAACAAAGCACAACCCATTCCAATCGAGCCGGTAGCCCGATGCGCCGTCTTTGGCGTGACTGCGTTGCCAATGTTTTACGGTAACCCCATTTTTCTCGTAAATAATGCCGCCATTGTCACGGAAATCAAATTCGTGAACATTGATGTCCCAGCCTTTGCCGACCGGAAACACGCTGAACGCATCACGGTGCCAACCGGTCATCATCTTCATGCCTTCAACCATCGTGGCGGTACCGTATTCCTCGGTTCTGCCTGACGGGCCATAGACATTTAGATTCTCGTGCCAACCGCCAGCCCAGGTGCCAAACATCCAAAGATAAGGAAGTCCGCCAAAGTGGTCCACGTGCAGGTGGGTGATGAAGACATTGGTGATTTCGTTCAACGCGACTCTGGCCGCGATATAGTTCGCAGGTGAACCTTCGCCAATATCAAAGACAAAGTTGTCACCATTGCCGAGTTCCACATAGATGGACGTGTTCATCTGGCCGGGCCTGATGAACGGTGCAGAACCCATAAAGGTGATGCGCATCTCTTCAGGCTGCACTTCTTCAGTTCCCGGAAACCAGTTAGCCGCGGACTTTAGCCACGGGTGCGGAGCGATACCTTCGAAGGTAAGCCCCTCTTTCCACCGACCGCCCGGTACACCGCCCGACAGAGCGGCCGTTATGTCCTCTTGCGACGACGGTTCCTGAACCGGAACCGCTTCCGCCAATGCGCCAGTTGCTGTCATGGCGACAGCAGCAAGCAGGCTGGGAATTCCAAAATAGGAATTAGATTTAATAGACACACGCATCTCCTTGTGTTGATCGCAGATGCCATCAAAACATATTATGGACAGTATTATAAGTTGAAAAAAACGCAATAAACTCGGAGGAGAAACTCGGGTTTCATCCGGCAAAGAACACGTGTCAAAGCGCAATTTTCCGACCCTGAGGAAATGTGTTTGTCAGCGAAGAACTGGCGAATGGAATTATTGTCATTAGGCGGCGCGCGCAATAGAAAAGAAATTGGCCCGTTGCCCGCGCAAATTCAGCCTTCATCAAGAGGCTGGCTGGATTTATATTTCTTCGCCTTTCTCCAGCAGCCGATCTATCAATTGCCGCTGCAGCGGCGCAGAGTCTCCGCCGCCAAATTGCATCGCACCGCCGGTGTAGAGCGACCCGTAGGTCTGCGCGACATTGACGGTCTGTGCGATGCCGGAAATCAGTTGGTCCTTTTCCAAGGGTGAAAGCGGGTGGATGAACACACTCCACAAACGCCCCTGCGCAACCGCATAGCGAGCATCCAGCGCGCTATCAAAATTCGCCTGCATCAGACGCCGCCATTCTTCAGACTTGATGTCGTCGACCAGCCTGATCGGAACCATCGCGCGCATTCGATCAGCTGTTTCATCGGTGATGATCAGAACAGGCACATCATCTATCGTCAACTCAAAGGCGGATCCGGAGCGGCGGGTTTTGGAATCCAGCGCCAAAAGAATGCCGCCCAATCGGTCCAGCGTCATGCGCGCTTCCGTGGCTTGGATAGCCTCTTGGGCTGACAATGGCAGCGCGGTGCCCAGTGCAAAAACCAAAGCCATCAAAAGCAACCGCATGAAACATCTCCTTACTGTCAATTCTGAAAAAGAGTAGCGGCACGATATCTTCGCAGCCATGCACGCTTTGGTGAGCACCCAGCGCAAAACACATTCACGCGTTAAGGTGCTGGATTACTGGTATTTTTCAAAGTATCGTCCTGCGGAACTGGCCAGGTCTGGCGGCTGACAACAACCGGAATATGGGTACGACAGGTTTGGAACTCACTCTAGAATCAGCGTTTTCTACCGGCGGCATGGTCGGACATCTTTCTTATCTTCTGCTGGTCATCTCGATGCTGATGCGAAGCATGACCGTCCTGCGGATCATTGTGATTGCGTCGTCTCTGGTGGCCATCACCTACGACATTTTCTGGCTCAAGGATCCCGTTGGGGTGTTCTGGGAAACACTGCTTGTCCTCGTCAATGTGGTTCAACTTGCTCTGATATGGAATGCGAACCGGCGATCCAGTTTTACCAATGAAGAGCAATCGTTGATAGATGCACGCCTCGCACGGCTGGATCCCCGGGATGCCAGGCAACTTCTGGACATGGGGTTTTGGGCTGAAGGTGGGCTTGGCACCCAACTTACCCAGCAAGGAAAGCCAGTGCGCTTTCTAATCTATCTCGTGTCCGGAAAGGTCGACATCATCTGTGACGGGCAAAAAGTTGGTTTCTGCGGGCCCGGCAATTTTGTTGGGGAAATGTCCTTACTCGGGGACAGTCTGGCCTCGGCAAATGCGGTTGTGGCAAAACCGTCGCGCTATTGGATGATACAGACCGATAAAATCCGGGGGCTGCGCGACAGCGCGCCGGCTCTGGCGCATGCTATCGAAATGGGCATTGCTCAAGATCTGAGGAGCAAAATCATCGTGTCAAACACATCCAAAAGCACTTAATTTCAAAGCCCTAGAGCGTTCTAGTAGCCGTAACACTGGCAATGGCTGCCGCAACCGCCTGTTCTATGCTCAGTTCAGACGTATCCAGCATGATTGCATCCTCGGCTGGGCGCAACGGTGCCTGGTCTCGTTGCATATCGCGAGCATCTCGTGTCTGAATATCGGCCAGCACCTGATCTGGCGTCACTTTAGTACCTTTGCCAGTCAGTTCCTGAAAACGTCGCGTCGCGCGCACATCAGCGCTGGCTGTTACAAAAAGTTTGACCTGTGCCTCCGGGCAAATCACGGTTCCGATATCGCGCCCGTCCAGCACTGCACCGCCTGCCCGCAGAGCAAATGCCCGCTGGAAATCAAGCAATGCTGCGCGCACTTCTGGAATGACGGCTGCTTTGCTTGCGGCCTGCGCCACAGCAGGTGAGCGCAAGCGCGGATCATCAAGATCATTTCGATCCAGCGCACGGGCGGCTTCGACCGGGTCCACGCCATCAATCAACTTGGCCCCCACGGCGCGGTAGAGTAACCCGGTGTCGAGATGCGCAAATCCGAAATGCGCTGCAACTGCGCGGGAAATTGTTCCCTTCCCGGACGCTGCCGGACCATCAATGGCGACGGTAATCCTCATTTGGTATCTCGCGTTACGTTTGCGCCTAATCCGTCCATTAGCGGCTCGAAAATCGGAAATGACGTCGCAATAGGTGCGCCGTCATCAACGCGGACGGGTTCTTGGGTCGCCATGCCAAGCACCATGAAAGACATCGCAATTCGATGATCCAGATGGCTGGCGCAAGTGGCGCCGCCTTTAACCTTGGGGCCGCCTGTTACGACCCACCAATCCGGCCCGTCTTTGACCCCTACTCCACAGGCGCGCAATCCGGTTGCCATCGCCTCGATCCTGTCGCTTTCCTTGACACGCAGCTCTTTGACTCCGCGCATGACTGTGTCGCCAGAAGCAAATGCCGCCACAACAGATAACACCGGATATTCATCAATCATGCTGGCGGCACGCTCTGGCGGAACCGTGACACCCTTCATATCAGGCGAGTATCGTACGTGTAGATCCGCAACCGGCTCTCCCCCTTCAAGGCGCTCGTTTTCGTAAACCAAATCAGCGCCCATTTCGCGCAATGTGGTGAACAGACCGGCGCGGGTTGGGTTGAGACCAATCCCTGGCACGAGGACATCAGATCCGGGCACAATCAGCGCCGCACACACGGGAAAAGCGGCACTTGACGGGTCACGCGGCACAGCAATGGTTTGGGGCTGCAATTCAGGGCGACCTGTAAGAGTAATCACGCGGCCTTCGTCTGTCTCTTCCGTGGAGATTATTGCGCCGAACCCCGCAAGCATCCGCTCTGTATGATCCCGCGTCGCTTCTTTTTCGATCACTACGGTCTGGCCCGGAGCATTCAGCCCGGCCAGCAGCACGGCCGATTTCACCTGCGCCGAGGGCATTGGCACGGTATACTGCACTGGCACTGGATCTGCCGCGCCAACAATGGTCATCGGCAAGCGGCCACCCGAGCGGCCCACTGACTGCGCACCAAACAACGCAATCGGGTCCGTCACTCGCGCCATTGGACGTTTGTTGAGGCTCGCGTCACCTGTAAATGTCGCTGTTATGGGTGACGTGGCCATCGCTCCCATGATCAGCCGCACACCTGTGCCCGAGTTGCCGCAGTCGATCACGTTCTCAGGTTCTGCAAATCCACCGACTCCGACTCCGTGAACAGACCAGTTGCCACCGCCGAGATCGGTGACTTCTGCCCCAAAAGCACGCATTGCCCGGGCGGTATCCAAAACATCCTCGCCCTCCAGAAGCCCGGAAATCCGTGTTTCACCAACGGCCATGGCGCCCAGAATGAGCGAGCGGTGCGAGATGGATTTATCGCCCGGCACTTCCGCCACCCCTGTGAGGGGCCCGCTGGCATGGGACGTCATCGGGATAGGAGTGGCATGGCTGGACATATGAGCGGACTTTCTACGGGTCAAAGTTTGTGCGCAGGCTTAGCCAATTGCCCTAAACTGGTCCAGCCCATTCCACAGGACTATCAGGCCTCTCCCAGCCAGCGTCTTGGATTGGTCTCGGCGATTGACCTGAAAACCTCTTCACCCAGAGAATCCCGCAATCGAATTGAAATCGCCTTTTCTGACAAGGACTCTTGCCGTGTCATATAAAAATCCGATCCAAACAATACCCTGTCGCGCATTGCCGGCTGACGCAGATAAAGACGCAAGAGCGGAATGTGGTTATCGAACTTGAAGATTGTATATGACACATCTGTGTACAGGTTTGGATAGTCATCGCTGGCAATCATTTCCGCGATGCACGACACCCAATTCTTTTTGCTCGCATCGGGATCGTCCGGATCACGCCCGTCCCGCAAATGTGATATCCAATCTGCATCGCCGCCAAAGTGGGCCAGGCAGAGGCGCAGATCGGGAAAAGCCTGCAATATCGGAATATAGGCGGCCGGTTCCGTGACAGCATCCTGCTGCTTCTGATCCCAACCTTTGTGATAAACTCCGCCGCGCGAGCAATGAGTCATGACAGGAATGTTCCGCTCGACACAATATGGATAGACTTCGTTCATCAGAACAGGATGGTCCGGAGCATAACCCAGTTTCGTATAAAGCTTGAGGCCCCTGAACCCCAATTCATCAATGCAGCGCTTGAATTCAGCCACGCCGTCGGGGCGTTCGGGGTAGATCGTTGCGAAAGGAATGACCTGTCTGCCATAGTCCGGGTCTGCCGCCAACGCCGCCAGCGAGTCATGCTGTTGGTAAATATCTTCGCGTACCGGGCCGTGCCCAATTAACGCCATATCCATCGGCAACACCACAAAACGTGTGCTGCGTGGGTAGTAATGCAGCACCTCCCGAAAGATATCACGCTGCGTCGCGCGGCTTCCGGTGCGATGGAAATTCTCCATCCGTTTCAAAAAGTCTGTGACTTTGTCCAACCAAAAAAAGCTGAACCCCCATCGCAGGAATCGCACCAAGAAAGGCAGATAGCGGAAGATCGACACAATCGGGTACGGAAAATAGAGAGGGGCATGAGCGGTCGTAAAGGTGTGGACGTGACAATTGACAATGTCAGTGGAGGGAGCCACTTTGGCCTCTGGCTTTTTCATACTGCACCTTTGAAAACGGGATCGCTCAAGAATGCAGCGAGCCTATCACACCTCAGCGCTCGTTAGAATGTTTAGCGGCGGCGGAAGGTCAGGTAGTGCGGTGGGCGCCCTTCCCGCAAAGCCTTTTGCTCATAACGAGTCGAAATCCAATCCTTCCACGGTTCGTGGATATCAGCATCATTCAAACGCTCGAAGCCATGGCGCGGCACCTCTTTTAGCGTCTGGCGCACGTAATCAGATATATCTGTCGCCACGCGAAAAATTCCCCCGGGCTTTAAGACACGGGCCAAAGGTTCCAAATGTTCAGTCGTCACAAAACGGCGACGGTGGTGTCGGGTTTTTGGCCATGGATCAGGGTAGAGCAAAAATGCGCGCTCGATCGACGCGTCGCGCATGACATCAAACATATCTCGTACATCGCCGGGAAAGACACAGAGATTAGACACACCAGCTTTGCGAATCTTGCCCAGCAGCATCGCAACGCCGTTGATGTAAGGCTCGCACCCGATAATGCCTACATCCGGGTTCTGTGCCGCCTGATGAACCATATGTTCGCCGCCGCCAAAGCCGATTTCGAGCCACACGGGTTTGCTTCCAAATCTGGCGTCCAGATCAAGCGGAGTGCGATCTGGATTCTGTTCCCAACTGACCGATCCGGGGGACAGATCCTCCAGATCCTGCTCAAGATAAAGCTTTTGACTGTCACGCAAGTTCTGGCCCTTGAGACGGCCATAGAAATTGCGGTGAGGGCGGTTAGGGTGGGCCATGCGCCGGGGTTTACTGGTTGAGGTACCCTGAGGCAACGGCCCGAATGAACCTATCTGCTTCAGATCCCCTGACAAACATTAGATTGGCAATCAAAGGCGCCTGAAAAATAAATCAGCGAATACGAGCTTCTGTTTTGTTGTCAAACAGCATCGCGCGCTCCACCGGGAAATTAATGCCAACCCTGTCACCAACTGCAGACCGCTCATCCCCGCGCTCTTCAACAATGATCTTTTCGCCGGAGTCCGACAAGAGATAGGCATAAGATACTCCGCCCAATGCTTCGGCCAAATCAACCGTATGGGTGTCTCCTTTGCGATCAATTTCAATATGTTCAGGACGAATACCCAAGCTGACCTGAGTGCCGGCCGCAGGAATCGCAACCGGTACTTTGAAACTGCCTTTAAGTGCAGGAACGTCGACGGCATCACCCTGACAGGTGCCCTCCAGAAAATTCATGGCAGGCGACCCTATGAAACCAGCCACAAACTTGTTGTCAGGGTTCCGGTACAGTTCCAACGGGGCCCCGACCTGCTCAATATATCCGGCGCGCAAAACCACAATCTTGTCCGCCAGCGTCATCGCCTCGACCTGATCATGGGTAACGTAGATCATCGTTGCACCGATCTCTTTATGGAGACGCGCAATTTCTACACGCATTTCGACCCGAAGTTCCGCATCCAAGTTTGACAGTGGTTCATCAAACAAGAACACTTCGGGGCCGCGCACAATCGCGCGACCGATCGAAACGCGCTGGCGTTGCCCGCCAGACAGGGCGGCGGGTTTGCGCGACAGATAATCCTCAAGCTTGAGAATGCGCGTGGCCTCGGCAACTTTTGCCTCGATTTCAGCCTTGGGAAACCCGTTCATTTTCAGGCCAAATCCCATATTATCCTTGACCGTCATATGCGGATAGAGCGCGTAAGTCTGAAACACCATTGCCACACCGCGTTCAGCCGGATCCATTTTAGTGACGTCTCTGACTCCGATTTTCATATTACCTTCGGTGGTTTCCTCAAGACCAGCAACCATGCGCAACAAGGTGGATTTGCCGCAACCAGAGGGGCCAACAAAAACGCAAAATTCACCATCTTCGATTTCGAGGTTGATCCCATGGATGACCTGAATATCGCCGTAGCGTTTGATCACATTCTGTAGCTGTACGCCTGACATTGCCTTATACTCCCCTATTTCGTTGGTTTTTGCTCAGATGGAAAACGCCAGTATTCAGCTTCGCTGGCGATTCTCTGAGTGGCTTCGCGCATTTGAGGCACAAGCTGTTCAAGTTGTTTCAAGGTTTTCGTCGTCGTGGAACTGGTAACAGAGATCGCTCCCATAGTGTGTTCGGCAGCCGTCAATATGGGAACCGCAACGCAAATGATGCCGGGCTCGTGTTCCTCGCGGTCAAACGCGTACCCACGTCCCCGAATAGCCTTCAACTCCGCACACAGCTCTTGCTCAGAGCAAAGCGTGCCCTGCGTAAACCGATGATAGGATTGCTGCGGGAGTATCCGATCAAGCTGAGCCTCAGGCAAATATGCCATCATCGCTTTGCCAACGCCTGTACAATAGGCCGGTCCAATTTTTCCGGCTTGCGAGAACATTTCCACAGGGTTTTTTGCATTGCGCTTGTCAACGTAAAGAACATGCGCGTTGTCAAGCTGGGCCAGATGGATCGTCTCGCCGATTTTCTCGCTCAAAGCATCCAGATATGGCCTTGCGACTGGGGCCATCGATGACTGCGCCCATGCAGCATGTGCAAGACGCACCAATCGAACGCCAAGCGAATACGTCTGCTGTTTCGGGTCATAGCTCAGCATGCCCTCATTGGTCAGGTTCTGCAGAAATCGATACAAAGAGCCTTTTGGGAAGGAAGAGGTTGCCAGAATCTCGGTAAACCTAACGGGCCGCTCAAAGGCGGCAACGTCATCAAGAACGCTAAGAGCTTTGCCTACAGTGCCGGTCCCTTTGCGCTCGGGCAGCATGATTAGTCCTCCCTACCTCAACAGGCAAAGCCCACGAGGAAACTGTTGACAGGCATAGGTCAGTTGTGTTCAGATTTCAATATCTAAAAATAAGTTTCACTATTTGGAACAAAAGGGAGGACACTATGCGTTCCACTATCAAGGCGTCTGTATCGGCGCTGGTCACCGGTGCCGTATTGGCGACCGGTGCATTTGCAGATGGCCACAGCGAACCGCTGACTGGCGATCTGAAGATTTTCTCGGACATGAGCAACCCTGCGCCACGTGCAGTGATGGAGGGCATGGTTGAGCGCTTTGGCGCCCTGAACCCCGACCTCAACATCGAGCTGACGATCATCGATCGCGAAGCCTATAAAACTCAGATCCGCAACTTTCTGACGGCAAATTCACCTGATGTGGCAAACTGGTATGCCGCCAACCGCATGCGCCCCTATGTAAACGCCGGGCTTTTTGAGGATGTATCCGACCTTTGGGAAGGCGACATCGGAACTGAACTGGCATCAACCAAAGGCGCGATGACAATTGATGGCAAACAATACGGCGTCCCCTACACCTATTATCAGTGGGGTGTTTATTACCGTCAGGACATCTTTGAGAAATATAGCCTGACCGCCCCTAAAACATGGGCCGAGGAATTGGCAAACTGCCAAGTTCTGCTGGACAACGGCGTCAAGTGTTACACCATCGGCAGCAAGTTCCTTTGGACAGCTGGTGGATGGTTTGACTACCTGAACATGCGCACAAACGGCTTTGATTTCCATATGGCACTTGCCAATGGTGAGGCCTCTTGGACAAGCGACGAAGTCCGCGCGACATTCGCAAACTGGCAGCAGTTGATCGACATGGGCGCGTTCATTGACAACCATCAGTCCTACAGCTGGCAGGAAGCGCTGCCATTCATGGTCAAAGGCGATGCTGCCGCCTATTTGATGGGTAACTTCGCCGTTGCACCTATGCGTGATGCTGGGCTGACAGATGATCAGATTGGATTCTATCAGTTTCCCGCCATCACTGAAGGCGTTGCCATGGCGGAAGACGCGCCAACGGATACGTTTCACATCCCAACTGGTGCTGCGAACAAAGACAACGCACGCGCGTTCCTGAAGTTTGTTGCCTCAGCTGACAACCAGACGATTATCAACAGTGGCGCAGCCCTCGGTCAGCTTCCGGTCAACGCCAAAGCCAGTGTGGATGATGACGAGTTCCTGAACGCAGGCTTTGCCATGCTCTCGACGAACTCTCCTGGTGGCGTTGCGCAGTTCTTTGACCGCGACTTCCCGGCTGAAATGGCTGCAGCCGGTATGGAAGGTTTGCAGGAATTCATGGTTATACCTGGAAACCTTGAAGACATTTTGCAGCGCCTTGAGGCCAAACGCAAAGCGCTCTACTAAAACTATCACGAGCGGGCATTTCAATGCCCGCTCGTCGCCCTTCCGTCAGCTCTTTCGCGTGGGGTTCTCGGACGCGCCGCGTAAACATTAAAACCGGCATCCCGCAGAAAATGAGGTAACCTATGACCAGCACAGAAACGGCGCGGACTCCACGCCCGCCACAACAGCGGTCGTGGTTCAAACAAAACGAAATTGCGATCACACCTTGGCTGTTCCTCACGCCGGCAATTCTGTTCTTTCTGTTTTATGTCATCTTTCCGGTGTTCCAGAGCTTCAACCTGTCGCTTTATAAGTGGGACGGATTGGGTGAAGCCGAATTTATTGGTCTTCAAAACTATCAGGAACTGGCCGGAGACCGGGCGTTCGAGATATCTCTTTGGAACAACCTGAAATGGTTGGTACTCTACCTGCTCGCAATCCCGGCAGGTCTGTTCATCGCATTGTTTCTGAACCAGACGGTTCCGGGAATGCGCCTTTATAAATCGCTGTTTTTCTTTCCTTTTGTGATCAGTCAGATTGTTGTTGGCCTGGTTTTCACCTGGTTCTATGATCCGACATTTGGCATGTTGAACACCTTACTTGGCCTTGTCGGATTGGGGCCCATTAATGTTCTGGGCGATCCAACCTATGTGACCTACGGTATTATCGCCGCGGGCCTGTGGCCACAGACCGCCTATTGTATGATCCTGTACCTGACGGGCCTGAATGCAGTCGACCCTGAGCAAATCGAAGCGGCAAGGCTGGATGGTGCAAAGGGCTGGAAAATGCTGTGGTACGTGGTCATTCCACAACTCAAACCCGCGACATTTATTGCCTTTGTTGTAACCATCGTTGGTGCTTTGCGATCGTTTGATCTTATTTCGATCATGACCAATGGCGGGCCATTTGGGTCTTCGCGGGTTCTGTCGTTTTACATGTTCGAAAAGGCGCTGTCCGAATACGGATTCCGCATGGGATACGGCGCGGCGATTGCCGTTGTATTGTTCCTGATCATGTTGGTGTTCATCGCCTACTTCCTGTGGTCGATGTATCAAGAAGAGAAGGGGCACTGAGATGTTTCCGAGACCTATCGAAAAATCTTCCCACGCCATGCAAATGGCCTATCGCGGAATGATCCCGGTGGCCTTGATCCTGTGGCTGTTGCCGCTGCTCGCCGTTGCCATGTTCTCGATCAAACCTGAGGCAGACTTTACAGCGGGCAATTATTGGACCTTACCGTCGTCTTTTGCGGGCATATCCAACTACGGTCGGGTGTTCTTTGAATCCGAAATGCCTCGCTATATGTTGAATTCAATCCTGATCACGGTGCCAACGGCGATTGGCGCAGTTGCGCTGTCCTGCATGGCCGGTTTTGCGCTGGGTAT
The DNA here is from genome assembly GCA_965363755.1 of uncultured Sulfitobacter sp. Lineage (GTDB taxonomy): Bacteria > Pseudomonadota > Alphaproteobacteria > Rhodobacterales > Rhodobacteraceae > JL08. The sequence goes on from CBDTVL010000007.1 coordinate 31,908, forward strand.
TTACAGCTTCAAGACGAACCTGCTGATTTTCTTTATCTTCGTTGCCGGGAACTTTGTACCGTTTCAAATCCTGATGGTGCCGGTACGTGACCTCACGTTGGACATGGGGCTTTACAACACCAAGACCGGTCTTGTTTTGTTTCACATCGCATTCCAGACCGGGTTTTGCACCTTGTTCATGCGCAACTTCATCAAGGCGCTGCCGCATGCCCTTATCGAAGCGGCGCGGGTGGAAGGTGTCGCGGAATGGAAGATTTTCTGGTACGTCGTACTGCCGCTGATGAAACCGGCGATTGCAGCGCTGATGGTGCTGATATTCACTTTCATCTGGAATGACTATTTTTGGGCGGTTGTCTTGACCCAAGGTGCCGAGTCACAACCTGTCACCGCTGGGATCACGTCGTTCAATGCGCAGTATCGGGCCGCTTATCATCTGATGAGCGCTGGCGCGATTGTGGCGGCCTTGCCACCGGTGGCGATGTTCTTCCTGATGCAGAAACACTTCATCGCGGGCCTGACATTGGGTGCCGTGAAGTAATGAGGCAATGCTGGCGAATTGATGACGAGCGCCAGACTCTGGTGCTCGCATCCCTTGGCAAGAGGGTGCCTCAGGTTGTCTACTGGGGCCCACCGCTGCCAAAAGGTGAAGACCTGGACGTTATTGGCGCTGCATATGCGATCGACGTCACCGGTGGCATGCTGGACGAACATGCCGACCTTTCTTTGTGCCCCGAAGCCAGCAGATCCTTTCCCGGTCAACCCGGTCTGATCCTAAGAGACACCGATGGCACACCTTTGCTGCCACAGTTCAAGCTGTTGACAGTAGAAAATGGCGGGACTGAAATCCGCATAAGCTGCGAAGACGCTGAAAACGCGCTGACCTACAACGCCCATATTGCACTGGACCCTGAGACCCATGTGATTGTGTTGAAATCATCGATACAGTCTGAGCGACCAACCCATCTGCACTGGCTGGCAGCACCAGTGCTCCCTGCCCCACAGCATTCCGACGAGATGATCGACGTTGCCGGCCGGTGGTGCGGAGAATTCCAGTTGAATACGACCCCTTGGTCACCGGGCATCCGATACCGCGAAAACCGGACCGGTCGCACGGGCCATGAACATTTTCCCGGCCTCATTATCCCATGCCGAGGAGCGACCAATACGCAGGGCGAAGCTTATGCCTTTCATTATGGCTGGTCTGGCGGCCACCGAATGATCGCGGAAGAACTGCCTGACGGGCGGCGCCAGATACAATTTGGCCACGCCGCGCGCATGGAAACCCAATCTGCCACCGAGTTTCACTCGGCGCCACTTTATGCCGTTTACTCGTCCGATGGCCTCAATGGCTGCGCCGTCTCGTTTCAAAGACATGTACGGGATCGAATTGTCACATGGACGCAACCGGACAAACCAAGACCGGTCCACTACAACTGTTGGGAAGCAGTGTATTTCGACCATAAGCTGCCGGTTCTGATGGATATTGCCACCCGCGCCGCAGACTTGGGCGCCGAGCGGTTTGTTCTTGATGATGGTTGGTTTGGCACCCGCGATGACGACACAAAGGCGCTGTCGGACTGGGAGGTTGATCCACGCAAGTACCCAGACGGGTTAGATCCTCTGATCCGCCATGTGCACGGTTTGGGAATGACCTTCGGCATCTGGTTTGAGCCCGAAATGATCAACCCGGATTCTGACATCCACCGGGCCCATCCAGAGTGGGCCTTGGGCAGCGAAGACCAGATTTTGGGGCGCAACCAAAAGGCGCTGAACATGGCTCTGCCTGATGTACACGCGTTTCTATATGATCGTATATCCAGCATTCTCAGCGACCATGAGATCGATTATATCAAATGGGACCACAATCGGGTCTTACCGGCCCCTGATGCCAGCCAGACGCGCGGGTCATATGCTTTGATTGACGCGTTGCGACAGGCCTATCCACGGGTAGAAATCGAAAGCTGCGCCTCCGGGGGAGGTCGCATTGATTTTGGCATTCTGTCGCGCACCCAACGGGTCTGGCTTTCAGATTCAAATGACGCGCTGGAGCGTCTCAGAATGCAGGCAGGCGCTGCGTTGTTCCTGCCCGCGGCAATTACCGGTTCTCACGTCGGACCGCGTGTTTGTCATACCTCTGGCCGGACCCTCGACATTGCGTTCCGGGCTTGGGTTGCAGCCCAAAGACACATGGGGTTCGAAATGGATCCCCGAGAATTGACTCAGCACGAAATTGAAGTGTTGAAAGACGTGACCAGCTGGTGGAAGAAAAACCGAAACTGGATGATGGCCGCCGACATTCTGAGGCTCGACAGTGCAGATCCATCGGTTGTTGCAGAGCAGCAAAACGCACGCGACGGTCACCGTTTTGTTGTGTTCGCAGGCCAGGCCGACACGTCATCGCAAATATCGCCGCGCCCGCTTCGGCTCACGCGTCTTGACCCAACTGGCATGTACCGCATCAGCCTTGCTAATCGTGCATCGGCGATCAAACACAGCCGCGGCCATCAAGTCTTGAAAACCGAAGATATTGAGCTTTCTGGCACCTATCTCATGCATCACGGGATCACGCTACCATGCTCTTATCCGCAATCGATGTGGGTGATCGAAGGCAAAAGTCTATGATCAGGCAACCAAACAGATTTTTCAAAAGGGAGCACAGTTCATGACCCAAACAGCCACATTTCACGACCTCAAAGGCCAGTCCGTGTTTATTACCGGCGGCGGTTCGGGCATCGGCGCGTCGCTTACGGACGGGTTTTTGCAACAGGGGGCCAAGGTCGCCTTTGTGCAGCGGTCCGACTCCAAGCCGTTTTGTGATGAAATGGAACAAAGACACGGGGTGCGTCCGCTATTCTTGGCCTGTGATATCACCGACATTGCTGCCCTGCAGGGGGCAATTGCCAAGGCTGCCGAGGCGCATGGACCAATCACCGTTCTGGTCAACAATGCAGCCAACGATAAACGCCACTCTACAGAAGAGGTGACCGAGGAGTTCTGGGACTGGTCGCAAGCCATAAATCTCAAGGCTTATTTCTTTGCCTGTCAGTCGGTGATTGACGGCATGCGTAGTGCCGGACGTGGATCGGTCATCAACTTTTCGTCGATCTCGTATATGATGGGCAATGCGGGATACCCCTCTTACACAGCAGCAAATGCCGGTATTACCGGCATGTCCCGCAGTCTGGCGCGGGAATTCGGCGCGGATCGTATCCGCGTCAATGCGCTCGCGCCCGGCTGGGTGCTGACCGACAAACAGAAAGAGCTCTGGGTCACACCCGAAGCACTTGCCGCACATCTGGGTCGGCAATGTCTGAAAGACACGCTTGCACCACAGGATATTGTTGATGCGGTGTTGTTTTTGGCGTCAGACACCAGTCGGATGATGACCGGCCAGACCATGGTTGTCGACGGCGGTGTTGTGGTGACTGGATAATGAAAACAAGTTCCAATGATATGGCGTGGATCGCAGTTGACTGGGGCACCTCCAACCTGCGGGCCTGGATCATGGGTGCCGGCAGCCAACCGCTTAACAACCTAAGTTCACCTCACGGAATGGCACAGCTGAAGAGCAGCGAGTTCGAGGCTGCATTGTTGGCGCTGATCGACCCATATCTTTCAACTGAGCGCGTGACGCCTGTGATTTGCTGCGGCATGGTCGGTTCCCGACAGGGGTGGGCCGAAGCCAGCTACTTGAGCGCTCCATGCCCTCCTCCTGCAGGAAAAACCGCCACGCAAGTTCCTGCAACTGACCCACGTATGGCAGTGTTCATCCTGCCGGGGGTCAAGCAAATCGAACCCGCCGACGTCATGCGTGGTGAAGAAACCCAGATTGCCGGATTTTTGCATAATGACTGCGATTTTGACGGAGTGGTCTGTCTGCCCGGCACCCACACAAAGTGGGTGCACATAAGCGCAGGCGAGATCGTCAGCTTTCAGACTTTCATGACCGGTGAGTTGTTTTCGTTGCTCTCAAAACAATCGGTCCTGCGCCACAGCGTCACCACCGACGAATGGGATGCAGCTGCATTCTTTGTAGGGGTAGAAGATGCGATGTCACGACCGCAGACCGTTGCCGCACAGCTTTTTGGATTGCGGGCTGGCGACCTGGTCGCAAATCTCTCTCCCGGATCGGCACGTTCGCGATTGTCCGGTCTGTTGATAGGAACTGAACTGGCGGCAGCACGACCGTATTGGTTGGGCCGCAACGTTGCCATAATTGGTGCGGATTTTGTCGCCGGGTTATATGGTGATGCTCTGGCCAATCAGGGATTGAACACTTCGATTGTTGATGTGGAAGCAATGACATTACTCGGCTTGCACGCCGCCAAAAGCTCTCTGAAGGACTTTGACCTATGACTCGTAAAATCATTGCAATCCTGCGCGGCATTCGCCCGGAAGAGGCCACCGGCATTTGCGAGGCCCTGATCGAGACCGGGATCACCCGTATCGAGGTGCCGCTGAATTCACCCGATCCGTTCACAAGTATCGCCAACATGACCCGGGCATTTGCGCATCAGGCGATGATCGGGGCCGGCACGGTATTGAGCGTCGATGATGTCGGTCGTGTCGCTGACGCAGGCGGGCGGATGATTGTCTCACCAAACTGCGACACGACAGTGATCGCTGCAAGCAAAGCTGCCGGGCTTGCTTCATACCCTGGCGTTTTGACCCCGACCGAGTGTTTTGCAGCCTTGCAAGCCGGTGCGGACGGTCTGAAAATCTTCCCTTCGTTCCTGATGGGTACGGAGGGGTTGAAGGCAATTGGCGCAGTGTTGCCCGCTGGAACCGAAACCTATGCAGTCGGCGGTGTTGGCCCGAAGAATTTTGCAGACTGGATCGCTGCAGGCGCCGCAGGTTTTGGTATCGGAACAGGAATTTACACGCCTGGCATGAGTGTCGAAGATGTACGGGCACGTGCGCTGGGTATTGTTGCGGCTTTTGATGCAGAAACCAGCCAGTGACAGCTCATGTGTATGACAAACGAGCCTGTGCGCTCGGCGAAGGTCCATTGTGGCACCCGCTACTCAAGCAGTTGTTCTGGTTCGATATCCTTGGCAAAAAACTGTTAACGCAAGAGGCCGGTAAGCCACGCCATTGGCAATTTGACGAACATGTCTCAGCGGCAGGCTGGGTCGACGAACAGACATTGCTTATTGCGTCGGAAAGTGGGCTTTATCGCTTTGATATTGCCAGCGGTGAACGCAATCTGGTCGTCGCGCTGGAAGCCGATGACCCGTCGACCCGCTCAAACGATGGTCGTGCTGATCCTTGGGGTGGGTTTTGGATCGGGACCATGGGGAAAAATGCTGAACAAGATCGTGGTGCCATTTATCGTTTCTATCGTGGAGAAGTGACGCAGCTTTATGCCCCGATCACCATTTCCAACTCGATTTCGTTTTCGCCAGATCGTCAGACCGCATATTTCTGCGATACCAAATCGCGCCGGATCATGCGGCAGCCCCTGTCTGCGACAGATGGATATCCCAAGGGAAACCCCGAGATCCTCATTGATCTGAACCAAGATGGACTCAACCCGGACGGCTCGGTTGTCGATGCCGAAGGCTGTATCTGGAGCGCCCAATGGGGCGCAAGCCGCGTTGCGCGTTATTCCCCGAAAGGAAAGTTCATGTCTGCGATCTCGTTTCCCGCAGGACAGATCAGTTGCCCGGCATTTGGCGGCGCGGATTTGATGACGTTGTTTGCCACGTCCGCCGCCCACGGCGTCAGCGGCGCGCTAGATGGATTTACTTTTGAGGCGCGGGTAGACATATCCGGCCAAACGGAACACCGCGTTAACCTGTGAGCATCATGAAACGAACCCTTGGCACCTGCTATTACCCCGAGCACTGGCCCCGCGACATGTGGGAGGAAGACGCCCGTCGCATGGTCGAGGTTGGCCTGACATGGGTGCGGATAGGAGAGTTTGCCTGGAGCCGGCTGGAGCCTGTGCCAGATCAGTATCAATGGGACTGGCTTGATCAGGCCATCGACGTGCTTGGGCGGGCTGGATTGAAGGTTGTCTTGGGCACGCCAACCGCAACGCCACCGCGTTGGATGCTGGACCGGCACCCCGACATGCTGGCTGTCGATGTTCAGGGGCGCCCCCGCAAGTTTGGCTCTCGGCGGCATTACTGTTTCAGCCATCAGGGCTACAAACAGGAATGTGCCCGGATCGTTACGGCGCTGGCAACGCGCTACGGGCAAAACCATTTTGTCGCGGCGTGGCAGACCGACAATGAATACGGCTGCCATGATACAACAATCTCTTACAGCGATGCAGCACGCGATGGATTTCAAAAATGGCTGGCGGCACGGTGCAACGGCATCACATCCCTGAACGAGGCTTGGGGCAACATATTCTGGTCGATGGAGTATGACGATTTCGACCAGATCGACGTTCCCAATTTGACAGTGACCGAGCCAAACCCGGCGCATCAGCTGGCATTCCGCAGGTTCAGCTCAGATCAGGTCGTAGCGTTCAACAAGGCGCAGGCCGAGATCATCCGACTGCATAGCGACGCCCCGATAACCCACAATTACATGGGCCGGATCACCGACTTCGACCATTTTGCCGTAGGTGCTGATCTGGATATCGCCAGTTGGGACAGTTATCCGCTGGGGTTTCTTGAAGATCGGGTTGACACTGATGACGACCGCAAGCGGCGCTTTGCATGCCAGGGCGATCCGGACTTTCAGGCGTTTCATCACGATCTCTATCGCGCCGTGGGCCGTGGCCGTTGGTGGGTTATGGAACAGCAACCCGGCCCGGTGAACTGGGCGCCACATAATCCGGCACCGCTGCCGGGGATGGTACGGCTGTGGTCTTGGGAGGCGTTTGCCCATGGCGCCGAGGCGGTTTGTTATTTTCGCTGGAGACAGGTTCCTTTTGGGCAAGAGCAGTTGCATTCCGGCCTTTTGCGCCCTGACAGCAAAGACGCAATAGGCATTGATGAAGCGCGCGAGGTCGCGGCCGAAATCGCTTTAGCACCTGATGTTGCGAACCGCCAAGCCCCTGTGGCAATCTTATTTGACTATGACGCTGATTTCGGCTGGACGGTGCAACCTCATGGAGACGGCTTGAGCTACTTTGGGCTGATCTTTGATACCTACAGGGCGATGCGGTCGCTGGGCCTTTCGATTGACATCCTACCCGCGACTACGCGCGATTTTTCCGGATACGGCGTCATTGCCGCGCCCGGCATGTTGTTTATGCCAAACGACCTCAAATCCGCTTTGAACGCCGCGGATGCGCAGGTATTGCTTGGCCCCCGGAGTGCGGCGCGCACGGGTGGCATGCAAATTACAGTACCGCTGCCGCCGGACTTTCCCGGGTTGGATGTCACGGTCTCAGC
>CBDTVL010000008.1:0-35887 GCA_965363755.1 uncultured Sulfitobacter sp.
GCGCTGTTGGTCAACCCGTGTCTCAACAGTGCCGCCCCAATTACCCGGGCATCGACGATCGCCTGCGTGGCACCGTTTGATCCAACGGGATAAGTCGGATGGGCTGCATCGCCCATCAACGTCACATGGCCATCCGTCCACTGGTCAAGCGGATCTCGATCAACCATCGGGTATTCGAACACCTGATCCGCGCTCTTGATCAGCGAGGGAACATCCAGCCAGTCGAAGTTCCAGCTTTCGAACTGAGGCAGGAAATCGGCAATGCGTGCAGCCCTGTTCCAGTCTTCCTTGTTCCAGCCTCGCGATGGATCACCTCGCAACTCGGCAATCCAGTTCAGTGTGACAAGACCGGATTCAGGGTCCGCCTCTGATATCGGGTAGGCGACGACGCGCTGGGTATCATGGCCTGCCAAGGCCATCGCCCCGCCGCCAAAAAACGGGCGCGCCTGAGAGGTTGCGCGCCACAGAATCGCTCCGCCCCATATTGGTGGGCCTTCGTCCGGCTGCATCTGGGCGCGAATCGCCGAGTGGATGCCGTCTGCGGCGACAATCAGCGTGCCAGTGACGCTGTGCTGCCCGCCAGTATCAACATCTTCAAGCGACAAAATGGCGCCTGTCCCTGTCGTTTCAAAACTGGTGGCGCGCTGCCCGGTCATAATACAGTCGGTCCCTGCCCGCTGGATCAGTGTTTCATAAAGCAACATCTGCAATTTGCCGCGATGCACAGAATATTGAGGCCAGGCATAGCCGGCCCAATGGCCGCGCGATTCTTCCCAGATTGTGAGCCCGTGCTTGGAATAAAACCCATATTGCCGGGTCTTGATACCGATCCTGTCAAGCTCATGCGCCAGTCCCAGATCAAAGAGCTCGCGCACCGCGTTGGGTTGGATATTTATGCCCACGCCCATTGGACGGATCGCCCGCGTTACTTCGTATATCCGAAACGGCACTCCAATCTGGTGAAGCGTCAAACCAAGAGTAAGTCCGGCGATACCGCCGCCGGCAATGAGAACTGTCATAAGCTGCTCCTGCTTTGAGGGCAGTCAATCAGTCCGCTGGGTTCGGTGCAAGGATCAGCCTTGCGCTGGAAAAGGCAACTCGGATCCAAAGATTGTGGCAGCATGTTCCTGCAGGTAGATTTTCAGCCACGGTGTGAACACCTCTGGTGTGCGCTGGATTTCAGCTAAAAGATCGGGAAACTCGATCCACCGCGTTGCCATCACTTCGTCTGGGTTCGGCGTGAGTGTGAGTGGTTTGGTTGCATCGGCCAAAAAGACGTCTACCACCTCATGTTCAATCAGCCCGTTGCCGACATCTGCTCGATACTCAAGTTGGTCGCGATATTCGGGGACAAGACCGGTGATGCCCAGTTCTTCACGCAGTCGGCGCACCGCGCAGTGGCTTGAACTCTCGCCCCATTCCGGGTGGGTGCAGCAGGTGTTCGCCCAAAGTCCGGGTGTGTGGTATTTGATTAAGGCTCGTTGCTGCAGCAAGACTTGATTGTCCTGCACGATAAACACCGACACTGCCTTGTGCCTGATGCCCTTTTGATGGGCTTCCAGCTTTTCAACCGCTGCCAGCTCGCCGTTGACCCAGCCCGGTATCATAATCTCAGTCATCTACGGTTTGTTCCGCTTATCTGTTTTGGTTTGGTCGAATAATGGTGATTTTCTTCACAGATACGTCACAGCACGCCTCTGCGCCAGTGCTTGTTCACGTGGTAAATCACAGTATTTTTCAGAGAGTTTCATGGCAAAATCGGTTAGAATCCAGAACGTGTTTAACCGACCAGTGTCTAGACGTCGCAGGATTGTGTCGTTGACTCTCGGGGTTTTGCATTACTTATCTTACGCAACCACAAATCATGGAGAAGCTATATGAACCGTTATGTGATCGCTCTAGCCGCAGCTGCCTTTGCAGGCCCAGCCCTCGCACAGGGCGCGGGAGACGTCGAAGCTGGCGAAAAAGGTTTCAAAAAGTGCAAATCTTGCCACCAGATAGTAGCGGATGACGGCACTGTGGTTTTGAAAGGCGGAAAAACCGGACCGAATCTGTACGGGGTGATTGGTCGGACAGCGGGTACGGTTGACGGTTTCAAATATGGCAATTCTATTGTTGCTGCAGGCGAGGCCGATTTGGTTTGGGACGAGGAGAAATTCCTTTCTTACGTGCAGGATCCGAAAAAGTTCCTGCGGACGTATCTGGACGACAGTTCCGCAAAATCAAAAATGTCCTTCAAGCTGAAGAAAGGCGGAGAGGATGTTTACGCTTACCTGGTCAGTGTTGGGCCAGAAATGGCTGCTGAAGAGTCTGCTGCTGAGGAAGCGGCCGAATCCAACTAGAACCTTTGTTCTGTGATCTAGAGAGAAGGCCGCGGTCCAAGGATCGCGGCCTTTTTGCTGCCGTCATAAAGCTCACTAGCAGGTCAGGATCGATGGCGCGGTGGATGAAATTTGACTAAACTGAGCAGACTGCTGTCGCAGCGTCAGCTGTTTAGATCGGACCAGCACCGCAGCAAATCACCTGGAGCAGGGGTCGCGTGATAGACTGCCCTTGCTATCGCGCGCGATAGGCACAAGGCGGCGGCGTGGCCGATTTCACCCAGATGGGTTTCCGGATCAGCTGCGCTAGTACCGGTGGCCGCGGCAAAAACCAGATCGCCGTCACTGGGTGTGTGGGCCGGAACGATGGCGCGCGCAATTCCGTCGTGGGCTGCGACAGACATGCGTTGACACTGCGCTTTGCTAAGCGGCGCATCGGTCGCTACAATGGCAATTGTTGTATTGATACGATTGGTATCAAAATCTTCAGCGCCAAGCATGCGACGCATTTTGCGGCTTTCGAGTGTGCGGCCGAGTCCTGCCTTTTCGTCTGGCCCAAGCCCTCCAAATTCCCCGTCAATTTCAAAAGCTGCAGCCCAGAAATACCGGTCGCCGGGCGTGGTGACGCTGCCAACCGGATTAGTGGCCACCAATGCGCCAACGGTAATGCCGCATTCCAGAACCAGCGAGGAAGAGCCGAGGCCGCCTTTTATCATAGCTGTCAACGCGCCGGTGCCAGCGCCAGTAGTGCCCAAACGAAAGTCGCGCGTTGCCCCGTCATAGGCGGAGCGACCAAGTGCGCGGTAGGGGTTATCACCCCAATCCTTGCTTCCGCCATTCAGCAAATCAAACAGGATTGCGCCTGGAACCAGAGGGATGATTGCTGTTCCAACGGCAAAACCGCGCCCTGCTGCGCGCAATCCGTCAACCACACCTGAACACGCATCGAGCCCATAGGCAGAGCCGCCTGATAAAACCAGCGCATCGACCTTTGCCACAGATTTGTCGGGGGCGAGCAGGTCTGTTTCGCGGGTTCCGGGCGCGCCGCCCATGACATGCACGGATGCTGTAAATGGCGCGTCGGCGGTCAATACTGTTGCGCCGGATTTCAATGCATCATCTTGCGCATTGCCGACCAGCAGACCCGGCACATCAGTTATTAAATTCTTAGGGCCCGGTTTCATCAAATTCTCGGCTTTGGCGCGGCAGTTGCCGGATCGCCGGTGTTGGGCACTCCCTTGGGCTCGATCAACAGCACTTTGCACTCCTGTTCGGCTCGGGGGCGATGGGTCTGCCCCTTGGGCACGACATACAACTCTCCGGCGCCGACAGTATGTGATGCGCCTTCGACGTCCATGATCATTTCTCCTTCGAGAACCAGAAAGAAATCGTCGGTATCGGGGTGGTGGTGAAACGGAAATTCGCCCTGAAATTTCACGACCATCACATCATTGTTGTTGTAATCCGCGATGACATGCGGATCCCAATGTGTGGTGAAGGCCCTGAGTTTATCTTTAAGGTTGATCGCGCTCATCAAATGCACCGCCCGCCATCAACTTCCATGCAGACTCCTGTGATCATTGATGCCTCGTCCGAGCAAAGGAAGCAGGCGGCGTTGCCCATATCCTCCGGGGTGGAAAAACGCCCCAATGGAATGGTCGACAAGAACTTGGCCCGCACTTCGGGCGTGTCTTCTCCCATGAAGGACTTGAGCAAAGGGGTCTCGCCGGCAACGGGGTTTAATGCGTTAACCCGAATGCCGTCGGGAGCCAGTTCGACTGCCATGGTTCGGGTTGCGGTGATCATCCAGCCTTTGGATGCATTGTACCAGTTCAGCTTGGGACGCGGTGACACCCCGGCCGTTGAGGCCACGTTGAGGATTGTGCCAGCGCCGCGTTTTTTCATATGTGGCACCAGCGCGCGGGCGGTCAGATAGACAGATTTCATGTTGATATTAAACACGCGATCAAAATCTTCTTCGCTGACAGATTCCAGCGCTGTCGGTAGATGGGTTACGCCCGCATTGTTGATTAGTATATCGACATGGCCAAAGGCACCCAACGCGGCTGTGGCCATAGCCTGAACGGACGGTCCGTTTGAGACATCAACAGTCTGGCCTACTGCATTGACACCCAATTCGCTGGCTACGGTCTGAGCTGCAGTTTCGTTAATATCGGCAATCATCACCTGGGCGCCTTCAGCGATGAACTTGGCGGCAATACCTGCGCCAAATCCTGATGCGCCGCCCGTGACGATGGCTGTTTTTCCGCTTAGTCGCAAATCGTATCCCCCACGTGTTTGTGATTATTAGGATGCCGCCAATTGCGGCTCCGGGGCAAGCTGTTTACGGTGGGCCGACGAATTAGCATTTCCCAACCGGAGTTCCAGCCATGACCGAAACGTCAGAATATGTTCCACCCAAAGTCTGGACTTGGGAAAAGGAGAATGGCGGCGCATTCGCAAAGACCAACCGACCCATCGCCGGAGCGACCCATGACAAAGAACTGCCCGTCGGGCGGCATCCGTTGCAGCTTTATTCGCAAGGCACGCCCAATGGCGTCAAAGTCACTGTGATGTTGGAGGAACTGCTGGCGTTAGGGTTTGAGGCCGCGGAATATGATGCTCATCTGATCCGGATCGGTGATGGTGATCAGTTTGGCAGCGGGTTCGTCGACATAAATCCCAATTCAAAAATCCCAGCCATGATGGATCACAGCACGCCAAAGCCGACGCGGATTTTTGAATCCGGCGCGATCTTGCTTCATCTGGCTGAAAAGTTTGGGGCATTCTTGCCTGTTGATCCAGCAGACCGACCGGAATGTCTGTCATGGTTGTTCTGGCAAATGGGAAGCGCGCCTTATCTGGGCGGTGGTTTTGGCCACTTCTACGCCTATGCGCCGTTCAAAATCGAATACTGCATTGACCGTTTTACGATGGAGGTCAAACGTCAACTGGATGTACTGGATCGCCATCTGGCGGATCACGAATATATGTGTGGGCCAGAGTACACGATCGCTGATATCGCGATTTGGCCGTGGTATGGGAGGATGGTGCTGGGCGAAGCCTATGACGCGGGTGAGTTCGTAGATGCCAAAAGCTATACAAACGTTCTGCGCTGGACCAATCAGATCGGCGCTCGTACGGCGGTGCAGCGCGGCAAGATGGTGAATTCCACGTCGGGCCCGCTGGAAGGGCAATTGCACGAGCGTCATGAGGCGAGCGACTTTGACACGATGACTCAAGACAGGGTTGAGGCTGCAGAATAGCGCGGCTTTGCTTGCGAATTATCCGTGGAACGCGGCGACCGTTTTGAGTTGTGAAAACCCATAAAGCGCCTCAAAGCCTTTTTCGCGACCATGTCCCGATTTTCCGACGCCGCCAAAGGGCAGTTCCACGCCGCCGCCGGCTCCGTAATTGTTGATAAAGACCTGCCCGGAGTTCAACGCCTTGGCCAGACGCATTTGTCGGGCACCATTTTGTGTCCATATGCTGGCGACCAACCCGTAGTCGGTCGCGTTGGCAATTTGAACTGCCTCCTCTTCAGTATCAAAGGGAATGATAACCTGTATGGGCCCAAATATTTCGTCCTGCGCCAGTGAATGGTCTGGCGGGACATCTGAAAAAAGCGTCGGCAATACATAGGCACCTGCATGTTCTGTACCACTCGCCAGAACCCCCTGAGCCACAAGTGTCAGATCGTGACCTTTCTGCAAAAAGCCATTCACAATCTCTTGCTGTCTTTTCGAGATCAGAGGACCAACCCGCAGATCGTCTATTGCGGGACCGACTGTGAGGTCTCTGTATGCTGCAGCCATCCGATCCCGCACCGTATCGTAGACCCCGCGATGTACCAGAATACGTGACGATGCAGAACAGGTTTGACCCGCATTCTGGATCCCTGCGTTGACAAGAAACGGCAAGGCGGCATCCAGATCTGCATCGTCAAATACCAGCTGTGGAGACTTGCCGCCCAGTTCCAACGTCACGGGGGTCACGTTTTTCCCTGCCGCTTGTTGGACCAGCGCGCCGGTTCGAACTGAGCCGGTAAAGCTGATATGCTGGACGTCGGGATGAGACGACAATGCGGCCCCCGCCTCGGCCCCCAGCCCGGGGACAACATTTAATGCACCGTCAGGTAACCCGGCTTCTTGCGCGATATGAGCGAATGCGAGGGCGGTCAGGCAGGCCTCTTCTGCTGGTTTTAGCACTGCGGCATTTCCCATCGCCAGCGCTGCCCCGACAGAGCGCCCGATGATCTGCATCGGATAGTTCCACGGCACAATGTGGCCTGTCACCCCGTGTGGTTCGCGCAGCGTATAAACAGTGTACCCATCGAGATACGGGATGGTTGCACCGTGCACCTTATCAGCAGCACCGCCATAAAACTCCATGTATCGGGCAAGCGCCACCGCATCTGCGCGCGCTTGCGTGAGTGGCTTTCCGACATCCATGGCTTCCAACGTTGCGAGTTCTTCAACCTTTTCCAACACCAATTGACCGATGCGAGTCAGAACGCGGCCTCTCTCAAGCGCGGTCATGTGGCCCCAATCACCGTCCAGTGCCGCTTGCGCAGCGCCCACCGCCGCATCAATATCAGCAGCAGCGCCGCGCGCGATGTTGCACAGAGTCGATCCGTCAGATGGATTGATCAACGGCAAGGATTCGCCGGTTGCCGGTGCCGACCAACTGCCGCCGATCAGACAGGTCGTAGGATCAAACCAGATTATATCAGACATCAGCAAGGCTCCGTTTGAGGACATCAAGATCAGGCAGGCGCGGGGCAGCTGCGATCAATGATTGGGTATAGGGGTGCTGCGGATTTGCAAAGACGGCTTTGGTGTCACCCTGTTCCACGATCTGCCCCGCCTTCATAACTAAAACCCGGTCGGTGACATTGCGAACAACACTCAGGTCATGGCTGATGAAGAGGTAGGTCAAATGATAGGCTTCACAAAGATCAGCCAGCAGATCGAGGATCTGGGCGCGAACCGAAACATCAAGAGCAGAGACAGCTTCGTCAAAAACAATCATTTCCGGTTTGATGATAAGCGCACGCGCGATAGCAATACGCTGGCGCTGTCCGCCGGAGAATTCATGAATGTACTTGCGCGCATCACTGGTGGAAAGTCCGACTGCAGTCAGTGCTTCGTCAATTGCTGTTTTGCGGGTTAGGCCCGTCGGCGGCGCGCTCAAAAGATGAAACGGCTCGGTGATTAGCCTGTCGACTCGGTGGCGCGGGTTAAAACTGCCAAACGGGTCTTGAAAAACCACCTGCATTTTACGCCGGACGTTGAGGTTGGGGCGATGGTCGGCAAAAACCGGCTCGCCATCCAGAGTGATTTCGCCCTCCTGCACCGCTTCCAGCCCCAGAATCGCGCGTGTCAGTGTGGATTTTCCACAGCCGCTTTCGCCGACCAGCCCCAGTCGTTCGCCTTTCTCAAGGGTGAAGCTGACATTCTTAACCGCCCGAAAGCTGCCCGGCTTGCCAAAAAGTTGAGTGCGCGGCAGCCGATAGTCCCGGCTAACATTCTCCACTTTGAGCAAAGCTGACGGTGCCGGGCGCGTTGGAAGGGTGACGCGATGGTCAGACGCCTCAAACAACATCTGTGTGTAGGGGTGTCGCATATTTGCGAGAATGTGTTGTGTTGGCCCTGCCTCAACCACCGCACCCTTGCGCATGATGACAATTGTGTCGGCCATATCCGAAACCACGGCCAAATCGTGCGTGATCATTAGCAGACCCATACCAAAATCATCAACAAGGTCGCGCAAAAGTTTCAGAATTTGCGCCTGCGTGGTCACGTCGAGCGCGGTTGTCGGCTCATCCGCAATCAGAAGTTTGGGGCGTAGAGCGATGGCCATTGCGATGACCACGCGTTGACGTTGTCCGCCGCTTAGCTCGTGGGGGTATCGTGTGAGCGGAAAACGATTTTCGGGAAGACCAACGCGGTCGAGAACAGCGCGGGCCGCTTCTTTGGCCTTTGCCAGGGGCAATGCGTCGTGGATAAGGATGGTTTCGGCGACCTGATCTCCGATGGTTTGGACCGGGTTGAGCGCTGTCATCGGTTCTTGAAATACCATACCGATGTCATTGCCGCGCATTTCACACATCTGGGGCTCACTCGCGGTCAGAAGATTGGCTTGATCCAGCATGATCTGACCCGAAGATGTTGCCCCGCGTGGCAACAACTGCATGATTGCAAACGCGGTCATGGATTTGCCGGAGCCGCTTTCCCCCGTGACTGCCACTATTTGCCCGGGATCAACGCTCAGGTTGAGGTCGTGAAGGATTGGCGTGCCATTGATCGAGAGCGACAGATTTGAAATGTTCAGCAGGCTCATGATCTCGCCGCCCGGATTTGTGGATCCAACGCATCGCGCAGCCCATCTCCCATCAGGTTCAAACCCAGAACGGTCAAGATGATGGCAAAACCGGGCATCAGCGCCAGATGTGGGGCAAAGCTGACCATGGTTTGTGCGTCAGCCAGCATGCGCCCCCAACTTGGCGTTGGCGGTTGCGCACCAAGTCCAACATACGACAAGGCAGCCTCGGCCAGGATGCCAAGGCTGAACTGAATGGTGCTTTGCACGATGAGCAGGTTCAGGATGTTGGGCAGGATATGCTCAAAAGAAATTCTTGTGGTGGATTTGCCCGACACCCGCGCAGCAAGGATGAATTCGCGTTCCCACAGGCTGAGCGCGGCGCCTCGGGTTACGCGGGCAAATACAGGGATATTGAATATTCCGATGGCGATAATTGCGTTGACCGCACTGGGTCCAAAAACAGCCGTGATCAGAATGGCGATTACAAGGCTGGGAAAGGCAAATATCAGGTCATTGCCGCGCATGATGACCTCGTCTAGCAGGCGGCCTTTGCGTGCCGCTGCTGCCAGACCAAGAGGGATGCCAGCCGCAATTCCGATCCCGACGGCAACGATTGCGACGGCGATGGAAGTGCGCGCGCCGACCATGATCATCGAAAAGACATCGCGGCCAAAATGGTCGGTGCCAAACCAGTTGGTGGCATTGGGTGTTTTGAGTTTGTTTGCAATGTTCAACAACTCGACATCGAACGGTGTCCAAAGGAACGAGATCAGCGCGGCAATGAGAAACAGGGCAGACAGCGCGCCTCCCAACAGCAAATTGCGCGACAGATATACCGACCTTCTCATGTGCGGGTCCTGAGCCGCGGATCGACGGCTGCGTAGGCCAAATCAACGAGGAAATTCACCAGGATGACGGAGAACACCAGCAGCATGACAACGGATTCTACGACAATCAGGTCGCGTTGCGAGATGGATTGGAATACCAGCCGCCCAAGCCCGGGCAGAAAGAAGACCTGTTCAATAATAATCGCTCCGGCCAATAGAAACGAAAACTGCAGCCCGATGATTGTCAGCACCGGGATCAGCGCATTGCGCAGGGCATGCCGCCACAGGGCCTGGCGCTGGGTCAGGCCTTTTGCCCGCGCAGTGCGCATATAGTCCTGTGAAAGAGTGTCCAGCAATGACGAGCGCATGACCCGTGCGAGGATTGCGGCCTGCGGCAACGCCAGAGATATCGCCGGCAGCGTAAGTGATTTTAGTCCCCCCCCAAATCCCTTTTCCCACCCCGGAAAACCACCAGCTGAAAACCAGCGCAGGTTAATTGAAAATATCAGCACCATCACCATGGCGAACCAGAAATTTGGAATAGCAACGCCCAACTGCGTGGCACCCATAACGGCTACATCTCCGGGCCCACCACGCCGGGCAGCGGCGTAGATGCCAGCAGGAAAGGCAATCAGCGTTGATAAAGTCAGGGCATATATTGCAAGCGGAAGAGACACCCAAAGCCGATCACCGATCATCTCTGCCACAGGTGTTCGATAGGTATAAGACGTGCCAAAGTTGCCCGTCAGCATGCCGCTGACCCAATCGAAATAGCGCTGATGTTTCGGGACATCGAGCCCCAGTTCGGCGCGCAAGGCAGCAACCGTATCCGGCTGGGCATTCAATCCCAGCATGAATGAAGCAGGATCGCCGGGAGCGATTTCGATCACAAAAAAGATGACAAAGCTGGCCACGGTCAAACTAAGGCACAGGGAAATCAGACGTTTGAGCATGTAGCGCAGCATATTCGAACGCTAGCGGTGGTTTATGGTGCGGTCCAGTAGGTTACGACGTCGGCAGCATCCCGCGAGTGTGATTTAGAGAGTCCTTTGAGCAAAGATCATCAACACGCCGCTTGTCCCGATAGAGCTGGCGTCGATGAGAGTCGCTTTTGCGGTCTTCTGAATGGACAAGTTCATTCCTGCGACGACTAGCGCTGTGGCGATGATGGCAGAGAGTAATGCACCCGCCGTTTGCGTCATTCCGATGACTAGCGCCAAAGTAAATGTCCCCGGGAATTGAATGATCTTCGCAGCCCAACGACCAGCTTTGGCCGAATTATTTCGGGCTGAACCAAATCATGCCAGGTACATATGCGGCAATTGTGCCGAGAGCTGCAGCCGTCCAGTTTATGAGTGAAAATCCATCAGATGTGCCCCTTGGCGATTACGTTAGTGTGGCATCAAGCGCTTCGAGAATGTTTTTCCAACCACCCAGATTGTTGTCACCGGTTTCAGCGTCCAGAAAACGGAGGTGAGTGAGGGCAACATGTGTGCCGCCATCGACGCAGGAAAAAGTAAGCGTGAGTGTACTGTCGTCCACGGAATACGGGCCGACCCAGGTAAAGACGATGCGGTCATATGGATTGATCTCGAGATACTTTCCCGAATGGGAATTTCGTTCTCGCCAGCCTGCATAACGATGTCAAAATGACCTCTGTTCAAGGGCCTTGATATGTTTGGAGTCGGAGTTGAGGTTCATGTCGAATTGGGTGCGAATGTCGGTGACACTCGTCGGCCCTGTTGCGCAAAGAGCGTCAGAATGGTCCGGCGGATGGGGTCACTCGCGGCTTTGAGAGTGTCACTAAGCGGGTTTGTGGCTATTCGTTCAGCTATATGGGCGAATGAGTGTCAGTGCTGCGTGCCGAGTGTCCGGTTGCTAATGAAAATCGCGGGACTTGGGAATCACACGGACGTTGCGGGGATGGCGTGAATGATGATCGGGTACCGGGCGCTGCAATTCATCGGCGCGCGATAGGTCGACTGCCATCGGCTCGTTTGCCAAACGTTCCAGCGCGTCGGTGCGATCTTCCAGATGTTGAACGACCACGTGGATGACATCTTCGTCACGCTGTACATACCCGCGCACGCTGATCAGGCGGGCGCCCATGATGACCTTGCGAAACTGCGCCATCACCTTGGGCCAGACGACCAGATTTGCCACCCCGGTTTCATCCTCCAGCGTGATAAAACACACGCCCTTGGCAGTGCCGGGGCGTTGGCGGATCAATACAACCCCGGCCAGAGAAACCCGCTGCCCGTTGCGGCTGCGGATCAGGTCACAAGCCGCTGTGTAGCGCTGCCTTGCCATGCTTTTGCGCAGGAATGACATTGGATGTGCTTTGAGCGACAGGCGCAGGGTCTGGTAATCGGCGACGACATGTTCGCATTTGGGCATGGCCGGCAGTGTCACGGCAGTGTCTTGACCTTCGTCGGCGCTGTCTGTTGTCGTAAAAAGGGGCAGGTTTGGAGCGTCTTTCAGGGCACGGGCCTCCCATAACGCGGCGCGGCGATCCAGCGAGATGGACCGGAACGCATCAGCTGCGGCAAGCTTGCCAATGGTACCTGCATCAGCCCGAACACGGGTCTTGAGGTCTTCCAGGCCGGTAAAGGGAACTGTACGTGCCGTCATCAGCCGTTCCGCCACATCATGTCTCAGACCATCGATCTGGCGCAGACCAAGACGCACGGCAAAGGCCTGTGGTCCCACGGGTTCCAGCGTATTGTCCCAATCGCTATAGTTTACATCTGGCGGGCGCAGTTTGATCCCATGCTCGCGCGCATCCCGCACGATCTGCGCCGGGGCGTAGAACCCCATAGGCTGAGAATTCAGCAGAGCGGCACAGAATACATCGGGATAGTAATGTTTGATCCAGCTTGAGATGTAGACCAGCAACGCGAAACTGGCCGCATGGCTTTCGGGAAAGCCGTAATCCCCGAATCCCTTGATCTGATCAAAGCACCTTTGCGCGAATTCTAGATCATAGCCGCGCGCCACCATGCGCCCCACCATCTTTTCCTGTAACGTCTCAATTGTGCCGCGTGAGCGGAAGGTGGCCATTGCTTTGCGCAATTCATTCGCCTCAGCGGGGCTAAACTTGGCGGCATCAATTGCGATCTTCATCGCCTGTTCCTGAAAGATCGGCACGCCCTTGGTGCGGTTCAGGATCTTTCTCAACTCGTTGGGATCATGTTCCGGCCCGGGAGAAGGGTATTCTACCTTTTCTTTTCCGCTGCGGCGGCGCAGGTACGGGTGGACCATATCGCCCTGAATGGGGCCGGGCCGGACGATGGCGACCTGAATGACCAGATCGTAAAATGTGCGGGGTTTCAGGCGGGGCAGCATGTTCATCTGGGCGCGGCTTTCGACCTGAAAAACCCCTACGCTGTCGCCTTTGCACAGCATGTCATAGACTGGCATGTCTTCTTTGGGGACGTTTGCCAGATCGTAACGTTTGCCATAATGCGCGTCGATCAGATCGAACGCTTTGCGAATGCAGGTCAGCATGCCCAGTGCCAGAACATCAACCTTGAGGATGCGCAGTTCGTCAATATCGTCTTTGTCCCATTCGATGAAGCTGCGATCAGCCATGGCCCCGTTGCCAATGGGAACGGTCCGGGTCAGGGGCGTTTCGGTGAGGATGAACCCGCCCACATGTTGGCTTAGGTGACGTGGCATCCCGATCATCTGATCAGCCAGCTTGATTGTGCGGGCGATCAGCGGATCACGCAGATCAAGCCCCGCCTCTTCGGCTTCTTTGACTCCGACTTCTCGCCCAAAGCTGCCCCAGATTGTTTTAGCCAGCGCAACGGTGATGTCTTCTGACAAGCCCATCACCTTGCCGACTTCGCGGATGGCGC
This sequence comes from uncultured Sulfitobacter sp., assembly GCA_965363755.1. GTDB lineage: Bacteria > Pseudomonadota > Alphaproteobacteria > Rhodobacterales > Rhodobacteraceae > JL08. Next base: position 13,333 of record CBDTVL010000008.1, read on the forward strand.
TTCGGGGCCGATAGTGAATGACGGTTGCACATAAACCTGCACGATCGCGGCCGTATTTCTCGTAGATATGCTGGATCACCTCTTCGCGGCGCTCGTGTTCAAAATCCACGTCGATATCTGGCGGTTCCTTGCGTTCTTCCGAAATAAAACGCTCGAACAGCAAATCATGTTTCGAAGGGTCTACGGCGGTAATGCCAAGGACGTAACACACCGCTGAATTTGCGGCAGACCCGCGGCCCTGGCACAGGATGGGCGGGCTGACCCCATACCGGGCATATTGGATGATCTCGTGGATGGTCAGGAAGTATTGCGCAATGTCGAGCTTGGCGATCATTGCCAGTTCTTTTCCCAGTGTTGCGCGGGTCTTGTCCGGCACTCCCTCTGGATAGCGCCAGTCGGCTCCTGTCCACGTCAACTCAGTCAGATATTCTTGCGGGCTGCGGCCTTTGGGCACGGTTTCCTGCGGGTATTCATACGCGAGCTCTGTCAGATCGAAATAGCAGGCATCTGCCACCTCCCGGGTCGCCCGTATCGCATGCGGCCATTGTGCAAAAAGCCGCTGCATCTGTGTTGGTGATTTCAGGTGGCGTTCTGCATTGGCCTGCAGCAGAAAGCCTGCTTTTGTGATCGTTGTTTTGTGCAGGATGCAGGTCATGATGTCTTGCAATGGACGGCGCTCGGGTGCGTGGTAATGCACATCATTTGTGGCCAGAATCGACAGGCCATGTGCCCGGGCCACCCGATCAAGCCGATTGATCCGGGCGCGATCATCCCCACGGTAAAGATAACTAGCTGCGATGTGGCGCAGGCTTGGCAGGGCGCGGGTCAACTGGCGCAGGGTGGCCGCAAAATGGCGCAGATCACCGTCGGGCACGGCAATCAGCTGTACGTCTTGGGCATGGGCAGCCAGATCATCCAAGGTGATGTCGCATTCACCTTTCGCCTGCCAGCCCCCGTCCACATCGTTCATCTTGCCTTTGGATAACAGCACGCACAGTCTTCCATAGGCGGCGCGGTCACGGGGGTAGGCCAGAAATTCCTCACCCGAGACCAGTTGCAAACGGCAGCCAATAACAGGCCGTAGACAAGCCTTCTTGGCTTCGGCATGCAACCGCACCACCCCCGCCATTGTATTCAGATCAGCAATGCCAAGCGCGTCATAGCCCTGCGTCCATGCGGTCGCACTCAGATCAACCGCATCAGAGGCCCCCCGCAGGAAAGAGAAACAGCTGGTAACGCCAAGTTCAACAAACGGGGCCTTTGGATTTGGCACAAAGCTGTCCTTTGTCAGGGTCCGTCTTTGGGGATGGGTGTCGGTTTCTGGCATTACGCAAACAACCCATGCACAAACCAGCGCGGATCACCGCCGCGCCCATCATCATGCAGGCCCTCTCGGTAGATCCAGAACCGCCGGCCGTCCTGATCCTCGATCCTGAAGTAATCACGCAATCGGGTAGAGGGCCGGTCGCGCCACCATTCCGGCGCGATACGTTCGGGCCCGCCGTAGCGGGCGACACGGTGGGCTTGCCTGCGCCAGACGAATTGCGCGGGCGGGCCTTCGGGCACGGCATAAAGCACACACACCTCTTCGGGTGGGTCCAGCAGGCGGATGGGACGGGGATTTGTGGTTTGAACGGGCAGCGTCTGCGCCTCGGTTAACGCGTTAAGCCGGGTTTCGGCCCGTTCGGGTATATGGCTTTCTTTCAGGATAGGCCGGGTGACAGAACGGGACCCAAACCGCGCACTCAAACGGTCGATCAGACGCGACAAATGCAGATCTTCATCCACGCCACCGTCCAACCGGGGCTGGACCTTGTCCATTTTCTCGGCCGCTCCGGCTGTCAGCGTGATCAGGTCAAAGCCAAAGCCTGGGTTGATCCGCTCCAACTTGTCATCGAATAATCGCAAGAGATGGGTGGCATCCCGGCTTGGGATCGATGTCGCAACATCAACCCTGCTGATCTCTCCGTCTGTGCGGTAGACGACAAGATGCAAACGGCGACAGCCATAGCCTGCTTTGGACAGAGTATTACACAACTCATCACACAGATCTGGGAGATGCGGTGTCGGGTCTTGTATCGGTTCGGCCAGACGGCTGTGCACCTGAAATCTTGGCGGAGCGTCAAGGTTGGAAACGGGCTCTGCCAGATTCCCGGCGGCCTGATCCAACCGCAGCATCGGATTGCTGGAAAGGTCCGCACGGACGAACCTCCGGGTCAGGGACAGACGCGGTATATCAGCCAGTGCCCCTATGGTCTTTAATCCCAGACGGCGCAAAAGCAGCAGTGTTTCAGATTCCAGGCGCAAAGCGGCCACTGGGAGCGGCGCAAGATGTTCGGTCAATTGGTCGGGTTTGCAAATGCTGCGCGTTTTACCATATCGCGCCAAGCCCCAGGCGGCGCCCCGTGTCGGGGCTACGGAAAGTTGCGAGGTTAGGCCAAGCAAAGACAGGCGCGTTTCCATTTCCACAAGCATTGCCGCTTCGCCGCCAAACAGATGATCAGATCCGGTGGTGTCCAGAACCAAACCACTTGGGCCGTCTGCAACTGTCCAGGGACACCAGCGCCGCGCCCACAAAACCAACTGGCCCATGGCTGTAGTATCCCCTGCAACATCTGCGTATTCCACGTGTAAATCAGGGCAAAGGGCACGCATATCCACAACACGTGCAGCTGTACTGATTCCGGCAATGCGGGCCGCGCGGTTGGTTGCGTGAATGACAGGGCCGTGCGGGCCTTCGGTTGCCAATACCATCGGCACATCATCTGGCGGCGCGGCGTTTACCCTCTCTGCGATCTTCTGCCAGCGCTCCATCGCGAAGAAGGGCAGAAAAATCGACACGATCCGCCGCCCGGTCATAGGTTGCCACCCATTCTCCGGGTTTGGACAGGCGCGAGCGAAACAGATCCACCCGCCAGCGTGGGTTGCCGGGGGCCTGCGGGTCGTCGGGATGCAGGCTTGACGGGAGCGATGCCACCCGCCAGCGGTTGCGCGCCGCACTCAGATCGGGACTGGCGGCGCGCCGGATCAGCCAGCAGGGAACGCCGCCCTGTTCCGAGCGCATCGCCAACCGCTTGGTTGCGGTGAAATTGAGCGCGGGCGGATCGCCCCAAATCTCGCCAATAACCGCAGACATGCCCTTGCACCGCAGCCCGTCTTCCATCGCCCAAAGAACATCTGCAGGACGCGAGAGGTCTACGTTCAGAATCTGCCGCCGTAGGCCCAATCCTGGCAAATAGGGGCATCCGGATTCTTTGCGCGACAGCCTGTCCTGAACCCAAAGGATAGGGCCTGCGTTTGCGGAAATATGTGACAGAATAAACCCTATCGCGCCCGCATCGGTCACCGTGGCGGGAAACACATCTGACAGAATGCTGGCCTGACGCGGGTCCGATACCCGTCTGCTCCGGCTCAGCGGCTGTTGATTTACAGGTGTGTAAGGCAGGCACTGCACAAAGAATCCCAATCGATGTTCTTTGTTTGTTCTATTCCAATATATGCTGATCGTCAAATGAGTCGTTGAGCGATAAATTGGTCTGAGTGGACCTTAAAAGCCGCTGACAGTTCGGAGTGATCTGTCAAAACCAGAAAAAAACTCCCGCCACGGAGGCCGCGGCGAGAGTCAAAAAGAGATGTTCAGGTCGCGTTTGAACTATTCTGCCGTAAGCAGAGGCGGTTTGTCTCCCGAAAGGCGTGGTTTCTCGGGACCTTCTATCGTCAGGTTCAGCTTGCCATCCTTTAGACCCACCTTCACCAGACCACCCTTGGCAAGTTTGCCAAACAGCAGCTCTTCGGCCAGCGGTTTCTTGATATGCTCCTGAATCACACGCCCCAGCGGGCGCGCGCCCATTTTGTCATCATAGCCTTTATCCGCCAGCCATTCTGCGGCTGGCTTGGTCAGCTCGATATGCACATTGCGGTCCAGCAGCTGCGCTTCGAGCTGAAGCACAAATTTCTCGACCACTTGAAGGATCACATCCTTTGGCAGCGGAGCAAAGCTGATCATCGCATCCAGACGGTTGCGGAATTCTGGTGTAAATGTCCGCTCAATCGCAGCGGTGTCTTCACCCGTGCGCCGATCACGACCAAACCCGATCGCTTCCTTGGCCTGTTCCGCCGCGCCAGCATTTGACGTCATGATCAGAACCACATTGCGGAAATCTACAGACCGACCGTTATGGTCGGTCAGTTTGCCGTGATCCATAACCTGCAGCAGGATGTTATAGACATCCGGATGCGCCTTTTCCATTTCGTCCAGAAGCAGCACACAATGCGGGTGCTGATCAACACCATCGGTCAGCATACCACCCTGATCAAAGCCGACATAGCCGGGAGGGGCGCCAATCAGACGGGATACCGCGTGTTTCTCCATGTATTCCGACATATCGAAACGCAAAAGCTCCACACCCAACACATCAGCCAACTGTTTGGCCACCTCGGTCTTGCCCACACCAGTAGGTCCTGCGAACAGGTAGTTGCCGATAGGCTTTTCAGGTTCCCGAAGGCCAGCACGCGCCAGTTTGATAGCCGACGACAGAGCATCGATTGCCTTGTCCTGGCCAAACACCACGCGCTTGAGCGATGCCTCAAGATCTTTCAACACTGCGGCATCGTCTTTCGATACTGTTTTCGGCGGAATGCGCGCGATTTTTGCGACGACATTCTCGATCTCTTTGGTGCCAATAGTTTTGCGCCGTTTGGCAGCGACCACCAGATGCTGTGCGGCCCCGGCCTCGTCGATCACGTCGAGGGCGCTGTCCGGCAACTTGCGGTCGTTAATATACCGCGAGGCCAATTCGACTGACGATTTGATGGCGTCTGCCGTGTACTTGACATCATGGTGATCCTCAAAATAGGGCTTCAGCCCTTTGAGGATTTTCACCGCGTCTGCGACGGAAGGCTCCGCCACGTCGATTTTCTGGAACCGGCGGCTCAGCGCGCGATCCTTTTCGAAGTGCTGACGAAACTCTTTATACGTGGTTGATCCCATCGTGCGAAGTTTGCCGCCCTGCAAAGCTGGTTTCAGCAGATTAGAGGCATCCATCGCACCGCCAGATGTCGCACCGGCACCGATGACCGTGTGAATTTCGTCGATGAACAGGACAGCATCCTTGTGTTCCTCAAGTTCTGTCACCACGGCTTTCAGCCGTTCTTCAAAATCACCGCGATAGCGAGTACCTGCCAACAAAGCTCCCATATCAAGGGAGTAGATTGTAGCATTGGCCAGAATCTCAGGTGTCTCGCCGGAAACGATCTTGCGCGCCAGACCTTCGGCAATTGCGGTTTTGCCGACGCCGGGATCACCCACCAGAAGCGGGTTATTTTTGCGGCGGCGGCACAGAACCTGAATGCAACGCTCAACTTCAGAGTCCCGGCCAATCAGCGGATCAATTTCGCCTTCGCGTGACTTTGCATTCAGATCAACGCAATATTTCGACAACGCGCTTTCTTTTTGCTCGCCCTCTGTCACGCCTTGCGCTTCTTCCTCTGACTCAGGTGCGCCAGACACAGGGCGTGCTTCACCGTAGGCCGGATCCTTGGCCACGCCGTGGGCAATAAAATTGACGGCATCATAACGCGTCATGTCCTGTTCCTGCAGGAAATAGGCCGCATTGCTTTCACGCTCGGCAAAAATGGCGACCAGCACGTTCGCGCCAGTCACTTCGGTGCGCCCCGACGATTGAACATGTATGGCAGCGCGCTGTATCACACGTTGGAAAGCGGCTGTTGGTACAGCTTCGGATCCGTCGATCTGAGTTACAAGATTGGACAAGTCTTCGTCCACAAACTCGTTCAGAGTTGTCCGCAGTTCGTCGATATCGACGCTGCACGCTTTCATCACCCGGGTCGCATCTGGTTCGTCCAGCAGCGCCAGAAGCAGGTGCTCCAGCGTTGCGAATTCATGTCTGCGCGCGTTGGCAAGGGCCAAAGCGGAATGGATTGCCTGTTCAAGTGTATTCGAAAATGAAGGCACTTTGTGCTCCTCTTATCTGGGTCTTGTCTTGATCGGGTTCGGCGTATTTTTGAAAATGCCCCAAGACCAACCATAGCCTCATAGTATTAGAGTTTGGTTGATCCGGCCCCGGCTTCAAGTTTTTTCTTTGTCTTTGTAGTAACAATACACGTGATTGCGGCTTTTGTGTGCATCAAAAAAGTTTCAGAAACGGTCTTTTCGTGCCCTGATCTCGGTGAAAACGTCAGCTGGATCAGCGCCTTGCATACCCACATGTGCCTGAACAGATGGAATAGCAGCACGCAAGAACGGATTTGTCGCAAGTTCCAGCGATAGTTGAGAGGGAACGGTAGGGGTTTGGGCGGCACGCGCCGCGGTTATTTGCTCTGCCCGTAATATAAGACCTGGATTGTTCGGTTCAATGGTCAAAGCAAACTTTGCGTTGGCAGCGGTGTATTCGTGGCCCGAATAGACCGTTGTGTTGGCGGGCAAGGCCGCCAGCTTGGACAGGCTGGTCCACATCTGAGGCCCCGTGCCTTCAAACAACCGACCACATCCCAGTGCCATCAAGCTGTCGGCTGTGAAAACGGCGTCAGAATCGGGGAAGTGAAATGCAATATGTCCGAGTGTATGGCCGGACACATCGATGACATGGCCAGTTTCGGCGCCGATTTGAAGAGTGTCACCTTCGCCGAGTGCAATATCCAGCGGGGGCAGGCGGTATGCGTCGGCTTTCGCACCGTGCACCTGCGCGTCGGGGTATTTGGCCAACAAGGCACTTAATCCCTGAATGTGATCATCATGGTGATGGGTGATCAGTACGTCCGTGAGGTTCCAGTTTCGGGCTGAAAGCTCCGCCAATATTGGCGGAGCTTCAGGAATATCTATGATGGCTGTGGCTCCGCTCGCACGATCATGGGCGAGATACGCGTAGTTGTCCTGCAAACAGGGGATCGTGATGATCTCAAGAGGCATGGTGTTTCGCTCTTTCGTTGTTACATTGCATCCAAACTGGCCGATCCGGCCTGGAGCCGCAATGCATCTTGATGTGCAGGACCTACGAAATTTCTATTACCGCAGCGCGCTTGGGCGCGCGGCACAAAAATCGGTGCGTGGACGCATGCTCGAATTCTGGCCCGAAGCCAAAGGTCAGACAGTCGTCGGATTTGGATTTGCGGCGCCTTTGCTGCGCCCGTATTTGGGCGACGCGCGGCGGGTTATGGCCCTGATGCCAGCACCACAAGGCGTGATGGCGTGGCCAGCCGGTCAGCCCAATGTCTCGGTTCTGACTGAAGAAACCATGTGGCCGATTGAAACCGGTCATGTAGACAAGCTTATCGTGCTCCACGGGCTTGAAACGTCCGACCGTGCCTCTGATCTTTTGGAAGAATGCTGGCGCGTGCTTGGACCCGGCGGCAAAGCGCTGTTTATCGTGCCAAACAGAGCCGGGTTGTGGTCGCGGACGGACGACACACCTTATGGATTTGGTCGGCCTTATACATTGGGTCAACTTGAGACCCAGTTGAAGAAACATCACTTTTTGCCAGAGCTTCATGGGGCTGCACTATATCAACCGCCATCTGCCCGCAGGTTCTGGCGCAAGATGGCTGAGGTGTCCGAGCAGATCGGGCGCAAGGCACCAACCGTGATAGCTGGAGGCGTGTTGATGGTTGAGGCGTCAAAACGGGTGCATTCGCCGACTGGCACGCCCATTCGCGATACCGCACGCAACGCGCTGGGCGTTCTGGAAGGGATCAAGGAACGCGCGCCAAAGCCGGTCTGACAATTGGGCCTTGCGAGTGGCTGAGAACTGATCGGGGTCATGATTGCCATGCCTCAGAGCAATGTCCGAGTAACAACAGAAAACAGCGAATCCGGTTGATTACAGGTGAAAAAAATCTTCTGTTCCGGTGCGCAAAGAGTCGCAGCTGGACAAAAGCCCTTTTTTATAAGGCATATCCGGATTCAACGTTATCGCAATACTTTGTTGCGAGGTGAGGATGGCTCTGCTACATCCACGCTGATTTTGACGCTTTGGTGGGTACCAGAGCGCGCTAACTTTCTTGGGCTGCGCAATATGACGTGCGGTCCGGGTCTAGCTGCCGGAAGGGTGGACGTGTCTGAACCAGCTTCGATTTCAACCAGCATCGCATCTCGCTATGCGTCAGCCATTTTTGAATTGGCCACAGAGTCCAAATCTGTTCCAAAGATTGAGGCAGATCTGAACGCACTGAATCAGGCGCTGACGGACAGCGACGACTTTGGCTCGCTGATCCATTCGCCGATTTACACACGCGGTGAACAGACCAAAGCAATCGCGGGCATCGCCAAAAAAATGGGCCTGACGGAACTGATGTCCAACACGCTTGCCGTGATGGCGCAAAAACGCCGCCTTTTTGTGTTGCCGCAACTGGTGCAAACCCTGCGCGACCTGATCGCCGAAAGCAAAGGCGAAGTCGGGGCGGACGTCACAAGCGCCAAGGCCCTGACCAAAGCACAATCTGATAAACTTGCCAAAACGCTGAAAGCGCAATTTGGCAAAACCGTAACAATCAATGCGACCGTCGATGAAAGTCTTATCGGCGGTCTTGTCGTCAAAGTGGGTTCGAAAATGATCGATACGTCGATCCGCTCGAAGCTGAACTCCCTCCAGAATGCAATGAAAGAGGTCGGATAAATGGGTATCCAAGCAGCAGAAATTTCTGCAATCCTGAAAGACCAGATTAAGAACTTTGGTCAAGAAGCTGAAGTGGCCGAAGTTGGTCGCGTGTTGAGCGTTGGTGACGGGATTGCCCGCGTTTACGGCCTTGATAACGTGCAAGCCGGTGAAATGGTCGAATTTCCCGGCGGCATTCAGGGCATGGCTCTGAACCTTGAGTCCGACAACGTGGGTATCGTTATCTTTGGGTCCGACCGGGACATCAAAGAAGGCGACACTGTTAAGCGTACCAACTCGATTGTGGACGTCCCTGTTGGCGACGAACTGCTGGGTCGTGTTGTTGACGGTCTTGGCAATCCAATTGACGGCAAGGGCCCGATCAAGACAAAGAAACGTGGCGTTGCCGATGTGAAAGCGCCCGGCATTATCCCACGTAAGTCAGTTCACGAACCTATGGCGACAGGCCTGAAATCGGTTGATGCGATGATCCCGATTGGCCGTGGCCAGCGCGAGCTGATCATCGGGGACCGCCAAACAGGTAAAACTGCTGTGGCTCTCGATGCCATTCTGAACCAGAAGTCCTACAACGAAGCCGCTGGCGACGATGAGGGCAAAAAACTCTACTGCGTTTATGTTGCAATCGGCCAAAAACGATCGACCGTTGCCCAGCTTGTTAAAAAGCTCGAAGAACGAGGCGCAATGGAATACACGATCGTTGTGGCCGCAACGGCGTCCGAGCCAGCGCCTCTGCAATTCCTCGCACCTTACGCTGCAACTGCGATGGCAGAACATTTCCGCGACAATGGCCGCCACGCCTTGATCATTTATGATGACCTTTCCAAGCAGGCTGTTGCCTATCGTCAGATGTCACTGCTGCTGCGTCGCCCACCCGGCCGTGAAGCCTATCCCGGTGACGTTTTCTATCTTCACTCTCGTCTTCTGGAACGTTCCGCCAAACTGAACGAAGATTTTGGCGCCGGTTCTTTGACAGCTCTGCCTGTTATCGAAACTCAGGGCGGTGACGTTTCCGCGTTTATTCCGACAAACGTGATTTCGATCACTGATGGTCAGATTTTCCTTGAAACCGAACTATTTTACCAAGGTATCCGCCCTGCGGTGAACACCGGCCTTTCTGTTTCCCGCGTTGGGTCCTCGGCCCAAACAAACGCAATGAAGTCAGTTGCGGGTCCAGTGAAACTGGAATTGGCTCAGTATCGGGAAATGGCGGCCTTTGCGCAGTTTGGGTCCGACCTTGATGCCTCGACACAGCAATTGCTGAACCGTGGTGCGCGTTTGACCGAGCTTATGAAGCAACCGCAGTATTCGCCTTTGACCAACGCCGAGATCGTCTTTGTGATCTTTGCCGGTACAAACGGTTACCTTGATAAGATCGCAGTAAGCGAAGTAGGCCGTTTCGAAGCGGGACTTCTGGCGCACCTGCGCAGCAAACATGCCGATCTGCTGAAATTCATCACTGATGAAGATCCCAAGATAAAAGGTGATGCCGAGGCCAAAATCAAAGCAGCTCTCGACGAATTCGCCGCTGATTTCGCGTAAGGGGCCTGACAGATGCCAAATCTTAAGGACCTGAAAAACAGGATAGCGAGTGTCAAAAACACCCGCAAGATCACAAAGGCCATGCAAATGGTTGCTGCGGCGAAGCTTCGCCGCGCGCAGGAAAGTGCTGAACAATCACGTCCCTATACTGAACGGTTCAATGCCGTTCTGGGTGGATTGGCTGCGGCTGCCGGTGGGTCTGATTCAGCGCCTAAACTGCTGAGCGGTACAGGCAGCGATCAAGTCCAGCTCCTGATTGTGATGACAGCCGAGCGTGGTTTGTGCGGGGGGTTCAACTCGAACATCTCTAAACTTGCGCGGGCGCATGCGGACAAGCTGATTGCTTCAGGCAAGACTGTGAAGATCCTGACAGTTGGCAAAAAAGGCCGCGACGCGATTAAACGGGAATATGGCCATCTGTTTGTCGGCCATGTTGACCTGACCGAAGTGAAACGCGTCGCATATTCTGATGCCCAAGGCGTTGCCAAAGATGTTCTGGCGCGCTTTGATGCGGGCGAGTTCGACGTTGCGACGATCTTTTATTCAAAATTCGTCAACGTGGTCACGCAAGATCCAACAACGCAGCAAATCATTCCTGCGACATTCGAAGACGCTGGCACAGATTCAGTCAGCACTGTCTTTGACTACGAACCGGATGAACAAGCGGTCTTGGCCGATCTTCTGCCGCGCGGCGTTACAACGCAGTTTTTCGCCGCTTTGCTGGAAAACGGGGCGTCCGAACAAGGCGCGCGGATGTCTGCAATGGACAATGCAACCCGCAACGCAGGCGAGATGATCGACAAACTGACCATCCAATACAACCGTTCGCGTCAGGCTGTGATCACGAACGAGCTTATCGAAATTATTTCGGGCGCTGAAGCGCTCTAAAGAACCGGAGACAAAAACATGGCAAACGCAAAAGGCAAAGTGACCCAGGTCATCGGCGCCGTTGTTGATGTGCAATTCGAGGACGATCTTCCTCAGATTCTGAACGCGCTGACCACCAGCAACAATGGCAAGAAACTTGTTCTGGAGGTTGCTCAGCACCTTGGTGAGAACACAGTGCGCGCAATCGCGATGGACGCGACCGAAGGTTTGGTGCGCGGCCAGGCCGTAGAAGATACAGGCGGCCCGATCATGGTGCCGGTTGGAAATGCGACTTTGGGTCGTATCATGAACGTCACCGGCGATCCGGTAGACGAAAAAGGCCCGGTTAACGCAACTGAGACCCGTGGCATTCACGGCGACGCGCCAGCGTTCTCGGAACAGTCAACAGAAACCGAAATTCTGGTGACAGGTATCAAGGTTATCGACCTTTTGGCGCCTTACACCAAAGGCGGTAAAATTGGCCTCTTCGGTGGTGCCGGTGTTGGTAAAACCGTTCTCATCATGGAACTGATCAACAACATCGCCAAAGTGCACTCTGGCGTGTCCGTATTCGCGGGTGTGGGTGAACGGACCCGTGAAGGCAACGATCTTTATCACGAGATGATCGAATCCGGCGTTATCGTTCCTGACAAACTGGAAGATTCAAAAATTGCGCTGGTTTATGGCCAGATGAACGAACCTCCCGGTGCGCGTATGCGGATTGCTTTGTCAGGTCTGACGTTGGCGGAACAGTTCCGCGACGACTCGGGTTCTGACGTTTTGTTTTTTGTGGATAACATCTTCCGCTTTACGCAAGCGGGTTCTGAGGTTTCGGCGCTGCTGGGCCGCATTCCTTCGGCGGTGGGTTACCAGCCTACACTGGCAACCGACATGGGCACGATGCAGGAACGGATTTCGTCGACCAAATCCGGCTCGATCACATCGGTTCAGGCTGTTTACGTTCCAGCGGATGACCTTACCGACCCGGCGCCGGCAACATCGTTTGCGCACCTTGATGCGACCACTGTTCTTGACCGTGCGATCTCGGAAAAAGGGATTTACCCTGCGGTGGATCCACTGGGCTCGACATCACGTCTGTTGGATCCATTGATCATCGGGGACGAGCATTACACCGTCGCGACCGACGTACAGCAGGTTCTGCAGCGCTACAAATCATTGCAAGACATCATCGCCATCCTTGGTATGGATGAACTGTCTGAAGACGACAAACTGGCTGTGGCCCGTGCCCGTAAACTGGAACGCTTCCTAAGCCAACCTTTCGACGTTGCGAAAGTGTTCACAGGCTCTGACGGTGTTCAGGTTCCGCTGGAAGAAACTATTTCCTCGTTCAAAGCGGTTGTTGCTGGTGAATACGATCACCTGCCAGAAGGCGCATTCTACATGGTCGGTGGCATCGAAGACGTGATCGCAAAAGCCGAAAAAATGGCAGCTGACGCTGCTTAAGGAGACGTTGTCTGATGGCAGATACAATGCAATTTGATCTGGTTTCTCCCGAGCGGCTTCTTGCGTCGCTTCAGGTGACATCGGTGCAGATCCCCGGTGCGGACGGCGACATGACAGCTATGGCTGATCATGCTCCCGTGATTACCACACTGCGCCCCGGAATTCTGTCAGTGTCAGGTCCGTCCGGCACCTCTGACTATGCCGTAACAGGTGGTTTTGCCGAGATTTCGGCAGCGGGCACCTCCGTTTTGGCGGAAAAAGCGATGCCAGTTTCCGAAGTGAAGGCTTCTGATGTTGATGCACTGGTGGCTGAAGCGACCGAGGCCGCGACCGGACTGACAGGGGGCGCCAAAGATGCGTCAGATAAGCTGTTGGCCGATCTGGCGGCGCTGCGCGGTGCAGTTGGAGTCTAACAAAGTCGATTATTATACCCTGAATTAAGCGGATCTAGGCCCGGTCTCCCCAGACCGGGCCTTCTTCCTTATTTGAGGCCAAATTTTGTCCGATTCTGCAGCTAACCTTTTCTGAAGAAACGATTGAATGGTAAAATGATACGATTGCGCAACCATCTGATTGGGGTTGATCAGGGCGAAACTGCAATGTTCTCAGAGTTTGAGAATGGCGGAGCTATGTGGACAGGAAAAGGGCCGCGAGAACGTCGTGAATCCGTCGTTTTTTCCGAAACTTTCAAGACTGCGCCATCCGTGCAAGCTTCAATTTCGTTATGGGACATAGACACAGAAAACGTGATCCGCGCAGAAGTGTCGACGGATAAGATTTCCAATACCGGCTTTGATCTGGTGTTTCGGACATGGGGAGACACGCGCGTCGCCCGTATCAGAGCAGCCTGGATGGCGATTGGTGAATTGCCTCATGCAGACGAGTGGTCACTTTACTAACACTGGTCCGCTTGTTCAGATTCACGGTACCTTTGACACGCTCAGTCGCGTCAAAGGTTTCAGATGCCTGCGCGATCAGGCAAGCAAAGGCATGTACATCCCGTCATAAATTGGCTCCAGCGTGTCAGCCTCAAACAAGGACGACACTGACGTGCCGTTCCAGATGTTCAGGATCGCCTGTGCAAAAAGTGGGGCGGTGGGTACGATGCGAATGTTCTTTGCAGATTTTACACTTTCAGTCGGCTGGATCGAATCCGTGATCACCAGAGACTTCATGACAGAATTGGTGACCCGTTCGACTGCAGGGCCGGACATGACGCCATGTGTGATGTAGGAATGCACTTCCTTCGCACCATTTTCAATCAGCACCTCAGCGGCCTTACACAATGTGCCCGCCGTATCGCACATGTCATCGACGATCAGGCAGGTCTTGCCTCTTACGTCGCCAATGACAGTCATCTCTGCAACCTCGCCAGCTTTCTCGCGGCGTTTGTCTACGATGGCGAGTGGCGAATTGATCCGCTTGGCCAACTCGCGCGCGCGGGCGACGCCACCCACGTCAGGCGAGACGATCATGAGGTCGTCCATCTTGCCCTTGAACTGGGTCTGGATATCCAACGCAAAAATGGGTGAGGCATAAAGGTTGTCCACCGGAATATCAAAAAAGCCTTGAATTTGCGCCGCATGCAGGTCCATGGTCAGGACCCGTTCAATACCTGCCTCAACCAGCATGTTCGCAACCAGTTTGGCCGAGATCGGGGTGCGCGCTTTGGTTCGGCGATCTTGTCGTGCATACCCGAAATACGGCAGCACCGCTGTGATACGTGCGGCGCTTGAACGGCGCAGCGCATCTGCCATGATCAGCAGTTCCATAAGATTATCATTGGCTGGGTTCGACGTCGGCTGAATGATGAACATATCCTCACCGCGCACGTTTTCAAACACTTCGACAAATATTTCACCATCATTGAACCGCTCGACTCGGGCATCAACGAGCCCAACTGTCGTGCCGCGATACATGCTCATTCGGCGGGCAATTGCCTTGGCCAAAGGCTGGTTTGCATTTCCCGCGATCATCTTGGGTTCGACTATTGCTGGCATGTTGTGATGTCCCCGGGGCAGACTCGGTTATGTGACAGAATCGTGATGTTGACACCGCTTAACATGGCCTTACGGTCCGTCCAACATTTAGGGGACCAGGAGAGAGAAAATGGCTCATATAGATTACTTTTTCGCAACGATTTCACCCTTTACCTACCTGTCAGGCACCCGCCCGGCAGAGATTGCCGCGAAACACAGCGCCACACTCACTTACAAACCGCTCGACATCATGGGGCTGTTCAATCGAACTGGAGGAACCCCACCCAAAGACCGGCACATTTCGCGGCAGGAATACAGGTTGCAGGATTTGGCACGGCGATCAGCCAGACTGGGCAAGGAGCTACACCTGAAACCCGCACATTGGCCGACAAATCCAGCTCCGTCGTCTTATGCAATAATTGCGGCCCAATCGGCTGGTGGCGGCGACCTGGCCGGGTTGGTTGCTGCTTTGACTACAGCGTGCTGGGCAGGAGAGCGGGATATTGCACAGGATGCTGTTATCCGCAGATGTCTGACTGATGCAGGTTTTGATCCATCACTGGCTGATAGCGGATTGCTGGCTGGTGCGGAAACTTACGCTGCAAACCTGGAAGAAGCAGTGAATCGTGGCGCCTTTGGCGCACCGTTCTTCATTACCGACGACGACCAGCGTTTCTGGGGCGAAGATCGTCTGGATGATTTGGATGCCCATCTGGCGTCTGTTGGCTGATGCCCTTGCGAGACGCGGCGGGTTTTCCGACCTATCGCACGGTGTTGGGCCATGGTCCGCGCCGTGCTTTGGCGATCCATTGCTCGCTGGCGCATTCGGGTGCGTGGAAATCGCTCGCGGCACAGATGGATCAGGACCTAAGCATTACGGCCTTTGATATGCCCGGGCACGGGCGCAGTGCAGATTGGGACGATCGCGGCGATTATCAGGATGTTGCGACCCAAATTGCGGCCACGATGCTCGACGACTCTATGGACCTGATCGGTCATTCCTTTGGAGCGACGGTGGCATTGCGACTGGCGGTTGCCTATCCCGAAAAGGTTCGAAGCCTGACGATGATCGAACCCGTCTTTTTTGCAGTGGTGGAACAGGACAACCCGGAAGCGTTTGCTGCCCACAAAAGACTGGTTAAACCCTTTGAAGGCGCCTTGGTTGCGGGGGATCGGGTATTGGCGGCAAAGATCTTTTCCGAGCATTGGGGCGACGGGCGGGCTTGGGAAAGTTTGACGCAAACCAATCGCGATGCATTAACGACCCGAATCCATTTGATCTTTGAAGGTGATCCGGCAGTTTACGGCGACCGGGCAGGGCTGCTGAAACCCGGTGCGCTTGACGCTGTGAAGATGCCCTGCCTGCTGGTGCAGGGCAGCGCCTCTCCGACAATTGTCGGTTTGATCAATGCGGGGTTAGTGCGCCGTTTGCCGGGGGCACAAAACATTGTGGTCAACGGCGCCGGGCATATGGTGCCGATCACGCATCCTGAGCCGGTTGCAACGGCGCTGTGCGCGCTTTTTTCGCGCGCACCTTAGGCGCTGAGAATGCTCAGGAACTGATCAATTTGGTCGTGTGTAACGGACCAGTCGCATACCAGCCTAATAGGCAGGATTTCGTCAGCAGGACCAGTTTCTAGCGACCCGATTTGTACTGAAAACATTGCGCCCTGATCGTGAAGGCGCTGCAACATGGACCGTGGTGCAGAGCAGAAGATCATGTTTGCCTGGGGTTCAAAATCGAACTGGAGTTTTGCGGCGCGCAGACCCGCCGCCAATCTGGCGCAACTGGCGTTGGCGTCACGGGCGGTTTGCAGCCACAGGTCATTGCGCAGATATCCCGCCATTTGCGCAGACAAGTATCGATGTTTGGAAAAAAGATGCGCCCCGCGCTTGCGCCGCAACTCGAACTCCCAAGCGTGCGATGGATCAAAGAAGATAACGGCCTCAGCCCCCATCAGCCCGTTCTTGGTGCCGCCAAAGCTGACGCAGTCGACGCCGGATTTCCACGACATCTCGGCTGCTGTGCAGCCCAGAGCCACCAGCGCGTTGGAAAAGCGGGCACCGTCCAGATGTACCGGCAATCCACTGACTTTGGCCTGACCCGTGATTGCCCGTATTTCGTCCAGCGAATAGATCGTGCCGCATTCGGTGACTTGGGTAATGGAAACTGGCCCGGCTTGGGCACGGTGCACATCGCGTACCTGAAGTGCGGTCAATGTCTCGCGCAACGCCTGCCCGGTCATTTTATCGCCATCGCCGACAAGGGTCAGCTTGGCGCCGCCAGTGTAGAATTCAGGCGCATTACATTCGTCTTCCTCGATATGGGCGATCGGAGTGCAGAAAATTGTCTGCCAGGGTTGCGCAAGCGTCGCCAGAGCCAGGGAATTTGCGGCAGTGCCGGTGGCCACCAGATACACCGCGGCCTCCGGAGCCTCGAAGATGTCGCGCAGTCGGGCGCGCACTTCGTCCATAAGGGCATCGGCGCCGTATGAACTGGCATATCCGGTGTTGGCCTCAATCAACGCCTCCATAACCTGTGGATGCACTGGTCCTGTATTGTCAGAGGCAAAAAACATCAGATCGGCTCCTCAATAATATGATCTTCCCACTCTTCTTCGGGGGTTTCGAATTCGCTGACTGTCCAGTCTTGAACCGATATGCCTGCATCGTGCACAGATTGTGGCGTGCCGGAAATGAGAGGATGCCAATCATAAAGCGGCTTGCCTTCCCACAACAACCGGTAGGCGCAAGTTTGCGGCATCCAGTAGGCATGGCTGTCCAGATTCTCCGGTTTGAGAACGATGCATTCGGGCACAAACTGATGCCGGATGTCATACTGCGCACACCGACACGTGGCATCATCCAAAAGGCGACAGGCCACACGGGTAAGGGCAACTTCGCCGGTTTCATCATCTTCCAGTTTGTTCAGGCAGCATTTGCCGCACCCATCGCACAGCGCCTCCCATTCAGGCTGGGTCATCCGGTTCAGGGATTTGTGTTCCCAAAATCTTTTGTTCAGACCGCTGCGATCGATTGGGTCTTTCATAGCGCGCTCAAAACTGAGCGTGCCTTGGCGCAATCAACGTTCATCTGAGCAATTAAGCCATCAACGGAGTCAAATGTTTCTTCACCGCGCAAATGCTTGACCAATGCGACTGAAATGGGGGCGCCGTAAAGATCGCCAGAGAAGTCGAAGAGGAAGGTTTCCAGATTGGCGTGGTTTTCTCCAAACATTGGCCGAACCCCGAGCGAGGCGGCACCCTGATAAGTCCCTTTGTGTGGACCATCCAGAACATCGATCAAGACGGCATAGACGCCGAAGGCCGGCGGGTGCAGTCCGTCAATCGACATATTCGCTGTGGGAAATCCAAGTTTGCGACCACGCTGTTCGCCACTGATCACCGGGCCTTCGATGCGATGCCAATGCCCTAACATTGCCGCGGCGTCGCTGGGTCGTGCCTCGCTCAGAGCTTGTCGGATGGCGGTAGAGGACACACGCGCGGTCCCGTTCGCGACCATCGGCGCTACCGTCACACCAAAGCCCATCTCGTCGCCGAATTCTACCAGATCCTGGGCGCGTCCCGCCCGGCCTTTTCCAAAGCAGAAATCCGATCCGATAACCACGTGTTTCAGTCCCAATCCTTCTGCGATCACGTTGTGGGCAAACTGTTCGGGGGTAAGCGAGGCAAGGGCGGAATTGAAATTCAGCTCATAAAGCCGCTTTACCCCCAGTTTTTCAAGCCGACTGGCACGGGCTTCGCGGCTCATCAACCGGAACGGAGGCGCTGAGGGTGCAAAATACTGACGCGGGTGCGGTTCAAAAGTCATGACACCCAACGGGGCGGCAGGCGCCGCATCGCGCGCCAATTCTATGACCGATTGATGGCCAAGATGCACGCCGTCAAAGTTCCCAATCGCGGCGCTGGCACCGCGATCTGCATCTTCGACAAACTGAAAATCCCGGACAATCCGCATGGCGCTTGGGTAGCGGTCCGTGCCGTGGGGTGCAAGCGTGTGTTGGGATTAGTCGAACTTGCGGCTAGGGGCGAGCACGGTGGCCTCGCCGATCAAAACCTTTTTGCCGCCTACGGCGCAATGGCAATCCAGTTTGACACGACGTTTGGCAAAGTCGATGTCAACCACTTCAACCTCGGCATGAACCATGTCGCCGGGGCGCACAGGTGCAAGGAATTTCAGCGTTTGCCCCATGTATACAGTGCCGTGGCCAGGCAGCTGTTCGCCAATCACCGCCGATATCAGACCAGCGGTCAGCATGCCGTGGGCGATGCGACCTTCGAAAATAGTGTCCTGCGCGTAGGCATCGTCCAGATGCACCGGATTACGATCAGTCGACACTTGCGCGAACATTTCGATGTCCTGATCGGTCACAACTTTGTCCAGCGAGCGAGTCATGCCCATTTCAAGGTCTTCGATGCAGATCGTGCCGCGGGGCATGTTGTCCAACATGAAACCCTCCTCCGATATCAAGGTAATAAAAGGGACGTTAAGTCGCTCTATTTTGTAACTTTATTACTTTGCACGCGCAGAAAAGCAAGTCTTTTCTGTCTTATCGAAGTTGTCCGATTGCATAAGATGGGTTCGCCATTTCCTTTTGTAAATATGCACTTAGAGCTGATGAGTCGGGCTGGCGCGCAGTTTTTGTCTCAGCAGCGGCCAGTCCCCCTGAGATAAACAGGGAATCGATATCCTCGCCCATCGCCCCTTTGATGTCGGTCAGAACACCATCGCCGATGGCAAGAATGGCGTTGTCAGGCGCATATTTGCCCAACTCCGAAAGGCGGCGGCGCGCCAGATCGTAGATCGGTGGGTGCGGTTTTCCGAAATACAGGCTCTCACCTCCCATCTCTGTATAAAGTCGGGCCAGTGCGCCGGCGCACCACTCCCGTGTTTCGCCGCGGTCCACCACGATGTCCGGATTGGCACAAAGCAGGGTTAGCCCTTTGCTCTTAGCAAGCAGAAAATCGGGGCGGTTTACATCCGGGTGCGCCAGCGCATCGAACGGACCGCAGCAAACGATGCCGTCAGCCTGAGACAAAGCCACGCGGGTTATATCGACAGGGTTTTCAATTACGCGGATCGGTGCAAAAAAATCTGCATCGCGGGTTTCCTCGCCCATGAAGTAGACTTTCTTTCCGACGGCCCCGCGAAACATGGCCGCGCGTGCTGAGTCGCCAGAGGTTGCGATTGTGTCCCATGCATCATCCGGAACACCAAAGGTTTTCAGCTGTATCGCGACCCCGGCCCTCGGTTTGGGCGAGTTGGTGAGCAATACAACTGTGCCGCCTCCTGCACGATAGCTTTGAAGCGCGGAAACCGCCTCAGGGTGCGCATTTACGCCATCGTGAACACATCCCCAAAGGTCGACAAATAGCGCTTGGTAGCGGTCAGAAACCTCGGAAAGGGCAGAGATAATTTGTGTCATTAGGACCTCGTGTTAGAATGTCTGGCTGCATTGTGCAGGGATTGAATAGGTGAATGGGCGATCTGGGGCCATCGAAAAGAGAAGTTTCGGAGCGGCCAACCGCGGCCCATTCAGTGACGTCGCCATCCTGACTACCGGTAGTGGAGGCTTGTTTCAGAATTTTGTCCGGGGCGGCAGGACCCGCCCCGGCACTGGCGGGCTGTTTGGCAATTTCGGCGAATTCGAGTATATATGCCGCATCGCCACTGCGGTTTGCACCGCATTAAGGTGATATTTATTTGCAATTTCAGGAGATTTTACAGTGCCACTATATATGTTTCAGGCCCGCTACACGGCGGCAGCAATTAAATCCATGGTCGACGACCCACAGGATCGGGAACCTCCTGCCAGAAAACTAATTGAAGCCGTTGGTGGAAAATTACACAACCTGTATTTCTGTTTTGGAACAGAGGATGCGGTGGTCATTATCGAAGCGCCGGATGACAACGCCATGGCAGCCATTGCAATGGCAGTTGGGGCCTCGGGTGCGTTTTCAGGGGGATCAACGACAAAGTTGATGACCACCAAAGAGGCGATGAAATCCATGGCAACAGCCAAAGCCGCCTCTGGCAGTTACGTGCCAGCCACAGGTTGATTCTGACTATATGACGATGGCGGACGGGTTGGAGCAGTGCCTCTATCCCGGCCGTTTTTCAGTTCCATTCGACACTGGCACCTGCCCGGCAAAGTGTCCCGGGTTTGAATATCAGACTTTGAGGTTCGGTATGATTTGCTTCTTGCGGCTCATGATGCCGGGCAGAACAACCGTGTCGCCAGTTGCGTCCGCGCCAAAGCTGTTTTTGGCGATTGATTTCACCAGATCATTCGGCACCAGCAAAGTTGCTTCTTCGTTCAGAATGTCGACCACAAACAGCAAAACCTGATCGGCGCCATCTTCGGTAGCGACGCCCGGCATTGCAGCCATCAGTGCATCTTTGCGATCCAAAACTGATTGCGGTGACGTGGTTTCCAGAACCGAAACGCGGAACTGCTTGCCGTCAACTTCGTATTCCTTGGAATCCATACGCAACAATTCGGCCTCAGAAAAAGCTGAAACGTCTGATTTGGCGGCGAACATTCTTGCGGCATAGTCACTAATGTCGATTCCAAGATCCCTCGCCAGTTCTTCAGCGATGGTTTTGTCTTCTGGTGTGGTTGTCGGGCTGCGGAATTCCAAAGTGTCGGACAGAATGCACGTCAGCATGGCACCTTTCACCGGATCGGGCATGTGTACCATGTCTTTCCCGATGATCTTCCACATGATTGTTGCGGTGCAGGCCAGAGGTTCGATAACGATGTGAATCGGGCCTTTGGTTTGCAGTCCTCCGACCAGTTTGTGGTGGTCGATGATGGCGCGAATGTCCGCATTGTTGATATTTTCAGGAAGTTCGGCGGGGTTGTTGGTGTCGACGATCACAACGGGTTGATCCGCATCAACATCAGTAATGATTTCTGGCTTGTCCAGTTTCCAATGATCCAACATGAACAGCGCTTCAGTATTTGGTTCGCCCAGCAAGGCTGGTTTGGCATCGATGCCTTTGATCTGGTTCAGCCACCACGCCCAGATAATTGGGCTGCCGGTGCTGTCTGTGTCAGGTGATTTGTGGCCAAAAATAAGGGTGGTCATAGGGGCGATCCTGTAAAGATGGGCTGATTTTGGGGCTTATATGGGGCTACCCAGGCGTTGTCACGTCGCATTCTGCCGCAGGTCAGAGTGGGGTGCGTGCGGCAAAGAAAACGGGCAGTCAAAAGACCGCCCGTTTTGTATTGAAGATCGCTCGGATCAGGACTTGCGGCGTCTGCGTCGCAGGCCGGCAAGTGCGCCCAATCCTCCGATAAGAAGGAAGCCAGCAGCAGGGGCCGGCACTGGGGCGAGGTCGATATTGATGTCGCCTTGTTTGCCGTTGAGATTGGCGATCGTTGTATTGCCTGTGCAGATTGAGCATGTGGCTGAGTCCACATTGATCATGAACCAATTGGCCATGCCAAAGTTCTTGTTTTTGTTATTGGCGCCCTTGTCAGTGCCGTTACTGCCGCCGATTTGGGTCGCCCAAGGGCCGTCAACCGGTTTGCGAGATACTGTCAGGTCAAGCCCCGCCAGAATACCAGTACCCATCAACGTTCCGCCAGTAAGGTTGCGATAGAAAGTGCCGATGGTCGCCATCGAGCCATTTTCTGATTTGAAAGTGGGTGTGAAACCACTGCCGTCAGTTTTTATGAACGCGTTGTCATAGTCAAAGGCCAGATTGAATCCAGCATTCGCGTTGCTTTGGGACACAATGCTGCCGATCAGTGTTGCGGTGCCATCGCTGAAAAACGTCATTACTCCCAGCGGATCGAAGTCGAAATCTTGCCCGACGCCATTACCCAATCCAGTGGAAATCCAGACGCTGTGGTCATTGCCAGATCCGACAGCTGAAGACGCTTTGTATTTTGCGGTGACTGGTGCAGCCATGGCTGAATTGGCCAGAAGGCAGGCAAAGACAGCCCCGATTGTAAGAGATTTCAGTTTCATGATAATAAACTCGCATACTGGTTAAAACAAACACCGGTTTATTCTATTGCTGTTTTTGGAATGCTCAAGAATAATA
>CBDTVL010000009.1:0-32526 GCA_965363755.1 uncultured Sulfitobacter sp.
CGCTGAACAGAACAAAAACCAAACCGCCCATTTTATCCCTCTCGATTTGACACAGGGATTGGGAGACAATTGAGGTAAGAATCCAACGATGCTGGTCTGTCACTGCTAAATTGCATGCTTCGCCCTTACTGCTTCGCTACCGGCGCATTCTGCGCTCATTGTTTGAAACCAAGGATGAGTCAAAGTGGATTCGCCGTCAAATTATTTTTAATAAAAAGCGTGTTGCTTTATGTTCAAACAACATCTTGTGCCTGAATGTGAGCGAACGCCCGTGGAGAGGGTGTTGAACTAGATCGTGCTGTGCAAAACTGTGTCTTTTTCATAAGGCGCGGGAGCTTGTCTCGCACCCGCAATCGGAAAACTGTTGCTCCAATACTACATTGGTTCGATGTTGAGTGAGGTGAGCGACGTGGACTGTTCAGTGCCAGATGCGTCCCTGCTTCGATTGACATCAGAGCCTATGCACTGGCTAGCGCCGATTTTGACTGCACCCGCAGCACGCGGGAATGGTTGAGGCATCCGTCCGATGGCAACCAAATCGCTGAATTTAGGAGGTCTCCGTGCACTCATTCACACATCATAGTCCGCATCTCGGGTCACAATTGGCCTAACGATCCTAGAAACCGATCAGCGGTCGTCGGAATTGGGATACCGTCTTGTGGCACGCTTAGCAGGACCCGTATCGTCGAGCACCCGTCGCGTGTTTCTGCGCGCAGTCGAATCGCCACCACCTGCAAGGAAGATCTCAATCGTACCGGCTGGAGGAGAAGGACGGTAGCTCGTAAAATCCCGCGCCTGAGCACCTATGCGATTAGCCACAGCAGCAGCTGGTGCCGCATCAACCGGGCGAAAAAAGCGGACCTGCGTCGCGCTGATCCGGAAATTTATCCTGTCGACCTGATCAAGAGACATTCCGGTCTCACGAATGCCGTTGGCGGCAGTGGCAACATCTTCATCTGAAAGCGTAATTGGTGCGTTTAAGATGACCGTAAACCCTTCGGCTCCTGGCAATCTCAGATCATTGGGAGATGCAAGCGGTGCGGTTGTGTCAGCGTCAACTGCCACAGGAGCATCGGATTCGCCACCGACTGTCGGCGGCGGTTCCACGGCCCCATTCGTATCCGTCTCCGTGACGATGTCTTGATCAGGTACACGAGCCAGCAGCAGGTCTGAGGGTGACGCCTCGTTCGGAGTTTGAACCGGTGTAATGGGCACCAAGGATCGGGTTGCGTTCGCTTCAACGGACGCTACCGCCGCTTCTGTTACTGCCGCGCTTGTTGCACCGTCAGGGTTTTGCGGCATCACCGGAGCATCTGACTCAGCCTCCTGAGGCGCCATGTCATCCGTCGAGATGGCAGCGGCGGCGGGTAATGGCAACAGGTTTAGATCATCCAGCTTTTGTCCAGAGATCGATGTTGAAACGACCCCGCTTGAGACAGGTTCGACCAGAGAGACGTAAGTCGGTGAAACAATCTCGTTGGTTTCTTGAGGAATAGTGCTCAGTGTGGCTAACTGCGGGTTAGCGGAAATATCCGTGGCCTCTGTTGAAACCAAGGCAAGCTTTCCGCCGGTCAATGACGCGCCCAAATACAGGCTTGCACCGATTCCAAGACCGATTCCAAGACCAAGGACCAGACGTTCCGCAAATCTTCCACCGCGGCGGGCTCTCATCACTGGTAAATTTGCCGGGCTGCTCTTCACATCAGCAGATGCCCGGATCCCTGTCGTCGGAAGCTGCCGCTGCTTGGTTTTTGACGGGAATACAGACTCGTTTGTGCGGCTCTGCGTGTCAGCCGCGCTGTTGTGCGCCGGTTCGGAGCGATTCTCAGGATCAGCGACGAGATCGCCCGACCCTTCTTTTTTTTGCTCACGTTGAGCCAAGACCTCTCTGCGAAGGGCACGGGCCTCTTCCAATCGAGTCTCCAAGCTGGTGGACTTCAGAGCGCTCTGAGACTTCCAATATTCTTCTTGGTCACCAATTTCTTTATTCATGACGCCCTCATAAAATAAACGCCCCAGAACCTCACGGGCCAAGAAGCAAAATCTCCCAAAATGCCAAACTGACCACCCGGCGCCTTCTTTCAATTCGGACCGGGGTACACAAAAAAACAAATAGTTAACGGTCAGTGTAGTGCAAAGTTGGCTCATTTCGCAAGTTCTCCCGCCCCCTGATGTCTGTCAGTCCGCTGAAAAGCCTGCAAATTACGAACTGCAGCTGTCGACGGTGCCCCAATTTTAGGTTCGGTTGAACTGGCCTCAACCTGTCACCGAGCGCCTTTGGGTCGAGATCATTTGGGGCCACTCATCGGACCTATGGAGCGGTTCGGAACGTTGAACGCAAAGCTTAGATCCCGGTTTTGAGTTGGTGGTGCGACGGTCCAGCATTGACACCTGTATGCGCCCTTGGCACCAGCCAGGTCGACACAGCAACAACATGAGCACAGCGCAACTTCTAATCACCGCGGCAATTGGCCAACTCTGTACTAATCGAGTTCTGTGCGAAAAGGTGGACCCGACCAATCTGATACACTGCTCAAAACCCGGGCGGCGACCCGGTGTCTGGGAGGACATACATGACCGCATTCATCTGCGATGCACAGCGCACACCCATTGGCCGCTATGGTGGTGCACTGTCTTCTATCCGCACCGATGATCTGGCCGCCATTCCTATCGCCGCGTTGATGACACGCAGCCCGAATGTGGATTGGGCCAGTGTCGATGATGTGATCTATGGGTCCGCCAACCAGGCAGGCGAAGACAACCGAAACGTCGCGCGGATGGCCGCCCTTTTGTCCAGTCTTCCGCAAGAAGTACCCGGGACCACGATCAACCGTTTGTGCGCCTCGGGGTTGGACGCGGTTGGCATGGCGGCGAGGAGTATCAAGGCAGGTGATTGCGATCTGGTGATTGCGGGCGGCGTTGAGAGTATGAGCCGTGCGCCTTTTGTCATGCCCAAGGCTGAAACCGCGTTTTCCCGCGCAAACACAGTCTATGACACCACAATCGGCTGGCGGTTTGTGAATCCGAAGATGAAGGCGCAGTACGGGACTGACACAATGCCGCAGACCGCAGACAATGTTGCAGCGGACTACAATATTTCGCGCCAAGATCAGGATGCATTCGCTTCGCGCAGTCAGGCGCGCTGGGCTGCGGCGCACGCGGCGGGCGTGTTTGCTGACGAAATCACGCCCGTCACGATTCCGCAGCGCAAAGGCGAAACAATTGTCGTAGATACTGATGAACATCCACGCCCTGGAACCGATCAGGTGCAACTGGCAAGGCTTCGCGGCATCAACGATCCAAATCTCAGCGTAACCGCAGGCAATGCATCTGGCGTCAACGACGGCGCAGCGGCGTTGCTGATCGCATCCGAGATCGCTGTGGCAAAAAATGACCTCACGCCCATAGCCAGAATTGTCGGCATGTCGGCAGCAGGCGTTGCGCCGCGGGTTATGGGAATTGGTCCGGTACCGGCATCCCAAAAAGTGCTTGGACGCGCGGGACTTACCATCAACCAGATGGATGTGATAGAACTGAATGAGGCGTTTGCCGCGCAAGGCCTTGCCACCCTTCGTGCGCTGGGCATCCCGGATGACGCGTCTCATGTAAACGCCAATGGCGGAGCGATAGCGTTGGGGCATCCGCTGGGTATGTCGGGTGCTCGGCTGGTGATGACTGCTGCCTACCAGCTCAGACGCAGTGGCGGACGCTACGCGCTTTGTACGATGTGCGTCGGGGTTGGGCAGGGCGTCGCCCTGATCCTTGAACGGGCTTGAAAGGATAAGATCATGTATGCGCAAATGGTATCTTCCACCGGTAAGGTTGTGAAATCTTATGAGGACATGTCGCCCGATGAACGCGCGTTTCAGGCCCGTATAAACGCCGGCGAGAAGATTGAACCCAAGGATTGGATGCCAGAGGGCTATCGCAAGACACTAATCCGCCAGATGGGCCAGCATGCCCATTCCGAGATCGTCGGCCAACTGCCTGAAGGCAACTGGATCACCCGCGCGCCCACGCTGGAGCGCAAAGCAATTCTGCTCGCAAAAGTACAGGACGAGGCCGGACATGGGCTCTATCTTTATTGTGGTGCAGAGACGCTGGGTGTGACCCGTGATGACCTGACCCGAGATCTCCTTTCCGGCAAGATGAAATATTCGTCAATATTCAATTATCCGACACTAACATGGGCCGATATGGGCGCTGTTGGCTGGCTGGTCGACGGCGCAGCGATCATGAACCAGGTGCCGCTGCAACGCACATCTTACGGTCCCTATTCCCGCGCGATGATCCGTATCTGCAAAGAAGAATCGTTTCACCAGCGTCAGGGCTTTGACATCATGATGAAGATGGCCTACGGCCTGCCCGCCCAGCGCAAAATGGCACAGGATGCGCTGAACCGAACCTGGTATCCAGCGCTGATGATGTTTGGGCCGTCTGATGCAGATTCTGTGCATTCTGCGCAATCAATGGCATGGAAAATCAAAATCAATACCAATGACGAACTGCGCCAGAAATTTGTTGATCAGACGGTACCGCAGGCCGAGTATCTGGGGCTGAGCATTCCGGATGAGCATCTAAAACGCGATCCTGAAACCGGCCATTACAATTTTACTCAACCTGATTGGGATGAATTTTTTGATGTTCTGTCTGGCAATGGACCCTGCAATGTCGAACGTCTGAACGCCCGCAACAAGGCCTGGGATGATGGCGAATGGGTTCGTGACGGCCTGATGGCACACGCCGAAAAGAAACGCACCGCCAAGTGCGCGGCAGAATCAGGAAGACAATCATGAAATCTGAATGGCCCCTGTGGGAAGTCTTTATTCGCGGCCAGCATGGCCTCAGTCACCGCCACGTCGGAAGCCTGCATGCGCCGGACGCGGAAATGGCGATCAAGAACGCCCGTGACGTGTATACACGCCGCAATGAAGGGGTGAGCCTCTGGGTGGTAGAGGCCGTCCATATCACCGCTTCTGCACCCAGCGAAAAGGGTCCCCTGTTTGAACCTGCAAACGACAAGGTCTACCGCCATCCGTCCTTCTTTGACATTCCAGATGATGTGGGGGCGATGTAGTGTCTGATCAGGATGTTGACCCGCTTTTTGAGTTCCTATTGCGGATGGGCGACAACACCCTGATTTTGGGCCACAGGGTGTCGGAATGGTGTGGTCACGCACCTGTTCTGGAGGAAGATATTGCCCTTGCCAATACTGCGCTGGACCTGATTGGACAGACCCAAATGTGGCTGGGGCTTGCCGGTGAAGTCGAAGGGCAAGGGCACGATGCCGACAACCTCGCTTTTTTGCGCGATGTCTGGGATTTTCGCAATCTGCTGCTGGTCGAACAACCCAACGGTGATTTTGGTCAGACCTTGCTGCGCCAGTTCTTGTTTGATGCCTGGCATTCGATCCAATTAAGCCACTTGATCAACAGCAAAGACACCCGCGTTGCCGCGATTGCCGCCAAAGCAAGCAAGGAGGCGACCTATCACTTCGAACGTTCGTCGGGGACAGTTGTCGGACTGGGTGACGGAAATGAGGAAAGCCACACGCGAATGCAATCAGCGCTTAACTTGCTCTGGCCTTATGTCGGCGAAATGTTCATCGGGGATGTGACCGATGATGCATTGGCCAAAATCGGCCTTGCGCCTGACCCGGCCAGCCTGCGGGTCGAATATGACAGCGTGATCGGGCCTGTGCTGAAAGAAGCTACGCTGGCCATTCCCGACAGCGATTTCGCCCAAAACGGGGGCAGAACCGGCACGCGACATTCAGAGCATCTGGGACACATCCTGACCCAAATGCAATGGCTGCAACGCGCATATCCGGGTGCCACGTGGTAGGCCGGTCTAAACCTTCGGTTGATCAGGTGTGGGAATGGTTGAGTTTTGTACCGGATCCCGAAATCCCAGTTGTTTCGGTCGTGGACCTTGGCATCGTGAGGGGTGTGGAATGGCAAGGCGACACGCTGTGCGTCAGTATCACGCCGACCTATTCCGGTTGCCCGGCCACATCGATCATCAGTCTGGATATCGAGACCGCGTTGCGGAGTCATGGACTCCAGAAGATTGAGATGAAACGACAAATTTCGCCGCCATGGACTACAGACTGGATCAGTGATGACGCGCGCGGCAAACTTGAAAAACATGGCATCGCACCGCCTCAGCCCACGGGCGAACCAGAGCGCTGTCCTCAATGCGGTGGATCTGATCTGCAGCGGATCAGCCAGTTTGGATCGACCCCGTGCAAGGCGCTATGGCGGTGCCAGACGTGTTTAGAGCCATTCGACTATTTCAAATGTATTTGAGGGGGCCATACGTATGGCACAATTTTACGACCTGACAGTCACAGACATTCACAAGACCATACGCGACGCGGTTGTTGTGACCCTGAAACCATCCGAGCCTAGGACATTTGACTTCATCCCCGGCCAGTACCTGACGTTCAGGCGCGATTTTGACGGGCAAGAGCTGCGGCGCAACTATTCGATTTGTGCGGGCAAAGATGATGGTATCCTGCAGATAGGGATCAAACGGGTTGATGACGGTGCATTTTCGACCTGGGCCAATACTGAATTGGCGGTGGGCGACACGCTGCAGGCGATGCCGCCTTCAGGCAAGTTTCACACCTGCCTCGATACCAGTGCGGCGAAGCACTATCTTGGGTTTGCTGGCGGCTCCGGCATCACGCCTGTTTTGTCGATCCTCAAAACCGTTCTGACCCGGGAACCCGGTTCGCAATTCACGCTTGTCTACGCCAATCGAGGCGTCAACACGATCATGTTTCGAGAAGAACTGGAGGATCTGAAGAATCTGTACATGGGTCGTCTTGCAGTGATCCACGTACTGGAAAGTGACGCACAAGAGATTGACCTGTTCACCGGGCGTATTGACGCGGATAAATGTCGCGATTTGTTTGCGCATTGGATTGATATTGCCAGCGTAGACACTGCTTTTATCTGCGGCCCGCAACCAATGATGCTGGCGATCTCTTCCGCTTTGCAGGGCCATGGTTTGACGAAAGAGCAGATCAAATTTGAACTGTTCAACGCCAGCCAAAAAGGTCAGGCCAAGGTGCGCCCCAAAGTTGCCGGGACTGACAAAGCACGACATCAGGTTGCGGTCACAATCAGTATCGACGGTGCCGCTCGTCAATTCAAAATGCGCAGAGATCAATGTATCCTTGAAGCCGCCCTCGAACATGATCTCAATGCACCTTTCGCCTGCCGCGCCGGGGTTTGCTCAACCTGCCGCGCCAAAGTGACAAGCGGTGAGGTAGAGATGATCGCCAACCACGCTTTGGAAGACTACGAGGTTGCACAAGGTTATGTGCTGACCTGCCAGTGCTATCCCGTCAGCGAAGCCGTCACCGTTGAATATGAAGGTCACTAAGATGCTGGACATTCACAACTACGCAGCAGGGCACTGGATTCCGTCCGGCCCCGGTGCACGCAATATCGCAAACGCGGTCACCGGAGCGCCGTTTGCAACAGCCGGGAATGACACTCTCGATGTGCAAGCGATGCTGGAATACGCCAGAAACGTCGGCGGCCCCGCCCTGCGCGCCTTCGGATTTCACGATCGTGCCCGGATGCTCAAGGCGCTGGCGGCGCACCTTAACCGTTACAAACAAGCGCTCTATGATCTTTCTTTCAACACAGGGGCCACACAAGCGGATAATCTGATCGACATCGACGGCGGTATCGGCACGATGTTTGTCTACGCCTCCAAAGGCCGTCGGGAGCTGCCCGACGGGCAGGTCTATGTCGACGGAGATGTGGAACAACTGTCGCGAAAGGGCACGTTCGTTGGCCAGCATATCTGCACGCCGCGGCTTGGCGTCGCGATTCATATCAACGCATTCAACTTCCCGGTCTGGGGCATGCTGGAAAAGCTGGCGCCAACTTTGCTTGCGGGCGTCCCCGCCATCGTCAAGCCCGCCACCGCATCGTGTTATCTGACCGAACTCTGCGTCCGTCTGATGATCGACAGTGGCATTCTGCCGGACGGGGTGTTGCAGCTAGTTAGTGGCGGTCTGGGGGCCATGCTGGATCAACTGGACTGTCAGGATGTGGTCAGCTTCACAGGCTCCGCCCAAACCGCGCTGATGCTTCGATCCGCACCTCACATCCTGCAAAATTCAATCCGCTTTGTCGCAGAACAAGATAGTCTGAACGCCTCGATTCTTGGCCCTGACGCCAGCCCCGGAACCCCGGAATTTGACATCTTCATCAAAGAAGCCCACCACGAGATGACATCCAAAGCCGGGCAGAAGTGCACCGCCATTCGCCGGATAATTGCACCCGAAAAGCAGGTAGATGCCGTCATCGCGGCCCTGTCAAAAAGGCTGGCCAATACCAAAGTCGGCATGCCGTGGGATCCAGCCACAGCAATGGGCGCATTAGTGTCTAATCAGCAGAAACAGGACGTTCTGGCCAAGGTTGCGATCCTTGGGGCCGAGGCAGATCTGGTCTTTGGCACCGAATTGGGTGTCGAAGGCGCCGAAAAGGGGGCCTTCATGTCGCCTTTGCTTTTTCACTCACCGGCGCCAGATTCTGCCCAGCGGGTGCATGACACCGAGGCGTTCGGCCCGGTTTCAACTATCATGGGCTATCGCGATGTGGATCATGCAGTAAAGCTGGCGAACAAAGGACAGGGCAGTCTTGTTGTCTCTGTGATCACCCACGACACGGACGTCGCGCGCCAGATCACCCTTGGTGTTGCTGCATATCATGGTCGCATCTATATCAACGACCGCAGCAGCAGGTCCGAGAGCACCGGTCACGGCTCGCCTCTCCCGCACCTGGTTCATGGCGGGCCGGGACGTGCAGGCGGTGGTGAGGAACTGGGGGGCGTGCGCAGTGTCATGCACTACATGCAGCGCACCGCCATTCAGGGCAGCCCCGATATGCTGACCGCGATCACCAACAGATATGTCACAGGCGCAAAGCAATCCAAACCGCCAGCGCATCCGTTTACCCGCAGCTTTACGCAACTCGACGTCGGCGAGACAATCGAGACAAAACAGCGCGTAATCACGCTGGACGATATTGACCATTTTGCCCAATTCACCGACGACACATTTTACGCCCACATGGATGACGTTGCGGCAAAGGCAAACCCGTTTTTCCCTGGTCGCGTCGCACATGGCTATTTGTTGCTGTCTTTTGCAGCAGGACTGTTTGTCGAGCCCAACCCCGGCCCGGTTCTGGCAAACACCGGTCTCGACAATCTGCGCTTCTTGAAGCCGGTTCAGGCCGGAGACAGCATCAAAGTCACCCTGACAGTCAAAGCCAAAATGCGCCGAAATGACGAATATGGAGAAGTGCGTTGGCAAGTCACGCTGTTCAATCAGGACGGCGACAAGGTGGCCGAATATGAACTACTGACAATGAATGCCTATCATTAGCATCACCGGGCTGCCGTTTTCCAATGCGTCGACAAATAAGGCCATTAGAGTCTGCCAGCCAATCTGGTCCGCATGAGATCAACTACCAAGGTTGGTTTGGCTGTTGATCAACCGCTCTCTTTCCCATCCTTGCAAGCCGCGATATAGGACGACCATGACAAATCACATTTACAAAACGGATCTGCCAGACGGGCTTGATCTTGGGCCCATCGTGGCGATCGATTGCGAAACCATGGGGCTGAACCCTCACCGGGACCGGCTGTGCGTTGTGCAGCTGTCAGGCGGTGATGGAAATGCACATATTGTACAGATTGGTTTGGGCCAGACTGAAGCGCCGAACCTGTGCGCCCTGCTGCAAGACCCGGATGTGTTGAAGCTGTTCCATTTCGGCCGCTTTGACATTGCCGCCATGTATCACGCATTTGGTGCGCTAACCGCGCCGGTTTATTGCACTAAGATCGCCAGTCGTCTTGTGCGTACGTACACCGACCGACACGGGTTGAAAAACCTGACACAGGAACTAATTGGGGTTGATCTGTCCAAACAGCAGCAATCAAGCGACTGGGGGGCAAAAGAGTTGAGCAAGGCGCAGACAGAATATGCCGCATCAGACGTTTTGTACCTGCACAAATTGCGCGAAACTCTGAACGAAATGCTGGTGCGGGAGGGCCGCATGGAGATAGCACAGGCTTGTTTTGATTTTCTGCCGACGCGCGCGCAACTTGATTTGGCCGGTTGGCCTGAAACCGACATCTTTGCGCATTCTTAAAGGAAAACGCACATGACTGGGCCTGAGATATTTCTGAACACCGCCCGCCGCGTGATCGACACGGAAACGAGAGCGCTCGAACAGCTTTCGGCTGAACTGGATGGCAGTTTTGCGGAAGCCGTCCAGTTGCTGCTCGACGCCACCGGGCGTGTGATTGTCCTTGGCATGGGCAAGTCCGGACACATTGCACGCAAGATCGCGGCAACATTTGCCAGTACGGGAACCCCGGCGCACTTTGTGCACCCGGCCGAGGCGAGCCATGGCGATCTGGGCATGATGGCGCAGGGTGACGTGGCGCTGGTCCTGTCCAATTCCGGCGAAACTCCGGAACTGGCCGATGTTATTGCTTACACCAGACGTTTCGGCATTCCGATGATCGGGGTCGCAAGCCGTGCAGAATCGACCCTAATCAGGCAATCTGACGTCGGATTGATCCTGCCTCGGGCGGCAGAGGCCTGTGGTACGGGCGTCGTCCCAACATCGTCGACCACCATGACTTTGGCGCTGGGTGACGCGCTGGCTGTTGCGCTAATGGAGCACCGCAAATTTACACCGGAACACTTCCGCGAGTTTCACCCCGGCGGAAAACTCGGAGCGCAATTGAGCCGCGTACGTGATCTGATGCACGGTGGTGAAGCGATACCGATGGTGACGGGAGACACCAAAATGGGTGATGCTCTGATCGAGATCAGCCAGAAGGGTTTTGGTGTCGTAGGCGTGTGTAATGCCAATCACGCGCTGATCGGGATTATCACAGACGGAGACTTGCGGCGGCATATGGAGGGGCTTTTGTCACTTACTGCGGCGGATGTGATGACCAAAGAACCAACGACAGTTTCTCCTGAGGCGCTCGCTGAAACCGCGGTGGCCATCATGAATGAACGCAAGATCACCTGCCTTTTTGTCGTCGATCCAAATGGGAATCCCGACGCACAGGGCTTATTGCATATTCACGACTGTTTGCGCGTTGGGCTTGGATGATATGGCGACGCGGATCGACAGGTACTCACGCATGGTTGCCTGGCTAAAAGTGATCCTGCCACTGACTGCGCTTGGCCTTTTGTCTACCATGTTTATGTTGTCACGCAGTATTGACCCGACCACCACAATTCCCTTTGCAGAAACCGAAATTCAAGAGCGGTTGCGCACCCAGCGGGTTTCCGCACCAGTTTATGCAGGAATTACGGATGCGGGTGACCAGATCAGCATATCTGCAAGTGTTTTGCGCCCGTCGATGGACAGCCAGGGACAATCTGAAGCCGAGGATATCGATGCACAGATCGATCTCGTGCGAGGTGGCCGCATCAATCTTACGGCAAATACCGCTGTGGTGGAGTCAGATCAGGACGCAGTGGTCTTTCGCGGCTCGGTGGTGATTACGAACAGCGAGGGCTATGTGGTAAAAACCGAGCATTTGCGGTCTGTTATATCCCGGGTCGAGGCCGAAACCGAAGGGTTGGTGAATGCCGATGGGCCGCTGGGCGTGATCGACGCGGGAAAAATGCGACTGCAATCTGATGAGGCCGGAGACAATATCCAAATGGTTTTCACAAACGGGGTAAAGCTGATATATGACCCCAAACGAACGAAAGTTATTCCGTGACGTACCTGCGTTTTACTGCATTGAGCCTATGCATGGCTTTACTTGGTTTTGGGCATTCATTGGCTCACGCTCAATCTTCGCAGGTTGCTTTTGGGAGCCTGAAACAGGATCCCAATCTTCCTGTTGAGGTAACTGCTGAGACGCTGGATGTTAACCAGCAGGACGGGACCGCAGTCTTTAACGGCAATGTGGTTGTCATCCAGGGTGAGATGCGGTTGGCAGCGGCGCGGGTTCTGGTCATTTATAGCGAAGAAGAATCTGCGATCAAAAGACTTATCGCAACGGGCGACGTGGTGCTGGTGAGCGGTCCTGACGAGGCCGAAGCCGAGCGCGCCGACTATGAAATTGATTCGGGCACCGTCGTCATGACAACCAACGTCTTGTTAACGCAGGGCTCTGCCGCTGTAAGCGGCGACAAGATGACGGTAAACTTGCTCACAGGCACCGCAGAGATGGACGGTCGGGTCAAAACAATATTTCAAAGCGAAAAGAAATAATGGCCGCACCTAACCTCACTCTTACCGAAGGCCATTCCGGGCTGCACATCGAACAATTGCGAAAGAGTTATCGCAAAAAAGTCGTGATTCGGAATTTCAGCATGCACCTTGACCGAGGCGAGGTTGTCGCGCTGCTTGGCCCGAACGGCTCTGGCAAGACCACAACGTTTTATGCTGTCGCCGGTCTTGTCATGCCTGAGGGCGGCAGTGTGACCATTGATGGGCAGGATGTAACTAACCTTCCGATGTACCGGCGGGCGCAACTTGGGATCGGCTACCTTCCGCAAGAAATGAGCATTTTTCGCGGCCTGAACGTAGAAGACAATATTTCCGCAATCCTCGATATCACTGAAGATGACCGGCACAAAAGACGCGAACGGCTAGAAGAGTTATTGTCCGAGTTTTCCATTGAACATCTGAGGCGCGCGCCCGCCTTGGCGCTCTCCGGTGGGGAACGCAGACGGGTTGAAATTGCCCGTTGTTTGGCGGCAAAACCAAAATACCTGTTGCTTGATGAACCTTTCGCCGGCGTTGATCCAATTTCAGTCGGCGACATCCGGCATCTTGTCGCTGATCTCAAAATGCGCGGAATCGGTGTCCTCATAACCGACCACAATGTGCGCGAAACACTAGAGATTGTGGATCGCGCCTATATCCTACACGACGGGCAGGTGCTGATGTCCGGCACCCCAGACGAAGTTGTGCAGAACGAAAACGTGCGCCGGGTCTATTTGGGGGACAATTTCAAGATTTCCTAAGGCGTTGCCAAAGACGTTAACCATTTTCCGACATCAATTGACGCAGTTTTGGTTGACACTCCCCCCAATCGTCGCCTCAAATGGCGGTATGGAGCTTGTGCTTTTTGACTCGCGGAATCGTCCGACCCATTTGTCGGGGACCGACACCCCAACGTCAGATTCTATGGCTCAATCCAGCATTCGGACCTGACTTTCATCTTGCCTGACACAAGCAAGGTGCGTCCGCGTGTCAAATACAAAAGGAGACTGCATGCGCTATCAAATCACTGGAAAACAGATCGATATTGGGGATGCCCTGCAAACCCACGTGAAAAGCGAACTGAACGATGCCGTCAAAAAATACGCCGAACGACCGACGGACGCGAATGTGGTATTTTCCCGGTCAGCCAGCGAATTTGTGTGTGAAGCCACAGTTCATCTATCCACCGGTCTGACCGCTCAGGCCAAGGGGCACTCACACGAGATTTACGCCGCTTTTGATGCCTGCCGTGAAAAAATGGAAAAACAGTTACGTCGTTACAAACGGAGACTGAAAGATCACCATCGTGACCGTGCGGAACCGGTTGAATTGTCTGGCGCGTCGTCTTATATCCTCGCATCTGAAACAGAGACGGACCAGGTTGAGCCTGAAACGCTTCAACCTATGATTATTGCAGAAATGCAAATGCAGATCCCTTCCCTCTCGGTAGGCGAGGCTGTGATGCAAATGGAGTTGGCCGGTGCACCCGTGTTGGTGTTCCGAAAAGAAGGCAAAAACGGGGTGAACGTGGTCTACCGCCGCGACGACGGCAATATCGGTTGGATCGACCCCTAATAACAACGGCAGCGCTACCTGCACGCTATTGGAGCACCTGAATGGAATTGTCGAATATACTGGCCCCTTCGGCGGTCAAAGTCGTGGCATCGACGTCGAGTAAAAAGCGGCTTTTACATGATCTGGCCGATTTGGCATTTTCTGCATACGAACTGCCTCAAGGTGCAACGGTTGAGGCGCTGATGGAGCGGGAAACGCTAGGACCGACCGGGGTTGGGCATGGCGTAGCACTGCCGCACGCGCGTTTGTCCGGCGTCGACCGAGTTTTGGGCGCCTTTATTCTCTTGGAAAAACCTATTGATTTCAATTCAATAGACCGTCAGCCTGTAGATCTCGCCTTTGCCCTCTTTGCACCAGAAGATGCAGGCGTTGAACACCTCAAAGCCCTGGCCTTGGTCTCGCGCACGCTGCGCGACCCGGCAGTCTGCACTAAATTACGTTCCAATCCGGATTCCGCAACGCTGCACACGATTTTAACCGAAGCGCAGTCAGTTCAGGCCGCCTGACCTCCGGACCAATGGCCAAAACCGAACATCATGTAATCGCGCTGATAGATTGCGGCGATCTGCGCCTCCAGTGCGTCGTCATAGATGTCCGAAAGGGCAAAAGGCTCATCCGGCGCAGCGCTCATCGGCACCGGGGCCTGAGCATATCCGATCTGCGTGGCAAGTGTTGGCAATTGTACGGCTAGCTCGTCCTCTCTGAAGACAAAATCGGGCAGTATAAACTCGCCAAAACCCTGCAGAGCCTGCGTCTGCGTACACCATGCCGCATCAACCCGAATCGCTGTCTGCCCAACAAGGTTGTCGCGCACAAATTCCACAAACCCATGAAAGGCATCACGATGCGCTGCCCTGTCATATCCGGGATTCGTAGCGCTTTGCGGAAGCGGGACCTTGAAACGCTTTTTTAAAGCTTGGCGAATTTGGGGATAGCTCCCTTCTCCGGTACTCAGAATCCGCTCGCAAAACACTGCATGGAGGCGCGCGACTGGATGCCGCAGCACCGTGAAACTCCGGTGCCCCAACCGTTTGCGTTTCCATTGCCGCAGTTCTTTCTGGTTCATCTTTGTGCGCAAACCATCCGATCCAACACCGTCAAGATCCCCAAGCCATTGGTGCACCACGTCCTCAGGCCCACCACGGATCGGTAGATAAATCAGCGGGGCTGCTGCAGCTGCAACATAGCTGGGAACCACTGCGCCTCGTCGCGGTTCAAAACTCGGAACACGCGTGAGGTTAAACGGGTCCAGACGAGACAGCGCCTCTTCCATTTCGGCAAAGTTGGAGACCTTTGACGAAAGCGGACTCGGGTTTTGTATCTTGAGATTCTTGTCCAAACTCCTCAATTTTCCGTGTTGCCCCAAGAACTGGGCCAGCCCATTCATCACTTCCACATCCTGAATGTCTTCATACGTCACTTGGAAGGCAGTTTGGCCGCAAGTTTGCAGGGTGTTGATCAGCTCCATCTGAAAACTCTGAATCTTGCCGAGATGGGCCGCGAATTCATCTGCGTCAAAAACTGCCTTTGCGTCTTTTCGGCGCCTTACATCAGTCAACTTCCACTGACCTGTTTCTCTGGCAATCTTCCAAGACACGTAGCTTTCGACCGGATTCCGGGTCAAGATAATCTTCGCGCACCGTGGATCGGGCAGGCAGATATCAAGAACCCGGGCATCATGATCGTGAAAGAATCGAAAACCACCCAATCCGTCGGTTTTGCTTTTGATCGCGTCGATCAACGTGG
The DNA here is from genome assembly GCA_965363755.1 of uncultured Sulfitobacter sp. Lineage (GTDB taxonomy): Bacteria > Pseudomonadota > Alphaproteobacteria > Rhodobacterales > Rhodobacteraceae > JL08. The sequence continues at coordinate 15,597 of CBDTVL010000009.1, forward strand.
CGGGATCACCATCTCGGATGCATTGCGCAATCCCCAAAACCTCGGTCTTGTTAGGGTAGCCGATGAAATTTGGGTTAAACGCCTCCCCAAAACAGGTCAGCGTTTCGAACGCATTTAAATTGCCTTCCAGAAGATTGGATCCGGTGCGCATCTCGGCAAACACCACAAAATAGTCAAAGCGATCAGACATATGACGTTACTGCACCAAATACGGCTTGCGGATCGGATTCTGTGATGTGGACAACTCATTCTCCGCCGGGAAGTCGCCCATAAGATGGGGATGCATACCCTGGTTTTTCAGATTCTGCAGGAATTGACCAAAGCCATTCAAATCGACCATTTTCGGAACTTCTGAAACCCGGCGCTGTGACATCTGACCTATCTCATCCAGAATATTTTGAAGGGGCTCCATCGGCGCCTCGATAAATTCGGCCATGCTCCAGATGCGCACCCTTGCTCTGGTCCAGGGCGACCGTAACAGCCTCAGATGCTCATTTTCGATCTTTTGGAGCTCTGCTGCTTCCTTTCGGATGTCCGCAAAATTGTGGTTTGACTTAAACAGCGGTACCGCCCAAGCCCCGCTGATCACCGACACCTGCGCATTTATGTCCTTGGAGATTTTCAAATTGATCGCTTGCTGATCGCCGGGCCCAAATTGAAAGCACTGCCTCTCCCCGCGCGTGTTCCAGATTAAACTGGTTAAAAACGAGGCTGGATTTGCGTCTCGGATATTTGCGCTGTCGCTCAGCGCGCCGTTGATCACAGTCTGACCGTCAGCAAACTCGACTCGCTCTGGTGCGAACAGATGGCCATGCACCCGCGCGCCAGTTGTTTTGGTCAGCCACGGTTCAAAATTCTCAAACAGTTCGGAAAAGCCTTGAAAAACCGAATACTGACCAGATGTTGTACCGTTTGCCCAATCATCATTTGGAAAGCGACTCTGCATATAGAGCCCCGAACGACCCCGCAATCGTCGCTCAACAGCTTTGGCAAAGATACGGTCAATCTTGCGTGGATTCGGTTCCGTCCGCTTCAAGGCGCCTGCCGCGTCCGTCAGAAATGCCCGATACAGACGGTTGGCGCGTGGCCAGATCTTACGCGCAACAAAACAATCCGACCGCCGCAGCAACTGTAGATGGTCGTCGTAGAAGATATGGGGTTTGCCTTGAAAATCGAACTTGGACAGAGTCAGAGAACGGCTTTCGATTTTGGTTGAGTATTGCCGGGCCAGGGTCTGAAAATAGCTTTCGTCCGGAATCCAGACCCTTCGAAAAAACCGATCAATTTCGTTACGTTGCGGATCCTGGAGTATTGCGGATAGGGTTTGTCGCGTCAGGCACCACCATTGCGACCCCATGTGGGGCGTCAGATCACGCGGCATTTTGCGAGTCAGACCCAGCTTTCGCTGCAGGTTAACATAGGCATCAAACAAAACTCGGTTACGCTTCCATGAAAATGGGTAGCGCAATGTGAACCGTTCATCATCAAAGCCCCCGACGGTCCACGGCACTTCGGATGTGGTCGCCGATTCTATGAAGTCTGTCCTTGGACGGGCTTCCAGATACTCAATAAGCTCAACAACGGGGCGCAACGGCAAACAGGACCCTGACATCAGATATACATGCCGAACCTGTGGGTAGTCAGCCAGCATCATTTCCGAACCAGCCTGCGATGCCGCGACAATCCCCCATGTCCCCCATTCACACCGGAATCGCGCGCAAAACTGGAGCTGCTGGATATCTGAAAGCGCCTGAACGAATCGCGCGTATGATTTGTTTGGCACGTTCTTGTCGACGTGAATCACAACCGGACACCCGACGGCGGCCCAGTGTCGGGCGACCTGTTCGGCACGGCCCAGTGCGGTGTGCACCAGCATGACAATCCCGACGCTCACGTGATTTCCTCTGACATTATGCCCAGTTCCCCTTGGACATCAGACCCAGTATTTCCAACTGTCTCCAGTTTATATACTTTTCAGACCATTTGCACCAAAGCTGTGGATCATTATTCATTTTGTCGACATAGGCTTTGTATTCTGCGCTGGTTGCATAGTGTTGCTTGCGTTCAACTTCCTCGGCTGCTCTGGCAGAGAACGTGTCCAGAAACTTAGCGTGCAACAGCGCACCGGATGCTTTTTCTCCGCCACTCTCATCATAGACCAGATTCAACCCGCGCGGCAAAAGCATGTGGGTCGAGCTAACGTAGACATAGCGCTTGTCCCATTTTACCAACGGAATCTTGTTCAGCGCCGGCGCCTTTTCGGGCGCCTCGCTAAAAAAGACACGGCGGCGCGGGCCACCCTGAATCCACAGATTGCCATATTTATGGTTCTTTTCGATCGAATAGTTGCCGCTGTCAAACCAGCACGCAATTTCGAATGGGTCCTGTCCGTCCTGATAAGGTTGCTCGCTCAATCTGCCTTTTGGGTACATATCGACCATCATAGAGCTGAATGACCGGATCGAAGATGAATCAAGCCAATCAGTCAGCGCGCGCAGAGGCCGGGTGTCGCAAAATGGATAGACCAAAAACTCATCGGTATCGACAACAAGGCTCCAGTGGTTGTGGGCATATTTCCTCAGAAGCCAGTTCTGCCAATCGAGGCCATATCTGGCTTTCTTATAGCTTCCTTTACTCTCCCAAAGCGATACATCCGGCTGTTCAGCCAGATATTCCAGCGTGCCGTCGGTACTGCCGTTGTCAACAATCAGAAAGTGGTTGATCCCCAGTTTGCGATAGTAGTCTAGAAAATAGGTGAGACGGAGGCGTTCGTTCCGCATCGTCAAGACGGCCAGAATATCGTGGGGTCGGATCGCATCGGTCAGATCGCGCAGTGGCACCAATTCATGCCGCTTTAGACGCGCTCGGGCCTGGTATCGTTTGCGTTTGACTCGCAGTCGATATGATTCAAGAACACCCAATTTTAGGCCTCATGATCATTAGAAAAAAGGCAATTGTTACCGCACCTCTTGTCCAACAAGAGCCGCCCAATTTCCTGATGGTGCCTTGGTGCCACACGATGCTCGTTTTTTTGTTCTTTGTGTAGTTAGTCTACCACTATGGGTTTGCATGGAATTGGTAAACATTCTTACCCTAAACAGTAGAGATTTAGGCAATTTTGTTCTTACCAGTTACCATCGGACATCAGTCCAAGCTCAACCAATTGCCGCCATCCATTGTAACGGGCGGACTGTGCGCACCATAAATCAGGGCTTTTGCTAAGCTGCTCATAATACTGATCGAAAAGCGCGCCGTTGTGAAAATGCTCAGCCCGTTTCTGTTCTTCGAGCGATTTTTCGGCAATCATGTGTATGAATTTTGTGTGCAGCAAAACCCCGCATAATTGGCTGCTCTGCGGACCATCATAAAGAAGATTCAAGCGGCGCGGCAGCATAGAGTGGGTTGAGTTTACACAAGCGTATCGCCGGTTCCATTTCACAAGAGGTAGCTTGTTCAAAGTTGGGGCCCGCTCTGGGTCATCTGCAAAAAATACCCGCGCTCGCGCCCCCCCCTGCATCCACAGATTCCCGAGCGGCCACTGTCGCTCCATCCAATACCCGGTTGCATCAAACCAGGTCAGAATCTCGGCCGGGTCCTGACCGGAATGATAAGGCGTTTGGTCTGTCTGGCCTTTGGGATACATTTCCAGCATCATCGCGCCAAAGGCAGGAATCGACCGGTGATCAAGCCAGTCAGTCAACTCTCTGAGCGGCCTGCTATCCCAATCTGGATAGATCAAGATCTCATCCGCATCCACTGTCAGGCACCAATGTCCGTGCGCAAATTTTATGCGCAACCAGGCCAGCCAGTCCACGCCGAAACGCGAATCTTTGTAGCTGTCTCTTGTGCTCCACAACGAGACGTCCGACTGCTCCTTCAAATAGGCATCGGTCCCGTCGTCGCTGCCATTATCTACAAACAGGAAATGGCTAACGCCCATATCTCTGTAATGTTGCAGAAAAAACGGAAGGCGGAGCACCTCGTTGCGCACAGTAGAAAACAGCAGGATGTCCGAAGCCGATATCCGTTCGGTTCGGTTCATGATTGGGGTCAATTCGTCGCGCTTTTGCATAGCGCGCAGCAACAATCGGCGCCGTCTCCATCTCAGACGATAAGAAACCCATGCTGTTTGAAAGATACTCAGGTTTTCACCCTGCGCCTTGTGAAGACCGATCATGATCGTCCGGATCCATTAGCAATCATAGTGGCCGGTTTGGTGCCACTTCCAGGCATCATCGATCATGGTTTTCAGATCGGACCGATGCGGGTTCCAACCCAATTCCTGAACCGCTCGGGTCGATCCGGACACCAGCTTGGTACAATCTCCCGGCCGACGCGGTCCTTCGGTGTAGGGCACGGCGCGATTTGTGACCACACGCGATTGGTCCATCACTTCGCGCACAGAGAATCCACTGCCAGTGCCAAGATTGAAAACCCGGCTCGGCTTACCATCTTCCAACCACTTCACCCCCAACACATGAGCGTCAACCAGATCGCAAACATGTACGTAATCACGAATGCAGGTGCCATCCGGCGTATCATAGTCGGTTCCAAAGATCGTCAGGCCGTCTCGCTTGCCATCAATCGCATCCAGCATCAGCGGAATCAGATGAGTTTCAGGTCGATGGAACTCCCCTACTTCCCCTTCCGGATCTGCACCCGCAACGTTGAAGTAGCGAAAAATCACCTTCTTAAGGCCAAAAGCCGCCTCAAAGTCTGTCAGGATGTCTTCTATTGCCCGCTTCGAGGCTCCGTAGGCATTAATCGGATGCTGATCGCATTCTTCATCCAGCAGAACATTGTCCTGTTCTCCGTAGGTTGCGCAGGTAGAGGAAAAAACAAATTGAAGACATCCAACCGACACTGCCGCTTCAATCAGGTTTAGCGACCCCGTGACATTATTTGACCAGTATCTGCCAGGTTCTTTCATACTTTCGCCGACCTGAGACAAGGCAGCAAAGTGCATGACTGCAATCGGGGAGTATTGTTCAAAGACCTCGTCAAGACGGGCGCGATCCATCAGATCGCCTCGCTCGAAGGGACCAAATTTGACAGAATCGCGCCAACCGGTAATCAGATTGTCATAAGTTACCGGCGTATATCCGGAAGCGCGCAGCGCTTTACAGGCGTGCGACCCAATATAGCCTGCTCCGCCAGTCACTAACACACAGGCCAAATATTCCCCCTTGCAAAGAGGCCTTATTCGGCCGCTTTGTCTACCAAAACCATTTCCCGCAAGAACTGAGCAAGATCAACTCGCAACTCTTCTCGCGCTAGACCAAATGCCACGGTCGCTTGCAAAAATCCAGCCTTGGAACCGCAGTCATAACGCTGGCCACGGAACCGATAACCGTAAACGCCGTTCTCAGTGCCAATCTCGGCGGCAATTGCATCGGTCAGCTGAATCTCGCCGCCGGCGCCGCTTTTCATTTTGTTCAGGTTATTCAGAACAGTTGGACTCAGAATATATCGTCCGATCACGGCAAGGTTGGAGGGCGCATCTTCGGCAGATGGTTTTTCAACCATACCTTTGACCGAAACCATCGAGCCAAGATCTTCCTGAACATCAAGCACACCGTAAGATGATGCCTTTTCTGGTGGCACCTCCATGGCGGCAACCATGTTGCCACCAGTTTCTTCATATGCTTCGACCATCTGCTGCAAGCAGGGTTTTTCAGCCGCAATGACATCATCCGGCAAGATCACAGCAAAAGGCTCATCCGCGATCAAGCGGCGAGCACACCACACCGCGTGACCAAGACCCAGCGGTTTGTGCTGGCGCAAATATGCAATAGCACCACTGTCCATATTGGTGCTCTTCAGAACTTCCAAAAGCTCGTCTTTGCCTTTTTTACGCAGCTCTTGTTCCAATTGCGGGGCATGATCAAAGTAATCTTCCAAAGCACCTTTGCCCCGAGAGGTTACAAAGATGAACTCCTTGATCCCCGCTGCACGCGCTTCGTCGATAGCGTACTGAATCAATGGGCGATCCACCAATGTCATGATCTCTTTCGGAACTGATTTCGTTGCCGGCAGGAACCGGGTGCCCATTCCGGCAACGGGAAAAATTGCTTTGGTTACTTTTCTGCGCATTACAAAACCCTCAAGGTCGACCTGCCCCTTTTTAAGATGGGGCCGTTACAGCATATGTTAAGTTTAATAGTCTCGTATAATACCGTCATTTAGGCAAAAAAGAGGCGGATTGTCGATCATTGTTCAAAATATGCTGTCTTTCATCCTTTGGGTGATCGTTACCAGATTGTAGTCGCCTTTCCAGCTTCTACTTGATCCGAGTAACACGCTGATTGCATAGCAAAACATATCAAACGACCGATTGATTCAACGCCGGCAGACGGTGCGCGTGCCCAGCGCTACCAGAAGCTAAGCCATAACTGTGTGGGCGAATTGATCAATCATCACTATTGCGTGATTGCCTGACACATCACTGCAGAAATAGGGTGTCGAAGCCTTCGGACAGTTCCGCCACTCAGCAAGAACTCTGTTATTGGTCACTCAAGACGCATTTCTTGCATCATCGACTCGATTTTTGTGACGTCCTCGGGATTGTTCAACTCCCAGAACTGTCGGCCTTTTGCCTCAACCTCAACACACAAAACCGAGCGGCCGTTTTCCATGAACCGGAGTTGCTCAAGGCCTTCAAATTTCTCCAACGGACCCGTCGGCCAGTCTGGATAGGCACGCAGAGCATTCGGTCGATAGGCGTAAACACCAACGTGGTGATATACCGGTGTCGCATCTGCGCCTTGGAACCTGTCATTCACATAAGGAATTACTTCTTTCGAGAAATAGAGTGCGGTCTTGTCCTGTCCAAATACCGCTGTTGTCCCTCCTACGCGCCCAGCCGCGCGATCTGCCAGTAGGCCATTCAGCGCGTCTCCGTCACACCGCAGGACGGGCGTTGCCACTTCGGCTTGGTGCGCCGCGCGCAACCCGGCTACCAGCGATTCGACAAACCAATGCGGGGTAAGTGGAGCATCACCCTGCAGGTTAACAATGATCTCGAAACCACCGCCCAGTGCGTCATGCGCTTCGGCACACCGTTCTGTCCCATTGGCGCAATCCGAGGATGTCATCACCACGTCAGCCCCGAAAGCCTCGGCCGCCTGCTGTATTCTTGAATCATCCGTCGCAACAACAACACGATCCACACCCTGAACTGCAGTCGCCGCCTCCCAAGACCGCTGGATCAGGCTTTTGGACACACCGCTGGTACCTTTCAAAGCAACCAGCGGCTTGCCGGGATATCGCGACGATTCGTAGCGCGCTGGGATGACGATCAATGTGGACATCAGCAGGTCTTCAGATCAACGCCGGGTGCATAGGCAATGAAAAACGGATTGGCGAAACCGTCTTTTCCGTAGCCCAGAGGTGTGTGATCATCAAACCGAACAACTGCGCCGCCGGCACCGTTCAGGACAGCATGGCCTGCAGCCGTATCCCACTCCATCGTCCGCCCGACGCGCGGATAAATGTCGGCCTCACCGGTGGCAATCAGGCAAAACTTTAGCGATGACCCGGCGCTCTTCATATCTTTGACTGCATATTTACCGATGTAATCATCCGTGGCCTGATCACGGTGCGATTTGGACGCCACAACCATAAGGTCGGAATTGTCAGGACTAGACACTGATATTGGAGCGACAGAACCGATTTGATCCTTATCCAACGCGCCAGTTTCTTCGACCGACTGCCCATCAGCCAAAGTATAAAACATCCGATTTTTGGCCGGTGCGTAGACAACGCCACGGGTTGGAATGCCGTTTTCAACCAGCGCAATATTCACCGTGAAGTCGCCGCGTCGGTTGATGAACTCTTTGGTGCCGTCTAGAGGATCGACTATCAGAAAAGTATGACCTTTCGCAGCGTGTGATGCCGACTGTTCTTCTGTCACCAGCATCATATCCGGAAAGGCAGTTCGCAGCCCTGTTGATATGATGGCATCTGCCGCTTCGTCCGCAGCGGTGACCGGGCTGTCATCAGATTTGACCTTCACATCAAAATCGTCCGATTCGTAGATCTCCATGATGACGTCACCGGCTTCTAGGGCAAGTTTGCGCATCACGGGCACTAAGACCGCATAGTCCAATAGATTTCTCCTACTGCCAGACGTGTTGAAAATCAGGGTCTGCATCTTTATGGTGGCAGGCTAAGGGAACATCAAGAATTCACTGTCACGGTACCCAAAAAACAAAGGGCCAATCAGGCATGTTTCAATACACACGCAAACAATCCAGTTTGGGGTCTGCTCTGGCGCTGGCAGAATTGATCTACCACTCGGTCGTTCGCAATGTCCGCAAGTCACACGGCAATGCGTTTATGGCGATTGCGACGAACGTAGTGCAATCCATCATTATGGTGCTGGCATTCTATGTTATGTTCACCATTCTTGGACTAAAAGGTTCCGCCCTGCGCGGTGATTTTCTGCTCTACATCATGACCGGTATTTTTCTGTTCATGACCCATACCAAAGTTGTCGGCGCCGTGGTCGGAGCGGAGGGCCCCGCCAGCCCGATGATGAATCATGCGCCAATGAATACTATTGTCGCCATCGCCGCCGCGGCACTGGGATCTTTGTATGTTCAGATCATATCCCTTTTTGTTATTCTGTTTGTTTATCACGTAGCCTTTACTCCGGTGGTGATCGACCAACCTATCGGCGCCTTTGCTATGTTGCTACTGGCTTGGTTCACTGGCGTTGCAATCGGGCTGGTTTTTCTGGCAATAAAGCCTTGGTTTCCAGCATCTGTCGCTATTGTAGTCATCATCTTTCAGCGCCTCAATATGATCGCTTCAGGCAAGATGTTTGTGGTCAATAGCCTGCCATCATTCATGTTGGCGATGTTTGACTGGAATCCTTTGTTTCACATAATCGACCAGGCTCGCGGTTACACATTTATCAACTACAACCCTAGATACACATCCATCGAATATCCGCTCTACGTGGGATTGGTTCTGATCTTGATTGGCCTGATGGGCGAATTTTACACCCGCCGCCACGCTTCGCTGAGCTGGGGCGCACGACTTTAATCAAGGGACAGTTGCGGAGTTAGCTTTAGTCCGCTGCTACTTCAGATATTATCGCTTTGAGGCATTCTCGGTGAGAGAAATGGTTGCAGGTCTCGGCGGATTATCGCTTTGAGCTTAGTCGAACCAAAAGTACCAAAGTTGACGTGAGACCTACGTTTCAATCGCTGTCCGGTTGACGCGACAATTGCACCGCAAGTATGCCGCCAGCAATAATCACAACTCCCAGTATGTCGCGAGGGCCCAAGGTTTCGGATAAAAAGAATGCGGCCACTGCGACGCCGAAAAAGGGGTTCAAAAAGTGAAAGGTCGCAGCCCGCGTTGCCCCAATTCTATTGACCAACAGGAACCAGACCAATGTGGCGGCCAGACCGGGCAGCAATGTGGTGTAGGTAAACGCAATTAGCAGGGGCCAGCTTGGGTTGATCCTTGGTGTTTCGAACAGGGCTGCTGCGACGGCGAGAGCCACACAGCCAACCAACATCTGCAACCCAACAACCATCAGGAAATTACCGCCGGACGTCGCCCCGCGCACAGCCATTGTGGCAAATGTCAACGCCAGTACGCCGATGGCACACAGCATCAGGCCAAACAGATCCACGCCACCCTGAATCCGCACGCCCATGATCAGCGCCACGCCAATCACCCCTGCAATCAATCCAAGGATAGCAAGGGGGCGGAGTTTTTCTCCCAAAAAAATCCAACTGGCGATTGCCACAAGCAATGGCATGGTTGAGGCGATGATGGCTGCCAGTGAAGCCTCGATGGTCTGCATTGCGACAAAAAACAGTCCCAGATACAGGGCATTTTGGCAAATCCCGAACAGGACTGTGGCCCGCCATTGAGACGGTGTCAGAATCCAGGTTTGCCCCATAGCGCGCGCGATGATCACACCAAGTAGCCCCGAAATCAGGTAACGCAGTGACAGTGCCAACAGCGGTGAGGCATCCGCAACGATGAAGCGCGCAGAAGTAAAGGCCGATGACCACATCAGGGCGAAGGCCAGCCCCATGCAAATTGCGCGCATGTCCATGTCTTGATCGCCTTAAAGAAAAAGGGCCGCCCGTTGGGGCGACCCTTTCTCTAATCTGAACTCAGGTCAAGATCAGCCGTTAACGCTGTCTTTCAGTGCCTTCGCGATGGTCATTTTGACCACTTTGTCAGCGTCTTTCTTGAACTGTTCGCCGGTGGCAGGGTTGCGCACCATACGTTCTGGCCGCTCGCGGCAGTAAATTTTGCCGACGCCAGGTAGGGTCACTGCTCCGCCGCCCGATACTTCACGGGTGATCAGCGCGCAAACTGACTCAAGTGCGCCGCCTGCAGATTTCTTATCTGTGCCCATTTCATCGGCCAGTGCGGCGACGAGTTGGGTTTTAGTCATTGGTTTCGCCATTTTATGGTCTCCTTCGTCTGCCCGAAATTTAGGGCCTCATTCCTTCACCGTAACGGAATATGGTGTATCAACACAACGATTAGTGGTGCAGTGCAAGCGAAAAACACCATGTTTTAGCGGTTTTTTGCGTAATTCGGGCCGAAAACCAGTGATCAGAGGAACGCGGTCTCATCAAATGACCGTAATTTCCGACTGTGCAGGCGCTCCAGCGGCATGCCGCGTAACGCCTCCATTGCCCGAATTCCGATCATCAAATGGCGTTCTACTTGCGTTTTGTAGAAGTCCGAGGCCATTCCCGGCAGCTTTAGTTCGCCATGTAGCGGTTTGTCAGAGACACACAACAGCGTGCCATAGGGCACCCTGAACCGATAGCCATTTGCGGCGATTGTGGCGCTTTCCATATCAAGCGCGATGGCTCGGGATTGCGACAGCCGCTGCACCGGCCCCGACTGGTCGCGCAATTCCCAGTTGCGATTGTCGATGGTGGCTACCGTTCCAGTGCGCATGATGCGCTTGAGGTCATACCCCTCAAGCATCGTGACGGAGGCAACCGCCTGTTCCAGCGCGATCTGAATTTCCGCCAACGCCGGGATCGGCGTCCAGACGGGCAGGTCATCATCCAAGACGTGATCGTCGCGCAAATAGCCGTGGGCAAGGACGAAATCGCCCAGCGCCTGCGTGTTGCGTAGTCCGGCACAATGCCCAACCATAAGCCAGGCGTGAGGCCGCAATACGGCGATGTGGTCTGTCGCGGTCTTGGCATTGGACGGGCCGACGCCAATGTTGACCAGCGTGATGCCGGACCCATCGCTGCGTTTAAGGTGATAGGTCGGCATTTGCGGCAGCTTCTTGACCTCGGGCAGCGGCGCCTCGGCGTCAGTGATCGTTGCGTTTTCGGTACTGACAAAGCTGGAATAACCACTCTCCGGATCGGCCAACTGGCTGCGGGCATATGCTTCAAACTCAGCGACATAGAACTGATAGTTGGTAAACAGAATGTGGTTCTGGAAATGCAAAGGGTCAGTCGCAGTATAATGAGAAAGACGCGCGAGTGAATAATCGACACGTTGAGCCGTAAATGGCGCAAGCACACCAACGCCATCGGGCGAACTATACGTGCCGTTCACAATATCATCATTGGTTGTGGCGAGATCAGGAACATCAAAGAAATCGCGAAGGGTAAAATCGGCAGCGCCGTCCTGCGGGATGCTGATCGTCTGATCGCCCGCTACGGCGAAATGAACCGGAATCGGCGTGTCAGACACGCCGATTTGTACCGGCGTATCGTGGTTCTCGATCAACAATCCGATCTGCTGGATCAGGTAGTGCCGGAACAGATCCGGCCTTGTGATGGTTGAGGCATAGGTGCCGGGCGCCGAGACGTGGCCAAAGCTGAGCCGCGTATCAACTTGCGCGTAGCTGGTCGTGGTGAGCCGGATCTCAGGGTAAAATGCGCGGAACCTAGCGGTGGGGTAGTTGTCATCCATCGCTTTTTGAAACGACGTGCGCAGAAACGCTGTGGCGATATCGTACAGTTCTTCTAGTCGGGCCACAGCGGCAGCGGCGTCCTTGAACGACGCGGGTTCTGGCATGTCCGGTGTCTGAATTGTTCGGTTTTGAGTCATGGGTCCGTCCTGATCAGGTCAATGCGTTCAAATTTCGTCACATCGACCAGTCCAAGGTCGGAAATGCGTATTTCGGGGATAACGACGAGGGCCAGCAACGAGTGCTGCATATAAGCGTTGTTTAAATCACAGCCACAGTCCCGCATTGCTTGCATCATGCGTTCTGCGCTGGCGGCGACGTCTTTTGCCGGGCTATTTGACATCAGACCGGCGATTGGCAGCTTTACCAGCGCCAATTCGGCTCCGTCTTTGAAAACGTTGATGCCGCCACCAACCTCAGCCAGCCGATTTGCGGCCAGTGCCATCTGCGCGCGGTCTGTGCCAACAACGATCATATGATGGCTGTCATGCGCTACTGTCGAGGCCATGGCCATCGAACCCGTATAGCCAAATCCTGAGACAAAGCCGTTGACGACACCGCCTGTGCCGCGATGGCGTTCAACCAGCGCGATCTGACAGACATCGCCGCTTTGCACATCTGTCTCCACAAGTCCGTCTCGTACTGGCAGATCTGCAGTCAGTGCTTTGGTAGGGGCCTGATTTTCGACAACACCAATCACGTTGACGCGGGCCCTGTTTGCACCCGGCGGCGCGGCAATCTCAAAGTCCGACTGCGAGAGCGCGTGGCCCAAATGAACCGTACCCCGCGCCGAATCTGGCCAAGTGTAATGCGGACAATCAACTAGGCATTTACCTTTGATAGAGACTGTTTTGCCGCGCGCAATCACGTGGTCGATTGGCAGGGTGGTCAGGTCAGGCGTCAGGATCACGTCAGCCCGCCGGCCGGGGGTCAGTGACCCAATCTCGCGCTCCAGCCCGAAATGGCTGGCTGTATTGATCGTGGCCATCTGCAATGCAATCACCGGATCGCAGCCGCATGCAATCGCGTGGCGGACAACGCGGTTCATGTGGCCTTCGTTCACCAGCGTACCAGAATGACAGTCGTCAGTGCACAGGATAAAATTACGCGGATCAAGACCCTTTTCCGTCACCGCCGTGATCTGGGTTTCCACATCGTACCATGCGGACCCCAGCCGCATCATCGACCGCATCCCCTGCCGAACACGCGCTATTGCATCCGCTTCGCAGGTCCCTTCGTGATCATCAGCAGGGCCGCCTGCGACATAGGCTGCAAAGTTTGGTCCAAGATCGGGGGACGCATAATGGCCGCCAACCGTCTTGCCCGCGTTTTGCGTTGCGGCAATCTCGGCCAGCATTTTGGGATCGGCATTGCTGACCCCCGGAAAGTTCATCATCTCGCCAAGACCGATAATGCCGGGCCAGCTCATCGCCTCGGACACATCTTCCGGCGTGATCTCGTACCCCGTGGTTTCAAGTCCCGGTGCAGAGGGTGCACAGGACGGCATTTGAGTAAAGATATTGATGGGCTGCATCAGAGCCTCATCATGCATCATGCGCACGCCCGGCAGGCCAAGCACATTGGCGATTTCATGCGGATCGGTGAACATCGACGTTGTCCCGTGCGGAATGACAGCGCGGGCAAATTCGGCGGGGGTCAGCATACCGCTTTCGATGTGCATATGCGCATCACAAAGGCCGGGGATCATGTAGCGGCCATCGGCCTCGATAATCTCAGTCGTATCATCAATGCAATGGGACGCGTCACGCCCGACAAAAGCAATGCGTCCTGCGGCAATTGCGATGTCATGGTCAGGCAGGCACTCGCGGGTGTGCACATTGACCCAGATGCCTTGTCGAATGACGGTGTCAGCAGCCTCTCGTCCGGCGGCGACAGCGATGAGACGGGGGGCGGTTTGGGCCCATGTGGGGGGTGTCATATCAGTCATGGCGCACGTTGACATGCGCCAAGGGCAGGATCAAGCTGATCGGTGGTAGGAGGCGGTAAATGGATTTTGAAACGGTATCAGCTGATGCGTTTGGCGCATCGCTGCGCGGCATTGGCCTGAACTTGCTGGTGCGGGATGTAAAAGCCGAGTGTGCCTTCTTAGAGACGGTTTTTGACATGAGATCGCATCGCGTATCTGCCGATTTTGCGATTGTCACCTATGGAACTGAGCTGTTCCAGTTGCATTCTGACGCAACCTATAGCGAAAACCCGCTTTTGAACCTGTTGCCAGAAAACCCGCCGCGGGGGCCGGGAATTGAAATCCGGCTTTATGACACTGACCCGGACATCGCCGCAGCCAAGGCGGAAGGCGCAGGCGGCGTGGTGCTGCAAGAACCAACAGATAAACCGCATGGCCTGCGAGAGACCTACATCTTGTGCGAAAACGGCTATGCCTGGGTGGCGAGCCGAGCCAAGGATGGCCACAGCGCGGGATGATTGTTCAAAAACGACAGGCGTGAAACGCAAATGGGCAAGCCGGTGGTTTTTTGGTGTTGGATACTTGGGCCAAATCGCATGTAATTGGGGTGCAAACGGAGGCCACTATGACAGTTACACAGATCAGACCGAACATGGACCATTGGCAGGAGCGCGTGGATCTTGCCGCTGCATTCCGCTGGACCGCTCGCTTGAACATGCATGAAGGGGTGTCGAACCACTTCAGCCTTGCCGTGAATGATGACGGCACGCGCTTTCTGATGAACCCCAACCAATGCCATTTTTCCCGGGTCAAGGCCAGCGACATGATCGAGATTGATGCCAATGATCCGGAAACATTGACCGGGCCGAACGCGCCGGATCCGACGGCCTGGGGGCTCCACGGCGCGATTCATCGGCACTGCCCGCATGCCCGATGTGCAATGCACGTGCATTCAATTCATGCAACGGTTCTGGCGTCTTTGGCAGACAGCCGACTCCCACCGATTGATCAGAATTGTGCAACGTTTTTTAATCGCTACGTGATTGATGAAGCTTATGGTGGATTGGCGTTCGAAGAAGAGGGTGAGCGCTGCGCCGGGCTGCTGACTGATCCAAAGAAAAAGGTCATGATTATGGGCAATCATGGCATCATGATCATTGGCGATACAGTTGCAGAGACCTTTAATAGACTCTATTTCTTCGAACGGGCAGCTGAAACCTATATCCGTGCGCTACAGACCGGACAGGCATTGCGGGTAATACCGGATGATGTGGCAGAAAAAACAGCACGAGAGTTGGAAGAGTATCCCGATCAGGACGCGCGACACTTGGCCGAGCTGAAAGCGATTTTAGATGACGAAGGGTCGAATTATGCGGCGTGATCGCTGTTTGTGGGGATGACGGATGAGCGACCAGAACCCGACTGAACCCGCGTATCCGCGCGAAAACACCAGCAAGGACTGGAACTATTTTCCTGATTTACCGCTGACAGATCCGTCTATTTTTTCGAGACCGATGGATATTGGGTTGATAGCCCGATGGTTCCGCCGCAATTGGCTGAGTTTGAGCGAGCGCGTGCTTTTGCTGCTGTTGGCGATTGCAGCGTATTATCTGCTGTATCCCTCGCTTGAGAGCGCAAAGATATTTGCCATTGCTTGGATCGCGCAAACCTATTTGGTAAATCTGGCGATTGTATTTTCCTGCGCAGGCGGCCTGCACTGGTATTTCTACATGCGCAAAAAGCAGGGACTGCGGTTGAAATTTGATCATCGGGATCAGACGCGCAGCAATCGCAGTTTCAAATTCAGCGATCAGGTCAAGGACAACATTTTCTGGACCATGACCAGCGGCGTGGGGCAATTAACGGCGTTTCAAGTGGTCACGATGTGGTTGATGGCCAACGGTTATGCGCCTGTGATCACGTTAGAAGACAATCCGGTCTGGTTTATCGTCTGGATCATTCTGCTGCCGGTCTGGTCGGCGTTTCATTTCTATTGGGTGCACAGACTGCTGCATATGCCGTTTTTTTACACGCGGTTTCATGCCCTGCATCATCGAAACATCAATATTGGCCCATGGTCGGGCATGTCGATGCACCCGGTTGAGCACTTCATCTATCTGACCACGCTTTGTATCCATTGGGTTGTCGCCTCGCATCCGATCCATCTGATCTTTCACGTCATGTGGCAGGGGCCAGGTGCTGCGATGACTCATACGGGGTACGAAGACCTGCTGATCAGGGACAGGCGCCGTCTAGCGCTAGGCACGTTCTATCATCAGCTGCACCACCGTTACTTTGAGTGCAATTACGGCAATCAGGAAATGCCTTGGGACCGCTGGTTTGGGACTTTTCATGATGGGTCGGATGAGGGCACGGTTGAAACGCGGGCGCGCAAAAAGCGGATGTACTCGTGAGCGCGCGTCAGGAATGGAACCACAAGCCCGATGTGCCGATTCAGGTGTCCCCGCTGTGGCAATGGCCGCCCAAACCGTGGGCCACGTTTCGCTGGTATTTTGACGGTTGGTTTTTCCTGACCATCAACATGTCGATCGTCGCTCTGGCTTTTACGTCATATCTGTGGGCCAGCCCGACCATTGATCAGGCTCTAACCCTACAGGTTTGGTGGATCGCGCTCATCTTTGCCCGCAACTTTATCATTCTTTGTATCGTCGCGGAGGGGTTACATCTTTGGTTCCACAAATATGCGATGCAGGGGCAGGACCAGAAATATGATCCGCGCCCGTTCCCGCGTTCGGGTCGGGTCTTTACCATGGATCATCAGTTGTTGGACAATATGGTCTGGTCCTTAGCCTCTGGCGTGACGATTTGGACAGCATTCGAAGTATTGATGTGGTGGGCCATTGCCAATAGCTGGGTCGAACTGGCTACCTTGGCCCATAACCCAATCTGGTTCGTGGCCGTGTTTTTCCTGATTCCGGTCTGGGAAAGCTTCTATTTCTACTGGATTCACCGATTGCTGCACACAAATGCGCTTTACCGGTTTCACGCGTTACATCATCGCAACACCGATGTCGGCCCATGGTCGGGGTTGTCTATGCACCCGATTGAGCATGTGATGT
>CBDTVL010000010.1:0-32106 GCA_965363755.1 uncultured Sulfitobacter sp.
TAGTTCAATTATTGGGTATCATAAGAAAAACTATGGTCACATGCATAACCTACCATCACTGAACGGATTGCGAGCCTTCGAAGTTGCCGCCAGATGCGGAAGCTTCGTTTTGGCAGGCGAAGAACTTGGCGTCAGTTCCGCAGCAGTCAGCTTGCAGGTCAAGAGCCTCGAAGATCATCTGGGCAAGAAGCTTTTTGTGCGCAAGGGCAACCGGATTTCCCTGACCGACGCCGGAGAGGAGATGTATCCAAAACTTGCGCGCGCCTTCGGTGAGCTCTCCGAAGCGGCGCAGATCGTGCGGAGCAACAAACGAACCCGTCAATTGGTTGTCAGTGTGTTACCGGCTTTGTCCGAGCTCTGGTTTCTTCCAAAGGCGTTGAAGTTCAGAGATAAAACCGGAGTGCCTTTGGATATTCGCGTCCAGGAAGATCCAATCGATTTTGAGCGGGAAGCAATCGATATTCGCCTGACATATGGGTCAGCGCTCTACGCCGGACACCGTCAGCTTCCGTTGTTTTCTGACGTTGCAATTCCGGTCTGTTCGCCGGCGTTTTGGGTGCAGTATTCCGACCCCGAGGGACTGCTAACGAACGTTCCGGACGCAAAGGTCATTCATAACAAATGGGGACCAAGTTACGCGAGCGAACCGCTCTGGACGGACTGGCGTCGCGAGGCCGGATCCAGGGGAACGACACTCTCCAATCCGGGGTTAGTCGTTAGTGACACGTCGCTTGCAATTTCGGCAGCAAAACAAGAAGCTGGCGTGTCTCTTGTACCCTCTATTCTGGTCAAATCTGATGTCGCTTCCGGTTCTTTGATCTCACCAACCGAGATCACTCTTGCCATGAAAAAGGACTACGTCTGCATCTTTCCAAATGCGCGGGCGGAAATTCAGACAGTCCGTTTGCTCTTGGAATTTCTGGATCTGAGTTGAACTTGAAACCGCTCTGTCAGAAGAAACTGACTTGAGCCGGGCAGCGTGTCTTCAATTCACTTGAACGCACCCCATTACGATTAACGTCAGTCATAACAACCCTTGTATAAACGGAGCCATCCACACATGACAGCACCGTTCACATTGGCCTGACAGAACCTACATCTATTGTTCTCAATGGCTTACTCCAAAAAATGGCCCTTCTTTCCCGAAATAAATTTTAACAGTTGACATTTATTTCGTTATGATGGGAAATATATCGCAAGCTGCAATAAATTTCATACACTGTATCTGAAGCCGTGGTTGTTGCAGTTCAATAAGGGCAATCAGGTCATGGACCTTGCTCAGTCAACAGCGAGAGGAATGATAAAAATGATGGTGCGAAAGAGAACCTTCTTTACAGGACTGCTGGCCACTACAGCAATTGCGGTGGCAAGTTTTGGCCCGGCGTCCGCAGCCGATAGCAAGCGGATAGCGTTTTTTGTATCCGACTTGTCGAACGTGTTTCACCAATCACAGGCTGTAGAAGCCCAGCGGTATGCTGCCGAGAAATACGGCGCCGAAGTTGTTGTTTTTGATGGCAAAGCAGATTCAGCCGTGATGACACAGAATGTCGATCAGGTTGCGGCCGGTGCGTTTGACGCGGCCACCCTGCATATCTGGGACGCCGAGGCGGCCGCTCCGGGGGTTCGCGAGGCTTTGGAAGAGGGCATCGTCATGACCTCGTTCTTTAGTCCGATCACAGATACGGGCATCCCAACAGCGCGAAGCGATGAAGCTGGTGTTTCTTTTGACATGGGCGCTCAGATGGCGAAGGCATGGAAAGAAGCCCACCCAGACAAGCCGATTGTCATGGTACAACTGGGTTGGCCGAACCACACCGAAGTAAACTCCGGCCGGACCACTCCGTTCGCAGAAGGCGTCCTGTCAGTGGATCCAACTGCTGAAAATCTGGGTGCTCTGGATTCAAGCAAAGGCCAAGAAGCGGCAAAACAAATCATCGTTGACCTGCTGACACAGCGCCCCGAAGTGAACCTGATCTACTCAGAAGCTTCGAACCTGACAGTCGGCACCATGGCGGGCCTGTCCCAGCTGGGCCGGGGTAAGTTTGACAATGGGCAGCCTCTGACCGAGATTGTGGCCAGCGTCGACTTTGACTCGGTTGAGTATGGGGCAATCTATGACCCGAACTCCAGCCTGAAGGTTTCGATGGGACTGCCGCCTGTAGAAACCGCGCAAGGCCGCATTGACCTGATTATGGACGTGATCAACGGCGATGTCGCGAGCTCATCAGCGACTGCGGAAGAGTTCTTCTACAAGGCCTACACAATCTCTTACTGGACCATGGAGCAGAGTGACGCCAAGGATTGGCTGACCGCTCAGTTTGGCGAGTAATCCAGTGAACGCTCTCGGCAGTCAAAGTTTACATTGGGGCGAGTCCCTGATCAGACTGCCGGGCGCCCATGGCGCGGACTTAGCGGGGCAATACACATTCTGCTTTCTGTCTGCACCAGAGAGAAATAGAAAAATCAGCCGTTTCGCCGTCAGGGCATGCTTACTGTACTGTCCCGGCCAAAAGGAGAGATTGGGTTGACTGGCCAGCAAAATAACCCGGCTCTGTCAGTCGAGGGGCTCACCAAAGATTATCCCGGAGTGCGGGCTGTCGATAATGTGAGTTTTTCTATCGACACCGGCACAGTGCACTGTTTGGTGGGCGAAAATGGCGCGGGAAAATCGACCCTTGTCAAAATGCTGACGGGCGCGTTGCAACCAACTAGCGGATCAATGTTGGTCAACGGATCGGTGCATCAGCCAGCAAACCCGCATGAGGCGCGTGAAGGCGGCATCGCAACGCTGTTCCAGGAGCTTCACGTCGTCGACCAGTTAACGGTATTGGAAAACCTGACGTTGGGGATGGAGCAGAGCCGCTTCGGATTTCTGATTAAGTCCGAGCTTGACGACAAGGTTGTCCGCACGCTTGCCGCGATTGAACCGTCAATTGACCCGACCGCCAGAGTGTCCAGTCTGAGTGTCGCGCAAAAACAGATCATTGAAATTGCGCGCGCGGCGTCGTCAGGCGCAAACATCATCATCATGGACGAGCCTACCGCCGCCTTGTCCGAGCGGGAAGTAGAGCGGTTGTTTGGCGTGATACGACGCCTGCGCGAGTCATACGTGACCGTGATCTATATCTCCCACAAACTTGATGAGATTTTCAGCCTTGGCGATGCGGTTACAGTGCTTCGCGACGGCAAACATGTCGCCACCAAGCTGCTGTCCGAAGTCCAAGGCCGGTCAGAGCTGATCGAAATGATGATCGGACGCAGCGTGTTTCAGGATTACACACCCCGGAGTACTGTTGCAGACGAAGCATTGCTGGTTGCACGCGGACTGACGAACAGCTTGTTGAAAGAGGTCTCCTTTGACATAAAACGTGGTGAAATTGTCGGCTTCTATGGATTGGTCGGGGCTGGCAAGACCGAGATTGCACGCGCTTTGTTCGGGGCAGACAAAGTGTCCGGATCAATCGAGTTTAAAGGCCGCGAAGTCGGCAATTCACCCAAGAAAGCCATTGCCGCTGGGATCGCACTGGTACCCGAGGAACGACGGACCCAAGGGCTGTTCACAAGCCTCTCTATTCGCGAAAACATTCCGTTAATGAACATCAACCGGTTGTCCAACATGGGTGTCTACCGAACAGATGTCGAGCGGGACGCAGCCGTCGACTATGTGGGTAAGCTGAGGATTGCCACTGAATCTATCGACAAGAAGACCGAAAAGCTGTCTGGCGGGAACCAGCAAAAGGTGGTGCTTGCCAAATGCCTGTTCTCGGACGCCGATCTGTTGTTGCTGGACGAGCCGACACGCGGCGTTGATGTCGGTGCTAAAACAGAAATCTATGACATTATCAGAAATCTGGCAGACGAAGGGAATTCGGTTGCTGTCTTCTCATCAGAATTGGAAGAGGTCCTGGGTATCTGCGACCGGATTTTTCTTTTGTACGCAGGGTCTTTGGACGACGAGATCATCAATGGCGCAAACGTTGATGCAGGCCATATCCTGAACGTGGTAACCGGCGGCCATGAAGGAGCCGCGCAATGACAATTATCGACAGCTCAGCACCGTCACCTGCGGGGCGAACGCTGACCGAGCGCGGTCGCAGAATAGGCGACGAGACCTTTATCATGCTGCTGGTAGGCGGCGTGGCAATTGGACTGTTTCTGATCGCGTCGGTCCTGGTGCCGAACTTTTTCCAACTGCTCAACATGCTCAATCTGGTGACCAACAACTGGGCGGTTATATCGCTGGGAGTTGGAGTGACGTTCCTGTTGGTGTCGGGTAATTTTGACCTGTCCGTAGGTGGAATTGTCGCCTTGTCCGGAGTTCTGGCCGTTTGGTTTGCGCAATCTGCAGAAGGCGCAAACCCGTTGTCGGCTGGGCTGGGTTTTCCATATTGGTTAGCCGTATTGGGCGCGCTTTTCGGTGCGCTCGCAATCGGGGCTTTGAATGCGCTGTTTGTCGTGCGGTTCAGCATTCCGTCGATCATTGTGACACTGGGAACCATGATGCTTGCGCGTGGCATTGCCCAGGTGATTACGCAAGGATCGCAGCGCAACACCAACTTGCCTGAGAACTTCGGAGTTTTGGGGAATATGACGATGTTTGGAACCTGGGTGAAGTTGCCTGTGTTCTTGATGGCAGTGCTTTTGGTTGTCGCGATCTTTGTCGAAAGAAAGACGGTGTTTGGACGGCTGACTTTCTGGATCGGATCAAACCCCGTGGCCGCTAATCTGTCCGGCATCGATAACGCGAGACATATCACCTACCTTTACCTGTTCAGTTCGGCTGTTGCCGGAGTTGTGGGTATCCTTTTGGCCTCCGAGTTCAAATCAGGTTTCTCGAACCGTGGCACCCTGATGGAGTTTGACGCGTTGGTGATTGCCCTGTTGGGCGGCGTCGCCATTGCCGGCGGCTTTGGCTCGGTCGTGGGGATGTTTTTCGGCGCGATTGTCCTCGCAGTGGTGACATCTGCTGCAACCGGCTTGGTCTTGTCGCCAGACTGGCAATACATCCTCAAGGCAATCGCGGTGTTTCTCGCGATTATGACACAAACCTGGGCGCTTGCGCGAAGGAACCGGTGACCGCCATGCCAAAATCACCTTCACACGCTCAAAGTTCGGCAACGTTTGCGCGTCGCCTAGCCCGGTTCATGCTCGACTACTATATTTATTTCGTGCTGGTACTGGTGGTTGGTTTGCTGAGCGTCGCCAACCTGGACCAATTCGATCTGTTTGAGCGTGGCAATTTTCTCTACGACCGCAATATCATCAATGTCCTGAGGATCTCGGCACCGTTGCTGACTCTTGCCGGGGCGTTCACGCTGCTGATGGTGTCTGGCTACATTGATCTTTCGGTTGGCAGCGCCATGAGTCTCAGCGCTGTGGTCTATGCCATGCTGGCGATAAACGGCGTTCCGTTTCTTGCGGCCTTCGCCATCACGCTGTTGGTCGGGGCCGGACTTGGGCTGATCAATGGTTTCCTTGTCGTCAGGCTCAAGATCACGCCGGTTATCGCCACATTGATAACACTCAGCCTTTTCAAAGGTGTTGCGCTGCTGCTGGTGCAGGATGGCGTATCTGCGATCAAATCCGGCGGTGGTCTGAAAATGCCCGGTTGGTTCAACTCTTATGGCAGGGAAGGTGTGCTTCTGGGCCTCCCGATGGCTTTCTGGGTCGCCGTTGCCGTTACGCTTGCGCTTGTCATTGCACAAAACCGGTCATTGCTTGGCAAATATGCAGCGGCCACCGGTGGCAACCCCACGGCAGCCAAACTGTCGGGTATCAACACTGATAAAGTTGTGGTCCTGCTTTACATCATTGTGGGCGTATCGGCGGCACTGGCGGGAATTGCACGCTCCAGCTTCATGTCGCTGGGGGATCCGTTGTCCGGCGACGGAATGGAGCTGACCGCGATCCTGGTAGTGCTGATAGGCGGCACTGCATTCAGCGGTGGAGAGGGCAGAGTCCTGCGGTCATTCATTGGCGCTTTGATCATTATGGCTCTGACCGTGGGCATGTTGACGCTTGTCCCGGCCTACTACCAAACGCTGGTCATAGGCGCCGCGCTTCTGGCGGCCGCCGCTTCAAATCACCTCGTCAGCAGAAAAGAGGCAACCAAGTGAATACGAGTGCCAAAGATTTCGGTGTAATCCGGCAAATTCACATCGTTCTGGTGATGCATTTCATCGAAGGTAGGAAACAGTCCGAGATCGCGACTGCGCTGAATTTGTCGACCGCAAAGGTAAACCGGATGATCAAGCAGGGCCGCGAGCTTGGGATGGTCAATATTTCGGTAACAAGCCCATTCCAGAGACTGGTCGCATTGGAGCAGGAGCTCAGCAGCAGATGGCAGCTTGAAACTGCATTGGTGACACCAACCGTCAGCAACAGTTTGGAAACCACTTTGCAACAGGTCGGAACGGCCGCTGCGAACCTGTTGGTTGAAAACATCAGCGATGGCGACGTGATCGCTATTACAGGCGGCAAAGGTGTCAGCTCGCTGGTGGAGAACCTAAGTGTCGAACGGAAGTTTGATGTGACCGTCGTGCCGCTGACGGGATGCGTTCAGGGCAAGCACTATACCGATGTCAACCATGTGGCGACCCAACTGGCCGAACGGCTTGGCGGCAAAGCCATGCTGATACACGCACCTCTATTTGCCGAAGACGAAAAAGAAAAAGAGATGCTGTTTTCGCTGCGCCAGATCCGCGAAGTATTTGAGCTGGCGAAATCGGCGACAATCGCTCTGACCGGCATCGGATCGATCTTAACACCAAGCTCCAGTTACTATGATCTGCATCCAATTTCCGCCGAGGATCGTAAGACATTGATCGCACGGGGTGCTGTCGGCGAATTTGTGGCCCATCTCATCAACGAAAACGGCGAGTTATGTGACGTGGATTTGAACCGCCGTTTGTTGGCGCTGGCGCCGGACGACGTCGCGCGCATTCCCAAAACCATCGGCATTGCGGCCGGCGAAGAAAAGGTCAAGCCGGTGCGGGCAATCCTGAACGGAAAGTATCTTTCATCTCTGGTTCTGGATGAAACCACCGCAACATCCGCTTTGAAACACGAACTAGAGACAGTCTGAGAGGCCCAAATGCTGACGAGAGAAATTGGAAAATCTGGCATCAAAGCCTCAGCCGTAGGGTTGGGCACTTGGGCCATTGGCGGATGGATGTGGGGCGGCACCGACAAAGACGCTTCGATTGCCGCGATCAGAGCCTCGATCGACGAAGGGATAACTCTGATCGATACAGCTCCTGCATACGGTATGGGGGTTTCTGAAGAGATTGTGGGCAAAGCCATTGAAGGCTGTCGTGATCAAATCGTTCTGGCCACCAAATGTGGACTTGTGTGGCATACGCAAGGCGGAAACTACTTCTTTGACCAACAGGACAAACCGGTTCACCGTTACTTAGGCAAAGAGAGCGTCATTCACGAAGTCGAGCAAAGTCTTAGACGCATCGGAACTGACTATATCGACCTCTACCTCACTCACTGGCAGGACCCGACGACACCGATTGCCGAGACAATGGAAGCGCTCGAACAGCTCAAGAAAGACGGCAAAATCCGTGCGATTGGTGCTTCTAACGCTTCGGTTGAAGATCTTAGCGCCTATCTTGCAGCCGGCCAACTGGATTGCTTGCAAGAAGAATTCAGCATGGTCAAGCGCGACATCGAGGCAACGCTGTTGCCCGCCTGTATTGGAAGCGGCGTTTCTATGCTGAGCTATTCCTCGCTGGCGCTCGGCCTGTTGGCAGGCAAGATTGGCCCAGACAGGACCTTTGATGGCGACGACCTTAGAAAAGACAATCCGCGGTTTTCGATATCGAACCGCGAAAAGATTGCCGCGATGATGGTCGAGATTGCACCGGTTTGTGCGGCTCACAATGCCAGTGTGGCGCAGACGATCATCGCCTGGACCCTACAGCAACCAGGAATTACCTTTTCGCTTTGCGGAGCCCGTAACCCAGACCAGGCCCGCGAGAATGCGGCGGCTGGCAGTATCGATTTAACAGCTGGTGATATCGCGCAGATTGATGCGGCTGCCGCCAAACATTTGACCGACCTGGACGGCTAGTCCTCGATCAAAACGAAATCAGACCACCGCCGTTTCTATCGGGACCGGCGACCAGGAGAGACATGTCAAACCGACGCCAAAATAAGTTTGCCGAGCTGGAGGATGACAATCAGTTTGATGTCACCGTGGTCGGTGGAGGCGTCAATGGCATCGGAGTTTTCCGAGAATTGTCCCTGCAAGGGCTGCGGGTTCTTCTAATCGAGAAAAACGATTTCTGTTCCGGGTGCAGCGCTGCGCCGTCCCGAATGATCCATGGCGGACTGCGCTATCTTGAAAACGGCGAGTTTGATCTGGTGAAGGAGTCCTTGAGAGAACGAGATGCGCTCTTGGCAAATGCTCCCCATATGGTGCGTGAATTGCCGACAGTGATCCCGATAACGACCGTATTTTCTGGTCTGATGAATGCAGCAACGAGTTTTTGGGGATGGTCAGGCAAGCCCAGGAATCGTGGAGCACTGCCAATTAAGCTGGGTCTCGGGCTTTATGACTGGGTATCGCGCAAGCGCAGGATTATGCCGAAACATCGGTTCTTGAGCGCCGCCAAAACCCGTGCAATCTGGCCAAAACTGACCAGACAGGCAAAGTTTTCGGCGGTGTATTATGACGCGTGGGTCAGCCACCCAGAGCGGTTGTGCATGGAAATGATTTCTGATGTGGCCAAAGCTGCGCCAGAAAGCATCGCCTTGAACTATGCCGAACTGAAAGTCGACAATGGCAGTTACACAATTGAATCCCGCTGTTCCAGCGTGCGTTTTGCCGTGAGGACCAGGGCAATTGTGAATGCAACCGGTGCCTGGCTTGACTCGACGACCCGATCTCTAGGCTGGGAAGCAGAGGAACAGATGGTGTCCGGGACAAAAGGGTCTCATCTGATCATTGATAATCAAGAGCTTACCGATGCTTTGAACGGGCACATGGTCTACTTTGAAAACACGGATGGTCGCGTTTGCATTGCCTTCCCATATCAGGATCGTGTGCTCGCCGGATCAACCGACATTCGCGTTGACGAGATCACGAGAATAGGCTGCGAGAAAGACGAACAGACTTACATTCTCTCCTCCTTGGGTCTGATTTTTCCTGAAGTGTCCCTTTCACCCCATCAAGTTGTTTTCAGTTACAGCGGCATCCGTCCATTGCCCAAAAGCAAACATGATTTTACGGGCCGGATTTCGCGTGGGCATTTCACCAAGAAACTAGACGGTCCGGTGCCGCAGTTCTGCATGATTGGCGGAAAGTGGACAACGTTTCGCGCCTTCGCCGAACAGACTGCCGACGAAGTTCTGAACGAGCTGAAACATGAGAGAAGATGCGGCACTCTGGGGCTGCCGATTGGCGGTGGTGCAGGGTTCAGTGCAGGCGGATCGCAGATTCTCGATAGGCTGACAGGCGAGTATGGGCTGTCCACTGAACGAGCCAGCCATCTGGTAGGGCACTACGGATCTAAGGCAGAAGCAATGCAGCAGAACTGCAGCCGTCAGGCTAGAGACTGCCCTATCGGTGAGGGAAGCCACTATACGCGCGCCGAGATTGCCAGTCTTATCAGAGACGAGCAGGTTGAGACATTGTCAGACCTCGTGTTGCGCCGAACATCACTGGGCATAACAGGCGCGGTTTCACTGACATTGATCAAAAGAGTGTCAGAAGTGTTGGCCTGCGAGTTGGGGCTTTCACCCGACGCCATCGCCCAACAGGGCAAAAACCTGATTCAGGAATTGCAGGATTTTTACGGTGTGACGCCGGAAATTCTGAACCAACGCAGCAATAATCGGAGTACGTTATGCGATTGAGTACCAAAGCACGAATGAATCGGATGTTCACCAATGGCGGATGCCTGGACGTTGCGATTGACCATGGTGTCTGCAACGAGCCAAGCTTTATGGTTGGTTTGGAGGACATGCCGGGCGTCATGGACACGCTGATCAAAGCCAAACCGGATGCGATACAATGCGCCTATGGTCAGGCGGATTTGTTGCAGTCGCGCCCGGAAAAGGACAAACCGGCGCTGGTCATGCGCATTGACATGGGCAACCCCTATAACGATCAGCGCCACAAGGTCATGTGGTCCATGTTGCAAAACATCGAAGAGCCGATCATCGGCGCCCTTGAAATGGATGCGGCCTGTGTTGTTGTAAACCTGTTCATGCTTCCTGATGAACCAGAACTGTTTCGCCAGTGTGTCGAAAACATTGCGCAGGTGCGTGCAGCCTGCGGTAAATACGGAATGCCGCTGATGATCGAACCTCTGGTCATGCTGCCCAATGAGGTGCGGGGCGGGTATCAGGTTGATGGAAACGCGGAAAAAATCGTGACTCTGGTACGCCTTGCCAGCGAAATGGGCGCCGATATCATTAAGGCCGACCCGACCGCAGACCCCGACGAATTCCATCGCGTGATCGAAGCAGCACGCGTCCCTGTTCTGGTGCGTGGTGGCGGCAAAGAGGACCTGAAAACCGTTCTGATGAAATCCGCCGCGTTGTTGGCACAAGGGGCGCAGGGCATGGTTTACGGACGCAACATTTATCAGCACGACAACCCAAAATCTGTGGTCGCGGCTCTGATGTCGATGATCCACAACAACGCATCTGGCGAAGAAGCATGGGATATCTATCAAAGTGCCTGACACTCAGAAATATCTCCTTGGACTGGATGCCGGGAACACGGTCATCAAAGCGGTTCTGTTTGACCTGAACGGCAACGAATTGGCCAAACACGCATTGGACGGTCAGTCCTCGACGCCGAAGCCAGGACATGTTGAACGCGATCTGGATGAACTCTGGGGAAACGCCGTAGAGGTCATCAGAACCTGTATTAAAAAAGCAGGTGTTCACCCGGATTCAATCGCAGGAATAGGTTGCGCAGGCCACGGCAATGGCTTGTATTTGCTTAATAAAAAGGAAAACCCTCTGATTGGTATCCAGTCACTGGACACCCGCGCCGCTGGCGTTGCGGAAGACCTTTCGAGCAACGGCCGCGGGCAGGAATTTCACGCAATCTGCCTGCAAAAACCGTGGCCATCGCAGACCCCGACGCTTTTGGCCTGGGTCAAAAAGAACCAACCGGATGTATATGCAAATACAGGCACTGTGATGCTGTGCAAAGATTTCATTACGTTCAAACTCACCGGTGAAAAGGTGAGCGATATTTCAGACATGAGCGGTTGCGGCCTGCTTCGAATGTCTGATTGTTCTTATGACGAAAAGCTGTTGGCGCTTTATGGCCTTGAGGATGCATCAAATATCCTGCCGCGCCTGATTCAACCGGATGAAGTGGCGGGTTACGTCACCCCGGACGTTGCACAACGCACGGGTCTGGCCGAAGGAACACCGGTTGTGGGTGGGCTCTTTGACGTGGTCGCAAGCGCATTGGGATCCGGAGCTTCAAAGCCCGGGCAGGCATCAATCATCGCCGGAACTTGGAGCATCAATCAGGTTTTGTCGACGGCGCCGGTTGAGAACGAAACCGTGTTTATGGCGTCTTGCTTTGGCGACAAGCGATTTGTGAACATTGAAGCCAGCGCAACTTCTGCTGCCAACCTAGAGTGGTATGTGCGCGAATTTGTTGAGCGTGGGAAGCATCATGATGATCCATTTGGCTTTTGCAACGACCTGATTGCGGTCATCGAGCCTGCCGCGGATGATCCGCTTTTCCATCCGTATCTGTATGGGTCAGGGCAGGGAGCCCAGATGCGCGCAGGTTTCTATGGGCTGGCGGGCTGGCACACCGAAGGCCATTTGCTGCGCGCGCTTTTTGAAGGCGTGGTATTCGAACATCGTCGCCACATTGAGAAGCTGACTTCGGCCGGTGTCGATTTCGGCGATACGGTTCTGTCCGGTGGCGGCTCGCGCAGCCCGATCTGGCCACAGATGTTTTCCGATTGTCTGGGCAAAACCATGACTGTTGCAGTCTGCGAAGAAACCGGTGCGCTGGGGGCTGCAATTGCCGCCGGTGCCGGTGTCGGGGCCTTCGATGACATCGAAACCGGTGTCGCAGCGATGACATCCACAAAAACAGTATTCTCGCCCAACCCGGCGATGAAACCTCACTATGACCGCCGCTTTGAATTGTTCACGGGATTGACCGAGGCAATGTCATCGTTCTGGGAAAAACAACATAATTACAAGGACTAACGAAATGAAAGCCGTAGGTTTCCTGAAATCTCTTCCGATTGACGACGCAGACAGTCTGTTCGATGTTGACTTGCCGGACCCGACCCCTCTTGAGAATGACCTTCTGGTCGAGATCGAAGCGGTTTCGATCAACCCCGCGGACGCAAAACGCCGTTTAAGAACGGCGGTTGAAACGCCTCACGAAGAGCCGTTTCTGGTTGGATATGATGCTGTCGGTGTGGTTCGGGCAACAGGAACTGCGGTTGTTGGGTTCTCGGTGGGGGATCGGGTTTGGTACGCGGGTGACGCAAACCGCCCCGGGTCTTATGCCAGTCTGCAATGCGTAGACCACCGGATTGCAAGTGTCGCGCCAAAGTCGGTCGCACCGGAACAGGCAGCCTCGCTTCCATTGACCTCGCTGACCGCCTGGGAGATGCTGTTTGACCGCTTGGTTGTTCCTTCGAACGAACAGACTGCCTCGTTGTTGATTATCGGTGGTGCCGGCGGGGTCGGATCAATCACCGCGCAGTTGGCGCGAAAGTTGACGGGCCTTCATGTGATCGCCACAGCGTCTCGTCCTGAAACCAGAGACTGGTGTTTGAAGATGGGTGCACATGAAGTTGTCAATCATCGGGATTTGGTCGCGGAAACGCGCGCGGCCGGGCACGAGAACGTTAATTTCATCACGCAGTATGCCGACACAGCCCAGCATTGGGATGCAATGTGTGAACTGGTCGCACCGCAAGGCAAAATCGGCACAATTGTAGAAACCGACAAAACACTGGACATCTCTGCGTTACAGGGAAAATCAGCGGCGTTGGTTTGGGAATTGATGTTCACACGGTCGCTGTTCCAGACACCAGACATGTCCAAACAGGGACAGATTCTTGCGCGGGTGGCGTCGCTGGTGGACGATGGCATTGTGCAAACCACAGAAACTAAAGTGCTGAATGGATTGTCGGCGGAAACTTTGAAAGAGGCGCACAGGATCGTCGAAACAGGCGCTATGATTGGCAAACTTGTGGTCAAATTCTGAGGCGTAAATGAGCGAGATCAACAAACTTGACGGCGATTGGGATTACGTCATCATTGGTGGCGGCACCGCCGGATGTGTCTTGGCCAACCGGCTCAGCGAGGACCCCGAAACACGTGTTCTGCTGTTGGAAGCAGGCGGTAACGACAATTATCACTGGGTGCATATTCCGGTGGGGTATCTCTATTGCATCGGCAATCCGCGCACCGACTGGATGATGAAAACGGCTCACGAAAAAGGATTGAATGATCGCTCGCTGGCCTATCCACGCGGCAAGGTTCTGGGCGGCTGCACATCGGTCAATGGCATGATCTACATGCGTGGGCAGGCGCAGGATTACGATGGCTGGCGACAGATGGGAAATACCGGTTGGGGATGGGACGACGTTCTGCCTTACTTCAAGAAATCCGAAGACCACCACAATGGCGGTTCAGAGTTGCATGGCACCGGAGGAGAATGGAAAGTCGCGCGTCAACGGCTGAACTGGGAGATCCTGCAGGCGTTTCAGGCCGGCGCGGCCGAGTTCGGATATGAACCCACGAAAGATTTCAATTCCGGGACCAATGAGGGATCCGGGTTTTTTGAAGTGAACCAAAAAAACGGAATTCGTTGGAATGCAACCAAAGCGTTCTTGAGGCCTGCCATGCGGCGTCCCAATTTGCGCATCGAAACCCACGCAATGTCTGAACAGATTTTGCTGGACGGAAAACTGGCAACCGGTGTGCGTTATCGGCGCAAAGGGCAGGTTTTTGATGTACGCGCAAATCGTGAAGTTCTGCTATGTGCCGGGTCGATAAATTCACCTAAGATATTAGAGCATTCCGGTATAGGTCGTGGCAAAGTACTTGCCAGCCATGGTATTGACGTAAAACATGAAAGCGCAGGCGTAGGAGAGAATTTGCAGGACCATTTGCAAATCAGGACAGTGTTTAAAGTCCAGAATACCAAAACGCTCAATGAACGTGCCAACAGCATGATGGGTAAGCTTGGGATCGCACTTCAGTATGCCTGGAACCGCAGTGGCCCGATGTCTATGGCCCCCAGCCAATTTGGTCTGTTCACCAAAAGTGATGACGCTTTGGAAACCCCTGATCTGGAGTATCACGTCCAGCCTTTGTCGACGGATAAGCTCGGTGATCCGCTGCACCCGTTTCCGGCGATTACAGTGTCCGTTTGCAACTTGCGCCCCGACAGCGTGGGGTCAAGCCACATCACAACCCGTGATGTTGATACGCAGCCTGACATCCGGCTGAATTATCTGTCAACCGAAACAGATCGTCTGGTTGCAGTAAAGGCAATTAGACAAGTGCGAAAAATCATGATGGCCAAGTCGATACAACGCTTTATGCCTGAAGAAATGTTGCCCGGTCAGTCGGTCGCAAGTGACGCAGAAATCCTTAGTGAAATCGGCAACATCGCGACGACTATATTTCATCCGGTAGGCACCTGCAAAATGGGGACTGATCCAGTAGCAGTGGTTGACGCGAACCTTAGAGTGCATGGAATCGGCCAACTGCGCGTCGTGGATGCCTCGATCATGCCGAAGATCATTTCGGGAAACACGGCATCGCCGGTAATCATGATTGCAGAGAAAGCTTCCGATTTGATCAAGCAGGGAGCCTCGGTTTGAGCAAGCCTGGTTGAGGCGAGCAGGGTGGTCCGCTAGTTTCTCTGGATGATAAAACGCAGCCGGTTGTGTTACTTTGAGACTAGACCTGAGGTCATCCTCCTGGTGGAGATGATGTTTGTTCGGCTCTCGCTTTCGCTGGGCAATTTAGAGCAATTCTATTGCATAAACGTGGCATCGAAATCAGCACAAAAACCGTTCGGTTTTGATGAAACAGATTTGGCCTGATATTACATCAGAAAATTGCCGCGAATGCGAACTCTGCGGGGATTGAGAAAACAATTTCGCCGGTATTTCGGGCACAATTCAGTCCTCGAAGTAGTCAGAATGCGAAGCACGAATTGCAATGATTGTAGCGTCCAGGCGGCTGAGATGAACCATCGCGGCATCAACGGCTTTTTTCTCGTCGCCAGCAGAGATCATTTTCACTATTTCTGTGTGGTCATTGAGCAATTGTTTCATCTCGTCTTGATCCATCAAGCTGAGAACGCAGAGCCGATCCACTTTCGCTTTGCACTCCGAAATCGTGTCAAAGGCGAATTCTGCTTCTGCGATCTGGCAAAGCGTACGATGAAATTTATAATCCAGAGCGTGAAATGCTTCGGCATTCACCTTCTCCACAGCGCTTTCCTGTTGCACGAGGCTCTCTTGCAGCATCGGCATCATTGAGACATTCCAGCCCCTTGTGGCACGTCGTATGATCTCGGCCTCGACTGCGGCCCGGACGAATCTGGCGGTCGCTATTGCTCGCAGTGAAAACCTTTTAACCTCTGTTGCCTTCTGTGGTCGTATGAGGAGCAATCCAAGATTTTCCAGACGGCTGAACGCATCCCGTACTGGCTGTCGAGAGACATCAAAACGGGTCGCTATTTCTGCTTCTGAGATTTTCGCGCCCGGAAGATACCTAAGTGAAATGATTTCATCATAGAGGTACTCATAAACCACGTCAGCGCTAGTGCGTCGCTCAGCTATTTTGTTGGTAGGCGCCATTTTGATTTGGTCTCCAATTACGAACGCTTGTTATACAGTTCCACGCTTGGGTGCTAGCGTTGCCAGTTGGCAGCGTTTGTCTTGATATTGGCCCTCATGGCCACTGGTATTCGACTCTAGCAAGGTCAACGCGAAAACCAGAAAGCGAGCTGAAATGTCAATTGCGAGTGGTGTTTGGTTATGTGGTAGCGAGTGATGCATTGATGGCGTGAAGCCTCTTGATTGAGTTTGGTCATAGAAGAAAAAATTTCGTTTGCGGAAACTTAAATACTAGTATACCAGTTTTTCCTAAAGTAAACAGCACCCATTTAGGTGTTGTTTTTCATATCAGTGAAGATGTTGGAATTGGGTCGTCTATTGACGCAAAACCGCAGGAAAGGCGTGCAATGGATCTTACGGGTAAAACAGCAATCATATCTGGTGGCGGTCGCGACATTGGTCGAGCCTGCGCAATGCGGTTGGCAGCAGAGGGCGCAAATGTCGCTATCAACTATCACTCGAGCAGTGAGGGAGCAGATAGCGCTGTTGCGCAGATTGTGGCCAAAGGCGGCAAGGCGATCGCTCTGCAAGGAGACTTGACGACGCAAGCTGGGGTTGATGCATTGGTTGCTGGAACGATCGCGGCATTTGGCGCAATCGATATTCTTGTAAATAATGCCGGAGGCCTCATCGCTCGCAAGACGGTTTCTGAGATGTCGCTCGATCACTGGAACGAAGTGATGGCACTAAATCTGACAAGCACCTTCCTTTTGACAAAAGCGTGCCTAGCGCATCTGAGCCACGGAAGTATCGTCAATATCGCGTCTCAGGCGGGGCGGGACGGGGGAGGCCCGGGTTCGGTTGCCTATGCCGCATCGAAAGGCGCCGTGATGACTTTCACCCGTGGATTGGCAAAGGAACTAGGGCCGAACATCCGCGTAAACGCGCTTTGCCCTGGAATGGTCGATACTGATTTTCACAACATCCACACCAAACCAGAAGTTCGCAAAAACGTGGCCAAAGCTTCGCCCCTGAAACGCGAAGGTGTGCCTGAGGATATTGCAAATCTTGTGGTATTCTTGGCTTCAGATCAGTCGTCATTCATGACTGGCACGAACGTTGATATCAACGGCGGAATGCTTTTCTCCTGACGCCCATCACATTTGATCGATATCGGCCTTTAGATTTCGATATCGCTCATTCGCCTATCGGGCCAACCAGCCCCCATCGACACTCAGCACCGTGCCATGAATGTATTTTGATGCAGGGGCTGCCAAGAATACGGCAGTTTCTGCTATGTCTTCCGGTCGGCCCCAGCGGCCTGCTGGAATACGTTCAAGGATGGCTTTGTTACGTATCGGATCCGCCCGCAACGCTTGGGTGTTATTGGTCTCGATGTAGCCTGGTGCGATTGCATTGACATTGATGTTTTTGGCAGCCCACTCATTCGCCAAAAGTTTAGTAATGCCAGCCACCCCGTGTTTGGAAGCCGTGTAAGACGCCACACGGATCCCACCCTGAAACGACAAGAGAGAGGCTATATTCACAATGCGGCCTGCTCCGTTGCGATCCAGCACAGCCTTGGCAAAAGCCTGACTAGTGAAGAAAACGGATTTCAAGTTCACATCCATCACGTCGTCCCAATCGGCTTCGGACAAATCTGTGCTATCCTCGCGTCGGATGACGCCTGCGTTGTTGACTAGAATGTCGACTTTGCGGTGCTTGAAAACGTCACGCGCAGCCATTGGCTCCGAGAAATCGAGCAGCATTTCTTCTGCGCTGCTGATACGTGAAACAGTTTCTGCACAAGACGAGCGGCCGGCGCAGACCACATGCGCCCCGGCAACGCCCATTGCGACTGCGATGGCCTGACCAATTCCGGTATTTGCACCGGTCACGAGCGCGGTTTGCCCCACAAGCGAAAAAGGGTTCATCGCAAGTCTTCCATCTGGATCATGTCCACATCGCGATAGTCTACGTTGTCGCCCGCCATTGCCCAACAAAACACGTAGCTGCTGGTCCCCGCGCCACAATGGATCGACCAGGGAGGAGACAATACACCTTCCTCGTTCTTGATGACAAGATGGCGTGTCTCGTCTGGCTGCCCCATGAAATGGAAGACTCTCTGGGAGTCATCCAGATCGAAGTATAAATAGGCCTCCATGCGGCGGTCATGCAGGTGCGCTGGCATTGTGTTCCAAACCGAACCGCCATGGAACTTCGTATACCCCATCACCAACTGGCAAGTCGGCATGACGTCCGGGTGGATAAACTGAAAAATTGTGCGGTCATTCGCGGTTTCAGGCGCGCCCATCTTCAGGCTGACGGCATCCGCCAAGGTCAAAAGGCGGGCTGGGTAGGACGTATGTGCAGGCGTAGATACAATATAGAAACGCCCCGCTCCCGAAAAGCTGATCGCGCCTGACCCCATGGGTAAATAGAGCATATCGCCCTTGCCAACTGCGTAGTCCTGGCCGCCCGCTGAGACGGTACCCGGTTTGCCGATGTTGAGGATTCCCATTTCTCGGCGATCCAACATGGAGGCAGTACCGCATTCTTTTACCCTATCGAGCACAAGTGTTTCGTTTTCCGGAACTGCGCCACCGACGATCATGCGGTCATAGTGGGAATAGATCAGTCGGATCTCTTTGCTCGCAAACATCCCGTCCGACAGGAAGTTTCGACGCAAATCGTCGGTGTCCATGGCCTTGGCGCTGGTTGGGTCGATCGCGTAGTTGGTTTTGACGGTTAGCAAGATGTAGGTCCTTTCAAAGGAAGTCGTCACGCCGAGGCGTAAAGCAGTCGATCAAGGTGCCAGGTTCAATGCAGATGCAACCGTGAACGACATGAGAGGAAATAACAAAACTGTCTCCGGGTCCGACCAGCATTTCCTTGTCGTCAATGGTGAAACTGAAACGCCCTGATT
Source organism: uncultured Sulfitobacter sp. (assembly GCA_965363755.1). Taxonomy (GTDB): domain Bacteria; phylum Pseudomonadota; class Alphaproteobacteria; order Rhodobacterales; family Rhodobacteraceae; genus JL08. The sequence continues at coordinate 18,739 of CBDTVL010000010.1, forward strand.
TGACATAAGTGGCTTGGGTATGGTGGTGGCTGTGTGACTTTCCCACAGCACCTTCTTCGGCAAAATTCACTTCAACGACCATCATGTTAGGATGATCGGCCTGAACCTGACGTGTAATGCCGTGATCGGCTTGCACTATTTGGAAATGCGTCATGATTACCTCTTAGTTTTGTGATTCAAGTCCTCACAAGCGAGTCGCTTTTCTCGTCAAGTCAGACCATGCCGGGATCAGACCGCAGAGGTTAAGACTCTCGCTGTCCTGCGGAGACAAGACTGGTATCCAGCGATGTTTTCAGCGCTGACTGATATGTTAGTATGCCAGTTCCGTCAACTCTGCTTGGACTGCGAGAACATCTGTCGCTCTACCTCAATGTATGGCCTACTGTGATTGCGCATTGATCAGAATTGACTCAAAAACTGAATTGACATACTAGTATACCAATGGGTGATTTGCACTAACTGGTGCGACTCGCTTTATTGTCGGGCGCGGAGCCAAATGTAAAAGGAAACGCGCTGACTCAAAGAGTTTTGACTTTAGAGAAAGAATGATCTGGGAGGATCTAAATGGCACTTCATTTTAACCTAAGCACTACAATCCTGAGCGCCACAATCGCAGGCTGCATGTCATTTGCGGCGAACAGTGCGAGCGCCGTCGAACTGCGCGGATGGAACATCCACGTGGAAGATTATCCGGTCTCTATCGCGATGGAATCCTTCATCGCGGAAGTCGGTGAAAAGACTGGTGGCGAAGTTACTGGCAAAATCTATCACAACGGTGTTCTGGGCAGCCAACCCGATGCGATTGAACAAATCCGACTGGGTGTCATCGACTTTGGCGAATTCAGCCTCGGCCCAATGGGGCAATCTGTTCCAGAAACCAATGTCGTCTCATTGCCTTTCATATTCAAGAGCATTCCACAGATGTACGAACTGATGGACGGCGATGTTGGTGCTGCCATTGGCGAGGGCATGATCAAAAAGGGTATGGTCCCACTGGGTTGGTACGATGCCGGTGCGCGTTCATTTTATAACTCAATACGCCCCATCAATACTCCAGCCGATGTGACTGGACTGAAGGTTCGTGTCATGAGCAACGACCTGTTCGTCGGTATGGTTGAATCTATGGATGGCAACGCAACGCCAATGGCCTTTGCTGAGGTTTATCAGTCAATTAAAACCGGTGTTGTAGACGGCGCAGAAAACAATCCACCTTCTTATGAATCTACCAATCACTATGAAGTGGCCAAATACTACTCGCTGACCGAGCACCTGATCATTCCGGAATGCCTGTGCATGAGTCTCAAAGCGTGGGAAAAGTTGACGCCAGAACAACAGGAGATTGTTGTGGCAGCGGGTCGCAAGAGCGCAAATCTGCAGCGTGAATTGTGGGCAAAACGCGAAGCGGCCAGCATGGAAAAAGTGCAGGCTGGTGGTACCATCGTGAACACGATTGCCGACAAAGCACCGTTTCAATCGGCCATGGCTCCTGTCTACGACCAATTTCTGGCCGCAAGCCCGGATCTTGAAGGACTCGTCAACATGATACGCCAAGCGGATTGATTTGACAGATGATTTGGTGGCTCGCCTTATAGGGAACGGGCCACCAATTTGGTAAGCCATCAAAATTTTTGAACAAAGGGGATCTTGGTGTCAGGGCCTTCTTCTACTGTTGCCAGGATCGAAGCCGCACTGGATGTAATTCGCGCTCTTTGCATCTTTCTTGCCTCCATTGCGCTTGTTGTTCTCATCGCCACCTTTGGGTGGTTAGTATTCGGCCGATACGTGCTGAACGTGACGCCAACCTGGGTCGAGCAACTCGCGCTTGTCCTCGTCTGCTACATTGCCTTTTTAGGCGCGGCGGCGGGCGTGAAAGAGGAAACGCATCTTGGGGTAACGCTGTTTCGTGACATGTTACCTTTTCCCGCGCAAAAGGTGATACTGATCATTATCGATATCATACTCGCGATCTTCGGTACGGTTATGCTTTTCGCCGGCATAACGCTGATGCAATTTGGCTGGGATACTCTTCTTCCCATGCTTAATATTCCCGAGAGTTTTCGCACGCTCGCGATCACATCTTGCGGCGCATTGCTCCTGCTTTTTACAGGAACAAGGGCCATCCTTCGGATCCTGACATTTCAGGCCGAGGCCAATCCTCAAACCGAACAGGACATCCAATAATGGGACTTGCCATACTTTTGTGTGTCTTTGGCGTTGGCGTCGTAATAGGCATGCCTGTGGCATTTGCGATGGGGATCGCTGCAGCGTCAGCTTTCTGGTACGAAGGCTTCCCCATGCTGATCACGTTCCAACGCGCAACCGCAGGCGTGTCGGTGTTTTCGTTGCTTGCCATTCCGTTTTTTGTCTTTGCGGGCGAAATCATGCTGCACGGCGGCATTGCCGTACGCCTCGTCAAGTTAGCGTCTGCATTGGTGGGCCACCTAAAGGGTGGTTTGGCGATGGTGAATATTTTCTCCAGTATGCTTTTTGGTGGAATATCGGGCTCTGCAGTGGCAGATATCTCGGCGCTCGGGTCCCTCCTTATCCCTGTGATGAAAGAACGTGGATACCGCCCGGACTTTGCAGTCAACGTCACTGTGACATCGTCGATCGCTGGCATTGTCATTCCGCCAAGTCACAACATGATCATTTTTGCAGTGGCGGCAGGTGGTGGTATTTCCATTTCCAAGCTGTTTCTAGCGGGAGTTATACCCGGCATCCTGATGTGCTGTAGCCTTGCAGTGGCGGCATATGTTCTGTCGGTTAAACATAAATACCCCGCCGAACCTTTCCCCGGCTGGAACGAGGTTGGACGTAGCGCGGCGGATGCAATTCCCGGTTTTATCACGGCGGTCATCATTGTTGGCGGTACTTTGTCGGGTGTGTTCACTGTGACAGAGTCCGGAGCTTTTGGCGCAATATATGCGCTACTTTTGACCATCTTCTATTACCGTTCACTCAGTTGGGCGTCCTTCGTGCTGGCTGTTACGGGGGCCGTGCGAACTACCGCAATGGTGATGATATTGATCGCCTTCGCCAGTTCATTTGCATATCTGCTCGCCCTGTATCAGGTTCCAACAAAGCTCAGCAACTTGCTGGTTGCCATTTCAGACAATAGGATCGTCATTCTATTGATGATCAATTTGATCCTGCTGGTCCTGGGCATGATCATGGATATGGCTGCGCTTATCCTGATCTGTACTCCCATTTTTCTGCCGATTGCCAAAGGGCTTGGCATGGACCCGACGCAATTTGGGATCATGATGCTGATCAACTTGGGTCTCGGGCTCTGTACGCCGCCAGTCGGCACATGTCTGTTCGTTGGCTGCGCCGTGGGTAGGATCAAAATTGAAGAGGCAATGAAATCGATTTGGCCGTTCTATTTGGCCATTCTGGTCGCATTGTTATTGGTGACCTTTGTCCCGCAGGTCTCGCTTTGGCTGCCATCGCTAATTGGATAGTCAGTGATGGGCGGGCAGGTATTTTCCGTGTTGTAGTGGGCGAAACAACAGCCCGGCACGGGCACTGCTGACACTACAGGCTGCAACGCGCTGAGGTATTGTCAGAGGAAACAGACCTAAGGCGAGGTGAGAATCAACCTAGGTGTTTGGTCCCGGCATCTGGTGGATCGGATTTAGGATGAATTGATCTGGCTGAGAAGTCTAGATTTTGCTGATGTATTCGTATGTCGTGAGACCGCTGAGTGTATTGAGGCGACGCGCGCAATTGTAGGCGTCAAAGAAATCGTTGAGATGACTGCGCAGTTGGGCGGGTTTGATGATTTGGGGCTGGTTTCTGTGATAGGTTCCGAACTTGATTTCTCGCGGGATATTTCCCTGCGGGCGCCGGTCGATGGGGCTATTTTGCAAGTCATCCAAAAAAGCGAAACAACTCTGCCTGCAGGTCAACCTATTCTGACAATAGGGAGTATTGACAGTGATCTGGAAGTCGTAGCTGAACTTCTGTCGTCGAGTGCCGTGCAGGATACTTCTGGAGATCGAGTGATCGTTACCAACTGGGGCGGTGCCAAGACTCTGCTAGGCAAGGTGAGCCGCATTGATCCATGCGGATTTACAAAACACTCGGCACTGGGCATCGAAGAACAGCCTGTCGAAACAATCATCGATTCTACCCTACCGGGAAATGTATCGGGGAAATTGGCCCACGGGTGTCGGGTGGAAGTGCTCATTGTGACTTGGGAGAATGACGATGCAATTATCGTGCCATCCATCGCTCTATTCCGGCACGATCAAGGTTGGGCTGCGTTTCAAGTAGATGATGGCAAAGCCAAAATGCGCACGGTTCAAGTTGGCGAAAACAACGGCGTAGTAGTTGAATTGCTGGTTGGTCTGGCGTTGGGTGACGCGGTGGTTTTGTTCCCGTCTTCAGCCCTTTCATTTTGAAACGCGCTCTCTATGGCCGGGCCGATTACAAACTCAACCACACCTCCGCTCTCCCCAAAAGACGGCAGCTTAATTCAGCGCAGGGTCATACATTCTGCCGGAAACTGAGACGAGTTCGACGTGGTCTGACAATCACGTGGCTATCCCTGTACGCCCAAAAATATGGAGAAAAGCGATGTCGTCGCTGTAATGAATAGGCGGTTTCGCTTTGGCCCGCCGAAACAGACGTTCGAGACGACTTCCGGCACAAGGATCTCGCCGAGCAGCAGCCCTGACTGGTCATAGCAACTTACACCGCGGCCGGTGCTGGTCCATAAGTTATCCTGTTCATCGAGGCGAAAGCCATCTGAAACGCCGTGTTCGATTTCAGCGAACACACCCTTGTCGATCAGGTCTTGGTTCTGCACTTTGAAAACTCGGATGTGGTGCGGCCCCTGCGGGTCATGCGACAAACCCGTATCCGAGATGTAGAGCCTGGATTCGTCACGCGAGAATGCCAGACCATTAGGTTTGACAAAATCGTTCGCAACAACAATCGGCTCTGCCCCAGCCTCTGCCACGCGATAGACATAACATCCGGCCTGCTCCTGATCGGCAGTTTTGCCTTCGTAATCGCTCAGGATTCCGTATGGCGGATCTGTAAACCAGATCGAATCGTCGGATTTTACAATCACGTCGTTCGGTGAGTTCAGGCGCTTGCCCTCGTGGTAATCTGCAACAACAGTGACCGTGCCATCGTGCTCACGGCGGGTCACACGTCTTGTTAGATGTTCGCAACTGATCAACCTTCCCTGACGATCAATCGTGTGCCCGTTGGAATTGTTGGCGTTGTTGTCAAAAACGCGAACGCCCATCTCGTTAGCCCACTGATAGGTCTTGTTGTTCGGGATATCCGACCACAACAGATAATCGCCCTGAGCAAAGTAGACCGGACCTTCGGTCCACAACATTCCACCGGCATGTTTGGTCAGCTCGGCATTTGGTATTGTCAGTTCATAGAACCGGGTGTCATGTGCGCAGATGTGATCAGACATTTATGTTTCTCATATATTGAATCAGTAAAAGATAACCTGTTCCCAAATGCCGTCACAGCCGACTTCCTCTCCAATGGGTTCGTGTCACTGCAGAACCATCTGCGGGTTCCCGCATTGACCCGTGCGCAGATCAGCAGTCAGTTGACGCATGCTGAACTTGGCGAACGAGCGTTGATCACCTAACGTTGGGCAGGAAATAAAGGCGACCAATGGCTGATCCGACTGAAAATTTCCTTGAACATTACCTCGCGATTTCGCGCGCGGTCGCTGGAGAGCTTGATTACCAGAATGTTCTCAACCGGATCGCCGGTGCGGTTTGCTCGAAACTGCTTGAGTATGACCATTTGGATGTGGCGATTGTTAACCCGGTGGACCGTACCATGCATATGGCATTCGAAACCGGAGTCAGCACCGTTTGGGGCACTAACGGCAAGCAACTGCCAAATGCCCTTTCGCCGATCAGACAGGTATTGCAGGGCGAAAGCGGCAGTATCCTGACTGGTGATGCGTGGGAAGACTCGCGGTTTCATTTCGATGGGGCGTTTGATGCGCCGATATACGAAGCTAATTTGCACAGCCGTATCCACGTGCCGCTTTATGTTCACGGCGAGGTTCTTGGTTCGTTGAATTTTTCACTGCATCGCAAACACGCGTATGACGAAAATGATCTCGTGGTCGCGCAGAATATAGCAGATCTGATTTCGCCTTATGTTTATGCGGTGAATATGGGCGAGCAAGCGCGTGTTTCCGCGTTGGCTGAAGGGGCGGCGCGAGGGCGCGAGCAATCGATTCGCCTCGGAGCGCAAAGACTGACGGAGGCGATGGAAACCGAGCGTCAGCGCCTTGGGATGGAGCTACATGACCAGACATTGGCGGATTTATCGGCAATTTACCGGCGTGTGACGCAACTTGCGACCGAAGCAAATCCAAATCAACAGGAATTGATGCAACTGTCCGACAGCATTTCACGCTGCACCTCCGAATTGCGCGGGATTATCGAGAACGCAAAACCAGGAGTCCTGGAGCTGTTTGGACTTACGCAGGCAATTGAGGCTCAACTTGATCGCGTGACCCAAGGCCTTGACCGTCCAATCCGCGCATTTGTGTCCGATGAAACCAATAATGCATTGGATAATGGCCCGGATCGGATCCGCATAGCTGTGTTTCGTATTGTCCAAGAGGCCGTGACCAACGCGATCAAACACTCGGAGTGTTCGCGTATTTCAGTTGAATTGTGGCGATCCGAAGATCAGATTCTGATTTCGGTCGCTAATGACGGTAACGAACCTTCTGAGGGCTGGCGGCGGTCTTCCGGTGGCGTTGACAATATTCGAATTCGTGCCGCTCTTATTGGCTCCGATGTTGCCTTTCACCGCAACACCAACGGTCAAGGCAGTCGGACAGTCCTTACCATTCCAGAAAGCGTTTTGATGCCAACGGGTAGTCCGGACCCTGTGCCGGAAGCACCTGTTAATTTCCAACGCACTGCGACACGCTTTAGGAGGTCATGAACGTGAACATTCTAATCGCCGAAGATGACCCGTTTCACCGCACTTTCCTTTCAGCAACTGTACGGGCTTCGCTTCCGGAATGTGAGACCCTTTTTGAGGCAACCAACGGCGAGGAAGCGATGGAAATAATTCACGCCAATCAGGTTGACGGTGTGGTGATGGACCTCCAGATGCCAAAGATGAGCGGTATTTCTGCTGCCTCAACGATCTGGAAGCTGCATCCAGATATGCGCATCCTTTTTTGGTCAAATTTTTCAGACGAGGCTTATGTCCGTGGTATCTCACGCATTGTGCCCAGCGAAGCCGTCTATGGCTATCTTCTCAAAACCGCATCCGAACACCGGCTGGGTCTGGCCGTTATGGGCGTGTTTCGAGAGGATCAATGCATCATCGATCGTGAGATCCGCGGCGTGCAACAGCGTGCTCAGGACATTCACGAAGGTCTGAGCAACACGGAATTTGAAGTGCTCATGGATATAGCTCTGGGCATGACCGACAAATCAATCGCGGCACGCCGGGGAATTTCAACCCGCTCCGTGCAGTCACGCCTCAAGCATCTCTACGAAAAACTGGGAATTGAGCAGGAAGTTATCTCGCTTGAGACGGGCCCCATATTCAATTCCCGGTCCCGTGCTGTGGCAATTGCCCTGGCCCGCGGACTGCTGAATCTTGAGGGCCTGTCGGTGGCCGAAGATAAATTGAAGGAATGGCGGGCCGAGCGGGCGAATTGAAACATTCTGCAAGGTTCCTGCACCTGCGGAAACCCGCAATGCCCCCTGTAGAGACGCGCATCGAATAGGTCGCAACTACGGGTTTCGCTACCCACCCTATTGCCTAGTCTGTGACCTTATTGGGCCAGAGATTGGGCGCAAAATATTAACGTCTGGTTTCGTAGTGGGAGGAAAATATGAAATTTTCGACAATCGGTATGCTCGGCGTAACAGCTGCAGCAATCACGCTTTCGACCGGTTTTTCGGCTCTTGCGGACACGTCCGGAAAGAAGATCGCACTGTCAAACAATTATGCTGGTAACTCTTGGCGACAAGCCATGCTCACGAGTTGGGAGAAAGTGACCAGCGCGGCCGTAGCCGATGGAACGGTTGCGGCTGCGGATGCTTTTACTACCGCCGAAAATCAGGTAACTGAGCAAGCCGCGCAAATTCAAAACCTGATCCTTCAGGGCTATGATGCCATTGTCATCAATGCCGCATCGCCTGAGGGACTCAATGGAGCTGTCAAAGAGGCCTGCGATGCTGGAATTGTTGTTGTCTCCTTCGACGGCATTGTAACTGAACCCTGCGCTTATCGCATCGCCGTTGATTTCCATAACATGGGCAAAGTGCAGGTCGAGTATCTGGCCAAGCGTTTCCCGGATGGTGGAAACCTTTTAGAGATCCGCGGGCTTGCCGGTGTTTTCGTGGATGACGAAATTTCGGGGGGTATCCACAAAGGCGTGGCCGAAAACGCCCAGTTCGCTATTCAGGGTTCGGTACACGGTGACTGGGCGCAAGATGTCGCACAGAAAGCCGTTGCTGGTATCCTTCCCAGCCTGCCGGAGATCATAGGAGTCGTAACGCAGGGTGGTGACGGGTATGGCGCAGCTCAAGCGTTCAAAGCAGCAGGTCGCGATACGCCGATCATCGTAATGGGCAATCGTCATGATGAATTGACCTGGTGGAAGGAACAAAAAGACGCCAACGGTTATGAAACCATGTCTGTTTCAATTGCACCGGGTGTTTCGACGCTCGCCTTCTGGGTTGCACAGCAAGTTTTGGACGGTGCCGAAGTTCCGCAAGATATTTCAGTTCCGTTCCTGAGCATCAGTCAGGACACATTGGAAGCGAGCCTTGCAAATACTCAGGCTGGCGGCGTCGCCAATGTAGAGTATTCTCTGGATGACTCAATTGCGGTGATGAAGGGAATGTAAGCATTTCTCTGGCTGCGACTGCATGAATGAGACCAATAGAAAGACCGCCACATGCAAGACACAGCACCTTTAGTGACAATGGGCGGCGTTGAAAAGAGTTTCGGCGCCGCCCGTGCCTTGGCAGGTGTGGATTTTGAGGTCAGGCGCGGTACATGCGTTGGTCTTGTCGGGCACAATGGGGCAGGAAAGTCGACGCTGATGAATGTGCTGTCCGGGTTGGTTACCCCTGACAAAGGCACCATGAGCGTTGCAGGTAAGACCTTTGATCGTGGCTATGGCCCGGCAGCCGCAGTTCAAGCCGGGGTTCGCTGTGTCTTTCAGGAACTTTCCCTTTGTCCCAACCTGACGGTTGCCGAAAATCTGCGTATTTCGCACCCATCAATCAAAGGATTTGGTTGGCGACATAAGGCCGGCAAAGTCATTACCGAGATTATGGAGCAGATATTCCCCGGCAGCGGCATTTCACCAGAGGCCGAAGTCGGATCGCTGACAATCGCACGCAGACAGATGGTTGAGATCGCCCGGGCTTTTTCGACTGTGAACGCCGAAGTCGAACTTGTTGTCTTGGACGAACCGACATCGTCGCTTGACCACATTGCTGCCATGCAGCTTGTCAAATTCATCCGGAAGTTTGTGACGCAAGGGGGCAGTGTGGTGCTGATCTCTCATTTGCTGGGCGAAATACTGGATGCGTCAGACTCCATCGTTGTCATGCGCGATGGCATGGTCGTTTCGGTCGGCACTGCAGCCGAATTCGACCGGGAACGGCTGGTCCGGGATATGGGAGATGTTCTTGCCGATAAAAGTGAGTTTGGTGCACGCGCCAGCACCAAGCAAGAGGCCAGCGTACCGGTGGTTTCGGGACCGTATGAAAACGGCCATCAGCTGCAGCTCTATCCGGGAGAGATTGTGGGCTTTGCTGGCCTGAGTGGGCATGGTCAAACAGAATTCCTAGTCAAGATTTTCGAAGCGGCGCAGGGCGCACGAACCTCGATAGTGGTTAGAGAAAAGGTGGTTTTTGTCGCAGGGGATCGTCAAACGGATGGAATTTTTCCACTTTGGTCGATCAGCAAGAATATCTCGGCCAGTTCAATCCACAGATTGGTCAAACGCTTTTCTGTAGACTTCGCGCAGGAACGTGAAGAGGCGGACAGATGGCAAAAACGCCTGTCGATACGCACACCGGATATGGCCAACAATATCCTGTCCCTTTCGGGGGGAAATCAACAAAAAACCTTGTTCGCCCGCGCCTTGGGCGCGCATGCGAGGATCGTACTGATGGATGATCCAATGCGCGGAGTCGATGTGGGCACCAAACAGGAAGTCTACGAAATCCTAAAAGATGAAGCGGCCTTGGGCCGTGCGTTGATCTGGTACACAACGGAAACGGACGAGTTAAAACACTGCGACCGTGTCTATGTTTTTCGTGAAGGCCATATTGTCGCTGAACTTGCCGGCTCGGATCTAACCGAGGCCAATATCCTGAGCAGTTCTTTTGAAGCGGAAGAGGCCTGACGCATGTCCCGCTTTTTGACACCGGCGATGATGCGCACTCTTTTGCCAGTGCTGTCCTTGGCGGCAATATTGGCCGCGATTTTCTATCTGCAACCGCGCACGATGAGCTATTTCGGCCTCAACCTGCTGTTAAATCTCGCGGTGCCAATTGCATTGGCCACAATCGCGCAAATGTTCATTCTTTGTGTGAACGACCTCGACCTGTCACTGGGTGCATTCATTTCGTTGACAGCCTGTATTACGGCAACTTGGCTGAATGACACGCCGCTACTGGGCATGTTTGCACTGGCAACCTGTGTCGCGGCTTATGCCGCGCTGGGCGCCCTTATTCATTTGCGCAATTTGCCGTCGATTGTCGTGACGCTGGGGATGTCGTTTGTGTGGACCGGTATTGCGGTTCTGATACTGCCAACACCTGGGGGTGCGGCTCCGGGCTGGATCCGTACATTGATGACGCTCAAGCCTGCGTTGGTCCCGTTCCCGATCATTGCTTCGGTGGCGATTGCGCTTATCGTTCATGTTGGCCTGATGCGTTCGGCCGCCGGAGTTGTCCTCAGGGGAGCAGGGGGCAACCCGAAATCAGTTGAACGCGCAGGCTGGTCTATGCTGCGCATCAAGGCAACAATGTTTGGCCTCGCCGGGCTGTTTGGATGTTTTTCCGGAATGGCGCTGGTTGGGCTGACCACCTCGGCTGATGCCAACATCGCGCTGCGCTACACACTGTTGTCGATTGCAGGCGGCATATTGGGCGGAGGTGAATTTGTTGGGGGGCGGGTTTCGCCGATCGGAGCGGTAGTTGGTGCTTTGACGCTTGCGCTCGCCGGTTCATTTCTCAGTTTTCTGCGGCTCAACCCAGATTGGCAAATTGGTGCCCAAGGGGCGATCCTGATTTTGGTTTTGGCTTTGCGGCTGCTGGTCAACGCTCAGGGGAAAGGCACATGAACAGACTGAAGAAGCTGACGCAAATGCCATGGATTTGGGCTTGGCTGGGCGCGGTTTCAATGTGGCTGGTTATTACTGTTTTGGCGGGCATCGGAGCAGGAGGGCAGGTTCTGTCGGCGGCGGCGTCTTTCGGCACGTTTTTTGTGATCGTTGCCACCGGTCAGATGTTTGTTATCACGCTGGGCCCGGGAAATGTGGACTTGTCAATTCCTTCCTGCATGACTCTTTCGGCGACGCTGGCAATGAAATTCATGAACGGAGATCCGACGTTACTGATTCCGGGATTGCTGATTTCACTTGGGGTTGGGTTCGCCATCGGAACTCTTAATTTTCTCCTTATCCTGTTCTTGCGGATACCGCCGATTATCGCAACTTTGTCTGCTTCGTTCCTTTATCAGTCCACGGCGATTTGGTCGAACCGTGGATTGCGCATAAAGCCACCAGAGATTTTAGGTGATTTTGCGGTCGCCAAAATATTGGGTGTGCCGGTTCTTACTCTTGTTGTATTGCTCATGACGCTGGCCATGGCTTTTGTCCTACACCGGACGCCGTTTGGATTGGCTGTCATGGCGATAGGGCAGAACCAACGGGCTGCAAAGCTTGCCGGCTTTCGTGTCGAGCGCACGCGCTATCTGACGTACACGATGTGCGCTATTCTGGCAGCTTTGTGCGGCTTTTTCCTAGCAGGTTTTTCCGGTGGCGCGGCGCTGAATATGGGTGAGCAATACTTGCTCATGTCCATCGCGGTTGTTGTCATTGGAGGTACGTCCGTCGCGGGAGGGTTCGCCAACTTGACGGGCCTTTGGGGGGCGGCGCTGTTCATGTTTCTGCTGGTTTCGATGCTCAATACGGTGGGCCTGAGCGCGGGTTACCGTCTTATCGTGACCGGGGCGATAATTGTCATCGTTATTTCTGTGTCCGGAAGAAAAGCACGATCGTGACCGGAGTGACGTTGGCAATAAGGAGGCGGGACAATGATCAGCGAACCATCGTCATTTGGTCCCATTCGGCATAGTCGAGCGATCCTTCGCTGCGGATTTCTCCTGCGTATCCATATCCAACGCCAAAGGCGAAGACTTTGAAGGCGTCAGCGAGGTCAAGTTCATGCAAACCCCGCGAAAGCTGTCGGCGTTCATGATCGCGGTGCACTAGAGCCAGAACTGCGCGGCGAAATCATCCGGTTTGGCATTCTGGACGGGATCCCGGTCCTCAAAGGCATGTGGCATTGCGGCGACCAGGTCGCCTGACAGGGCGCCCAACTGCAGCGCCGCCAGCGTTGTTCTGCATTGGCTCTGGCACCAATGGTCAAGACCTCGTGCTTGCGACCAGATTCAGGTTTGTCGTTGAAGGTGGACCGGTGAAGCGGCCTTTTGTGCCATCGCGATAGTTGGCAAATGCCTGACTGTTCAGAAACCGGTCCTTGGCCATCTCGTCATCAAAATCAAACACTGCGATAAATTTCGTAGGGTCGTTCGTCTCGTAAGACGTATAATCAAAACCACTGTCGCCGAGCTCTTTCAACGCGGCAACAAATGATTTCAGGGCGTCAATTTGCTCGGGTGCCTTTCCTGGGACAATCGAATATTCAACAAGCAAGCACATCTTTTTTGCTCCTCTCCTAAATCTACTGGTATTGATCGTGTCGTTTGACCCAGGCCATCGGGTGCGCAAGTTGGTCTTCGTCGCGGCCTTTGGGCAAGAGATCCAGATATTGGTAGGTGACATTCATGTTGTCGAGACCACGTGAATAGCAGGAATAGGTATGGTACAGATGTCCGGCGTCGTCCTTGGCGAATATGCTGATGGCAGGTGCTTCCTCGCTCGGAAAAGTCGTTTTCCGGTAGTTATATTCGATCTTGCCGCCTTGCATTTCTGCGGGCGTGAAGGAGGCGTGATAATCGTGGTTGAACTTTGAGCCGTGGCAGGAAACCCAGTCGAAGTTCCAGCCCATGCGTTTTTTGTAGGCTTCAATTTTTTGAAAACGGCGCGTTGGACACCGCGACAAAAGCCGCGTCACGATGCGCCATGTGATCGGT
>CBDTVL010000011.1:0-31807 GCA_965363755.1 uncultured Sulfitobacter sp.
TTGGTAGGCCCGGCAGGACTTGAACCCGCAACCAAAGCGTTATGAGCGCTCTGCTCTAACCAGTTGAGCTACAGGCCCGTCCGAACTGTTTGGTATCAGACGCATCTGCGGCGTCAAGCCAAACCGTTGCGCGCAAGCCCGCAATGCTCTACCCCGCGCGCATATGCGTGTAAGGCAACGGAGGCCCCGGCAATGAGCGACGGCAAAAATGGCATCACATATGCCGAGGCGGGTGTGGATATCGATGCGGGCAACGCGCTGGTTGACCGGATCAAGCCGGCGGCCAAACGAACCAACCGCAAAGGCGTGATGGCGGGCTTAGGCGGATTTGGCGCATTGTTTGATCTCAAAGCGGCAGGGTATTCTGATCCGGTTCTCGTGGCGGCAACGGATGGGGTCGGCACCAAGCTGCGCATTGCCATTGATACTGGAAACGTGAATGGGGTGGGCATCGACCTAGTTGCGATGTGCGTAAATGATCTGGTCTGTCAGGGCGCCGAGCCGCTGTTTTTCCTTGATTACTTTGCGACTGGCAAGCTCGACACCGATGTGGCTGCCCGGATCATCGAAGGCATAGCTGAAGGCTGCTTGCGGTCCGATTGTGCCCTAATTGGCGGCGAGACAGCGGAAATGCCGGGGATGTATCCCGAAGGCGACTTTGACCTTGCGGGTTTCTCAGTCGGCGCAATGGAACGGGGGCAGGTTCTGCCGCACGGCGTTGCGGCAGGCGACGTGTTGCTGGGATTGGCCAGCGACGGTGTGCATTCCAATGGCTATTCGCTGGTGCGCAAGATTGTAGAGATATCGGGACTGGGTTGGTTGGATGACTGTCCATTTGCTTCGGGTCCATTGGGTGAGGCGCTGCTGACCCCAACACGGCTTTATGTACGCTCTGCGCTGGCCGCTGTGCGGGCAGGGGGCGTACATGCGCTGGCCCATATCACCGGTGGCGGGTTGACCGAGAATTTGCCGCGAGTTTTACCGGATGATCTCGGCGCAGAGATTGATCTGAATGGCTGGGTGTTGCCTCCGGTGTTTCAATGGATGGCAAAAATCGGCGGCATGTCCGAAGCAGAAATGCTCAAAACCTTTAACTGTGGCATCGGCATGGTGCTCGTGGTTGATCCGTCCAGTGCAGAAGCAATCGCGCAGCTCCTGCGTGATGCAGGTGAATCGGTTTGCACGCTGGGCACGGTTTCTCCGGGTGCCGGAGTACGTTACACAGGCGGGCTGCTTTGAAGAAACGGGTTGCCATCCTTATTTCCGGCGGCGGATCAAACATGGTGCGTCTGGTCCAAAGCATGGATGCGGCACATGCCGCAGAACCCTGCCTAGTTCTGTCTAATGACGCTGAGGCGGTTGGGCTGATCAAGGCGCGGGCCATGGGGGTCCACACGGCCGCGGTCGATCACAGACCATTTCAGGGCGACCGTCATGGTTTTGAGGCCGAATTGATGGTGCCGCTGCTAGAGGCCGCCCCGGACATTGTATGCCTTGCCGGTTTCATGCGGGTTCTGACGGCAGAGTTCGTGGACTACTGGCAAGGGCGCATGCTGAACATTCACCCGTCTTTGTTACCAAAATACAAAGGGTTGCACACTCATGCTCGCGCACTGGCGGCGGCCGAACGTGAACACGGCTGCACCGTACATCTGGTAACAGTAGCGCTTGATGCCGGACCATTGCTGGGTCAGGCACGGGTGCCGATTTTGCCGGGGGACAGCGAAATTTCCTTGGCCGAGCGTGTTCTTGAGGCCGAGCACCAGCTTTATCCGGCCGTCCTGCGCCGCTTTGCCGAAGGGGATAGCAGTTTTCTTGCAATCTGAGCCCCGGAACGCAATTGTGCCACAGCGCTTTTCAACTGGGCGCAGTATCGTTAAGAGGGATGTACTGGGTCCGGCACAACAATAAGAAATGAAGTAGACGCCCTGCATGAGAACATTAACAACGACCGATGAGCTTGCCGCTTTTTGCGAAGAGGCACGCAAGCACGAATACGTCACCATCGATACCGAATTTCTGCGTGAGCGGACCTATTATTCAAAGCTGTGCCTTATCCAAATGGCGATGCCTGGAAAAGATGACAGCACAGCTGTGCTGATAGATCCACTGGCCGGGGACATGTCGCTGGAACCACTGTATGATCTGTTTCGCGATACCACTGTTGTAAAGGTCTTTCACGCCGCGCGGCAGGATCTCGAGATATTTTGGGTCGACGCGCAGGTTTTTCCCGAACCTTTGTTTGATACCCAGATCGCAGCAATGGTTTGCGGATTTGGCGAACAGGTTGGCTATGAAACCCTGGTGCGAAAGATATCAAACGAACCCGTTGATAAGACATCCCGCTTTACCGACTGGTCGCGCCGCCCGCTGAGTGAAGCGCAAAAGACTTACGCTCTGGCGGACGTGACCCATCTTCGTCAAATCTACGAATTCCTTTCTGCAACGCTGGCAGAAACCGGGCGCGAACGTTGGGTCATGGAAGAACTGGAAATTCTGACGACACCTGCAACCTATGACATTGCGCCGCAAGAGGCGTGGCGACGGATCAAGACCCGCACGAACAACCCGCGGTTCCTGGCAATTGTCCGAGAATTGGCCGCCTTCCGCGAAATCTATGCGCAAGCAAATAACACGCCCAGGACGCGGGTATATAAAGACGATGCACTGGTTGAACTGGCCTCGTCAAAGCCCAAAACCGCTGAAGATCTTGGACGGTCTCGCCTGTTGTTGCGCGAGGCCCGGCGCGGTGAGATCGCAGAAGGGATACTGGCGGCTGTCTGCGTAGGGGTGAGCTGCGCGCCGGACGCGTTGCCAAAACCCGATCGCAGCCGCGAGAAGCTGCAGGTGAACCCGGCATTGGCCGATTTGCTTCGCGTTCTGCTCAAAGCGAAATCTGAAAGCGCAGGCGTCGCAGCCAAGCTGATTGCACCTTCTGCTGATCTCGATGCGATCGCCGCAGGATTGCGCGATGTTCCAGCCCTCGGCGGATGGCGCAATGAGTTGTTCGGTGAAGACGCGCTGCGCCTATGCGCCGGGAAAACCGCACTGTCTGCCAACGGCAGCTCGATCAAAATTGTTGAATTGTGAGTCGCTAAGGGCGTGAGGCCTGGGCGTTTCTTGCGCCTTCGACCCGGATACTGCGCACGCCTGCCAATTTCTGATCCGTCAACCGCCGCGCCACGGTGATCTCGCGACTGCGGGCATCACCAACTGGGCGCTGTTCGGGCGGCAGCAGGATTTCAAAACGGAAGGTCAGAACACCATCAACCGGCGTCAGATCTACTGTCGTTGGAGTCAGGTTTGCGTCATGCCCGCCCTGCATCCGTGCCACACCGGTCGCGCGCACAATTGCGCCGCCGGGAACCCGGTCGATGTTCAGCGCGGTGACGCTATCAATCGGGAGGCCAAGATAGGGTACCGGGGTATTGCGCCGGCTGCGGCGGGTGTTCGGAATCAACGGGTTGACGGTTGCAGTTTCCTGCGCGTCGACCGGGGCGTTGCGGCCATTGCCAAACCAGTTGAACGGGTTCGCGCGCGACCCACAGCTGGACAGCAGAAACGCCGCGATCAAAAGGGCAGCAAAGGGTCGGTACATAGAGGCACTCACTTTGTCTTTGGTACTTGAGTTAACGTATCTGCAGCGGCTTGAAAAGCGCCAAGGCAGGACTGGACGTTTTGTCAGGCGCGCCTTACCTGTAGCTCAATTGAAAGGGCACGCCATGGCCACTCCGGCATTTGAGGATATCGTTGAGGATTTCGAATTTCTCGAAGATTGGGAAGACCGCTACCGCTATGTGATTGAACAGGGCAAAGCAATGGAACCGCTTGTGGATGCGCTGAAAGTGCCCAGCACCAAAGTAGACGGGTGCGCCAGTCAGGTCTGGCTGCACCCCAGCATTGAGAACGGCGTTTTTCGATTTGACGGAGACAGTGATGCAATGATTGTACGTGGGCTGATTGCGGTTTTGCGCGCGCTCTACAATGAGGTGAAGGTGTCGGACATCGCAAAAATAGATGCTCGGACCGAGATGGCCCGGCTGGGGTTGAATGACCATCTGTCTGCGCAGCGATCGAACGGGTTGCGCGCTATGATTGAGCGTATTCAATATGTTGTGGCTATATCCTAATCTGATTTTCCGGCCACATCCTGTAATGTTGTATGCAAATCACCGTATCCGGTAAACCGACGCTCAAACGCCAGTCCCAGTCGGTCGGCATATCCCTTGGCGCGCGCTGTTAATGCGGGATCATCTGATTGGGCCTGATAAACCACCTTTGTATAGTGACCGAAATACAATTCGATCAGTTCTGGGTGACGGTCCATGCCCAGAGGTCGCCAGATAAACGCATCAAACTGCCGCGCCAAGAAATCGGTCAGATAGAACGCAGTAATTTCACTTTCGCTATGTTCAGCAAAGCGCTCATTTCCTTCAAAAAAGCTATAGCAGTGCGGGCCTTTGACCATGTCAACGCCAAGCTTTTCACATGCGGCCTGCAGCAAGCCACCGGTGCCACAATCGGCATAGACAACAAACACCTCATCATAAGAATCGCGGTGTTTGTGAACGGCCTTTTCCACCGCGTCAGTGATTTTTTCCGGATGGTTATGCAGAATGGCCGGCAGACAGGTCAGATCCATATGATCCCACCCATTTTGTGATTTGAGATCAATAATTTCGCGGGCCAGCGCGCCACAGGCGATCAGCAACACACGCCCTTTGGAGTGCTCCAGAGGCACCCCCTTTTCCGTCAGCGTTTTGTCACTCAGATCGATCATTGTCTTCTCATCAGAATGCAAAGTGTCTGCCGTGCGCAATCCCGGGCGGGCCGCTGATATGAATCGGGCCCTTGCGTCAGGCCTGCATGGAATTATGTTTGCGCGCCATCCAGTCTTTGGCTGTTTCCACTGCTACAGCGGCATCGCGGCAGTAGGCATCTGCGCCAATGGCTTTCGAAAACTCTTCGTTCAACGGGGCGCCACCGACCAGTACAATGTAATCCTCGCGCCGACCTTGTTCCACCAGCGTATCAATCACTACTTTCATATACGGCATGGTGGTGGTGAGCAGGGCCGACATCCCCAGAATGTCCGGACCTTCATTGTCCAGTGCCTCAAGATAGTTTTCGACCGGGTTGTTGATACCCAGATCGACCACTTCAAAGCCTGCGCCTTCCATCATCATGCCCACAAGGTTTTTGCCGATATCATGGATATCGCCTTTGACGGTGCCGATGACCATCTTGCCAACCCGCGGCGCGCCGGTTTCTGCCAGCAGCGGCTTCAGAATCGCCATGCCGCCTTTCATCGCGTTTGCTGCCAAAAGAACTTCTGGCACAAACAGGATTCCGTCGCGAAAATCAGCGCCTACAATTGTCATGCCACCGACAAGCGCCTTGGTCAGCACGTCATAAGGTACCCATTTGCGCGCGAGCAGAATGTTCACAGCTTCTTCGATCTCTTCTTTCATACCGTCGTAGAGGTCGTCGAACATCTGTTGGACCAGCTCTTCGTCGTCCAATTCTGCCAGGATGATCTCGTCTTCGTCTGACATGCGCGCGATTCCTTGAGTGTGTGGGATGCCTAATCCCGGTAGGCGTACATTCGGTTTTGGCCATTTGGTCGCAGGCGGACTGCCATGATTGCGACATGAGCGGCGCTGCAACCGACCTATAGGTGGATTTATGCGCAATAGATAATGAAGAATCTGCATATAGAAGATAGGTTTATTGCATTCGTTCTTGTTTTGTTCTAAATCTTAGACATGCCCACTGACCTGTCCCGTTTTGATCCTAAGCTGCGTGCCCGAGGCCGTGCGGCAGCGACCAACGAGGTTGGACGGTTTGAACGCCATCAACGCGAACCGATCGATGACGGCTGGGAGATTGAAGAAGATTTGCCGCCCCTGCGTACCCAAACCCGCATCGAAGTGCCGCGATCCGTTATCAGCTACAACCGATCGCCGGATCTGCCATTTGATCGTTCAATCAACCCGTATCGCGGATGCGAGCACGGCTGTGTTTATTGCTTTGCCCGCCCCAGCCATGCTTTTTTAGGGCTGTCACCCGGACTTGATTTTGAAACGCAGCTTATCGCGCGCCCTGAGGCCGCCAAAGTATTGCGGCGCGAATTGCAGGCGCGCCGTTACAAGGTTGCTACGATTGCCATCGGCACCAATACAGACCCCTACCAGCCAATTGAAAAGACCCATAAAATCATGCGGGAATGCTTGGAGGTACTTCAGCAGTTTCGTCATCCGGTTGCGATCGTGACCAAAGGGGCTCTGATCGAGCGCGACCTCGATATTCTGTCTGACATGGCGCAAGAAGGGCTGGTACGTGTCGGCATTTCAGTGACCACGCTGGACGCCAAGTTGTCCCGCTTGATGGAACCGCGGGCGCCTGCACCGGCGCGGCGTCTGAAGATGATTGAAAGGGTGGTGCGGGCAGGGGTGCCGGTACGGCTTATGGCGGCACCTATAATTCCGGCGCTGACGGATCCCGAATTGGAGGCCATACTGACGGCCGGTCAGGCTGCGGGGGCCAGCAGCGCGAGCTGGATTATGCTGCGTCTGCCGCGTGAAGTGTCACCTTTGGTGCAGGACTGGCTGGCACAGCATTTTCCTGACCGGGCCTCGCGGATCATGGAACGCCTACGCGAGATGCATGGTGGTGCCGATTATGATGCGCGCTGGGGGCACAGGATGCGGGGTGAGGGGCCATATGCGAACATCATCGCCCGGCGTTTTCAGGTTGCGGCGCGCCGCTTGGGGCTGGATCAGCAACAGCCACCGTTGCGCTGCGATCTGTTTGCGCCGCCACGCGCGCAGCTGGATCTGTTTTAGGCGCGGGCGCGCTTGCGGCGCGTTATGCGAGCGGTCGGTTCATTATCGCCGGTACCGTCGCTTGCGGACGAAAACGCGCCAAGCGCTTCGGTGATGGCATCAAGCGTGGGTGGTTCGGCGCGGGGGCGGCTGTCCAGCGCGTCGCGCATGTGGCGCAGATGGTCTGGCATTGTACCGCAGCAACCACCAATAATTGTCGCGCCACAATCGCGCGCCATGATGGCATAGTCAGCCATCAGGTCCGGCGTACCATCGTAATGGATGTGCCCGTCGACATATTTGGGGATGCCTGCATTGCCTTTGGCAATGATCGGCCGCTCAGTGCCCTGGGCTCTGAATCCAAGCACGGTGCGCAAAAGATCGGAGGCGCCGGTGCCGCAGTTTGCCCCAAAACCAAGCGGGGGATTGGGCAGGCCTTCTACCATTTTGACCATATCGGCTGATGTCATGCCCATCATGGTACGACCGGCTGTGTCGAAACTCATTGTGCCACACCAGTCCATGCCGGCCAGCCCAAATCCTTCAGCCGCAGCGCGATATTCTTCCGCAGCAGAGATGGTTTCGAGCCACAGCACATCTGCGCCACCCTCTTTCAAACCATCTGCCTGCTCATGGAACATTTCGACTGCGTCGGAATGGCTAAGGGTGCCCACGGGCTCCATGATGTCGCCGGTAGGGCCGACGGATCCTGCAACTATCACTTTACGTGTGCATTTGTCTGCGACGTCCCGACCGATCTCTGCTGCGATGCGCGATAGCTCATGTGCGCGTTTTTCGGCGCCATGCAGTTTGAGCCGCGAGGCATTGCCGCCAAAGCTGTTGGTCAGGAACAGATCGCTGCCCGCATCAACAGCCCCCTGATAGAGCGAACGGATGCGATCTGGGTGTTGTTCGTTCCACATTTCCGGCGCGTCGCCGGCCATCAACCCCATGTTGAACAGATTTGTGCCCGTTGCTCCATCTGCCAAAATGACGTCATTTGTGGCCAACATCTGAACCAGAGGGTTTGTCATCGTCATATCCTGCGTTCGCTGTGTCGGCACCTGCCGCGCTACAGCGCGGTGTTTCACGTCACGCACTATGAAGCAAATTCATAAAATTCATGATTATTATGAGGGCGACTTCTAGATGTGCCCATTGGAATCCTGCGACCGCAGCGTTTTGGCGATTAAACAAATCGACCGATAAGTCAAAAATTCACCGATTGCGATCTGCCGCGCGGCGCGCAATTGGACGTGTATGCTCTGAGCACTCTCCGTCATCAACGTTCCGCCCAGCACACTGCTGGAGCGTGCCAGCGAGCCTTCACATAAGTTTGGTCGAGCCGCAGAGTTGAACCCAAGAAGGCCGCAAAGAATTTCGCGACAGATGCGGTTCATTGACATCAGGTTCGCAGTTTAGAGTGTTGATTTAGAGAGTTTATCAGCCTTCTGACATAAGCTGGGATTTGGCTTCAACCATCAGTTCCGTCATTTTTGTTCTGATTGTGGCTTCATCCACTTTGGTGCCCAGATCACCGGATACTTTGCGATACACATCCTCGTGCCCGGCCTCTTCAAAGTCCGATTTGATCACTTCTTTGGCGTATTCAGCAGCGGCTTCACCGCTGAGGCCCATCAGATCTGCAGCCCACAGGCCAAGAAGCTTGTTGCGGCGTGCCTCAGCTTTGAATTGCATATCGGCATCATGGGCGAATTTCGATTCGAAGGCATTTTCGCGGTCATCAAATGTGGTCATGGATCAGGTTCCGGCGCTAAATTTTCGTTATCTTAGATATGTAGATGCTTGGCCTATCATGCAAGAGGGCGCGGCATCCTTGCGACAGTGCAACCCTTAGACTATGACACGGGCAAATGGCGCCGGGACTCGGCCCGCGCTGTGCATAGGAAGACGCTGATGTCCCGCCGCAAGAAGATTTATGAAGGCAAAGCCAAGATACTGTATGAAGGTCCGGAACCGGGCACAATCGTGCAGTATTTCAAGGATGACGCGACAGCCTTTAACGCTGAAAAGAAGGACGTCTTTGATGGCAAAGGGGTTCTGAACAATCGTCTGTCCGAATTCTTCATGACCGGACTGAACAATATCGGCGTGCCGACCCATTTTATCAAGCGGCTGAATATGCGCGAACAATTGGTGCGCAACTGCGAAATTATCCCGCTTGAAATAATTGTGCGCAATTTCGCCGCAGGCAGCCTGTCCAAGCGTCTGGGCATCGAAGAGGGCACAGCTATGTCGCGCCCGATTGTTGAGTATTGTTACAAAGACGATTCTCTGGGGGATCCTCTGGTCTCCGAAGAGCACATCGCTGCATTTGGCTGGGCAAGCCAGCAGGACATGGACGATATTCTCAGCCTCGCGCTACGGGTGAATGATTTCATGTCGGGTGTGATGATGGCGGTGGGCATCAAGCTGGTCGATTTCAAAATCGAAATCGGTCGGGTTTACGACGGTGATTTTCAGCGTTTGATCGTGGCCGACGAAATCAGCCCTGACAGCTGTCGCCTTTGGGACATCGAAACTGGCCAGAAGTTGGACAAAGACGTTTTCCGACGTGATCTGGGCAATCTGACGGATGCGTATACCGAAGTGGCGCGTCGTTTGGGGGTGCTGCCCAAGACATCCACTCCGATCTCCAAACCGACTTTGATCAACTGAGTTGTCGCCGGGAATTGGGTTTTTTGAACCGAATATAGTGCAGGTCTTTCGGGGGATCAGATGAAAGCAAGAGTTCACGTGATGTTAAAAACCGGGGTTCTGGATCCTCAGGGCGAGGCCGTACGGCACGCTTTGGCGGCGATGGGGTTTGAGGGTGTGAATGGCGTGCGCCAGGGAAAGGTGATCGAGCTTGATCTGGCTGACGGAAGCACCGAGCAGACTGTCACACAGATGTGCGAAAAGCTGCTGGCAAACACAGTAATCGAATCTTACCGGGTGGAAATGCTCTGATGCGTGCAGCGGTTGTGGTGTTTCCCGGATCAAACTGTGACCGTGATCTGGCAGTGGCATTTGAACAAGCCGGGGCTGATGTCACGATGGTTTGGCACAAGGAATCTTCGCTGCCTGATGGTGTGGACATCGTCGGTGTACCCGGCGGTTTTTCTTATGGCGACTATCTGCGCTGTGGGGCAATTGCGGCCAACTCACCTGTGTGCCGGTCTGTGGCAGATCATGCGGCGCGCGGCGGTTATGTGTTGGGTGTGTGCAACGGGTTTCAGATTTTGACTGAGACCGGCCTGCTTCCCGGCGCTCTGCTGCGCAATGCAGGGTTGAAATATATCTGTAAAACTATAGGCTTAAAGGTCGAAACTGCTGATTCTGCTTTCAGCCAAGGATATACTGCGGGCGATGTCATCAACGTTCCGATTGCGCACCACGATGGCAATTATTACGCGGACGAAGACACGCTTACCTGCCTGGCATCAGAGGATAGGATTGCTTTTTCCTACACGGAAAACCCAAACGGGTCGGTCGCTGATATCGCCGGTATCCTGTCTGGAAATCGACGTGTTCTGGGGATGATGCCGCACCCTGAAAGGGCTGCGGACGAGGGGCATGGCGGCACTGAAGGCGCAGCATTGTTTCGTGCTTTGGCGGGCCAGCTGACCATAGCGTGACTTGAGCCGGAAGTTTTTGCGGCGTAGTCTGTCATATGATGAATCTGCTATCCATCTTGCGGCAAAGACGCTCAGTTGTGATCAATTGGCGAGTTCGTCTGGCGTTTGTGATCCTGCTCGTGGCAGCGGTGACGACAGTCTGGGTCACAAACCAGTTGCTGACGAGACGAATAACCGAAAGCACCAGAAACCGGGCTGAATTGCGGCTGGCGCTTTACCGTGGCAATTTGCTCAGCGAGTTGCGACGAAACGCGATTGTGCCGCAGCTGCTGGCCCGGGATCCTACGTTGATCGCAGCTTTGGATTCTGACAATTTCAGCCAGTCTACGCAGAGGTTGATTTCATTTGTCGATGAGATTGGTGCAGAATCGTTGATGTTGCTTGACGCTGGTGGACGCACTGTTGCAGCCACTGATCGGAATCGTCTCGGATCACAGCACCGCGCAGAGCCCTACTACATTGACGCAATCCGCTCTAATACGACAGTTTTTTCGGTGATTGAGCGCGAAAGCGGTGGCTATCGTTTCACCTATTCGCGCCGTCTGGAATTAGGCCCGACGGTATTGGGCGTCATCGTGGTGGAAGTTGACTTGCTTAAATTCGAACGGGCCTGGGCGGGCATTTCCGAGGCGGTTCTGGTGACCAACAGTGAAGGCACGATCATTCTGGCGACGGAATCGCGATGGCGGGGTCGTACAGAAGAGGACGCGCTTGCCAGGCAAACCCCGCAAAGCGCTGTCCGCCGCGCGATTCAGGCCACGTCTGACTGGACCACTTTGCCGCCCGATACCTATTTGCAGGGCCAGGCCGTCATGCGACAGGAGTCGCGCATCTCCTTTCGCGGGTGGCGTATGACGTCGTTCACAACCTATGCGTCAGTGCGAGAGCGGGTTAACGGCGTCCTCGCGCTGGAAATTATGGGATTCGCTATTTTTCTTGCTTTGGCATTTTATTTGTTGAGCCGGAAGAGCGCTGTTCGCATGGCATTATTTCAACGCGAGTCGGCGGAGCTTCGCGCATTAAACGCAAGGCTGCAGCAAGAAATTGCCGAGCGCGAACGGGTCCAAGAGACCCTTGCTGTCGCCGAGCAGACACTGGCGCAATCGTCAAAACTGGCAGCATTGGGTGAGATGTCGGCGGCCGTATCCCATGAGCTCAATCAACCGCTGGCCGCAATGAAAACCTACCTTGCCGGATCGCGGCTGCTGCTCAGCAGAAACCGCCCGGAAGAGGCGATGTCGTCGTTTGGTCGGATCGATGACCTGATTGAAAGAATGGGTGGGATCACCCGGCAGCTAAAATCGTACGCGCGTAAAGGGTCTGAGACGTTTTCGCCTGTAGACATGGGCGCTGCGCTCAATTCTTCCCTCTCGATGATGGAGCCGCAGTTGAAGTTGCGGCAGGTTGAAATCAATCGGATATTGCCTGAGTCGCCTGTCTTGGTTGTGGGGGATCAGATGCGTATTGAGCAGGTCATGGTGAACCTGCTCCGCAATGCGCTGGATGCCACCAAGCTGGTAAAAAACCCGCGGGTCGATATCGTTCTTACTGCAGGTGAAATTGCCAGTTTGACAGTGCGTGACAATGGGCCGGGTATCGAAGATCTGGATGCATTGTTCGAGCCGTTTTATACCACCAAACAACCCGGTGACGGCGTTGGTCTGGGTCTTGCCATCTCCTCTGGGATCGTAAACGACCTTGGCGGGCGTCTGATGGCGCGCAATGGCCAGAACGGTGGGGCCGTATTTGAAATACAACTTCCTATGTTGGAAGATGAAATGGAAGCAGCGGAGTGAGTCAAATGGCGCAAGCGATGAAGATAGCGATTGTCGACGACGAGCAGGATATGCGTCAATCCATCAGTCAGTGGCTGGCTTTGTCTGGCTATGATACCGAGACGTTTGCCAGCGCCGAGGATGCGCTCAAGGTTCTGGGGCCGGAATATCCCGGCATTGTCATTTCTGACATCAAGATGCCAGGTATGGACGGAATGCAGTTTCTCAAAAAACTGATGGGAAATGACAGCGCGCTTCCGGTGATCATGATCACAGGCCACGGTGATGTGCCAATGGCGGTGGAAGCAATGCGGGTCGGGGCGTTTGATTTTCTGGAAAAACCGTTCAACCCGGACCGGATGTCAGTTCTGGCCAAAAAAGCCACGGGCGCGCGCCGTCTTGTCATGGACAACCGTGCGCTGCGCCGCGAGCTGAGTGACGGCAGCCAGTTGATGAAGAAGCTGATCGGATCTGCACCTGTGATGGAGCGGCTCAAAGAAGACATTCTGGATCTGGGTCAGGCAGATGGTCATGTGCTGATTGACGGTGAGACCGGGACCGGTAAGACGCTGGTGGCGCACGCGCTGCACGCAGTTGGAAGCCGGGCAGGCAAAAAGTTTGTTTTGGTCAGTTGCGCCGCGTTCGAGGCCGACGCGCTTTCCAAACGACTGTTTGGCCCGATGATGCCAGAAGACGGCACCTTGCCGGCCATTGAAGAAGCGCGCGGCGGAACATTGGTTCTCGAGGACATCGAGGCACTTCCTGAAGTGTTACAGGGCAAACTGTTAAGCGTGATCAACGAACAGGGCACCCCGGCTGAAACCAGAATTGTAGCAATCAGTAACATGCAGGAACAGGACCGGACATGTGAGGATGCCCTGCGCTCGGATCTGTTCTACCGATTGGGAGCCCTGCGCATGACTGTGCCTCCGCTGCGACAGCGGGGAGAGGATATTCTGACCTTGTTTACCCGGCTCAGCGAGCAATTCGCGGATGAATACGGCTGTGAAACGCCAAAAGTCAGCGCTCAGGAGGCTGCACAGTTGCTGCAGGCGCCCTGGCCAGGGAATGTGCGGCAGTTGATCAACGTTGCCGAGCGTTCGGTCTTGCAATCACGCAGGGGCAGCGGATCAATCGCGTCGCTTCTGATGTCTGAACATGAAGAAATGCAGCCAGTGATGACAACCGAGGGTAAGCCGCTCAAGGAATATGTTGAGGCGTTTGAACGAATGCTGATCGACAATACGATGCGGCGGCACAAAGGGTCGATTGCGTCAGTGATGGACGAGTTGTGCCTGCCACGTCGCACCTTGAACGAGAAAATGGCCAAGTATGGGTTGCAACGGTCCGACTACATTTCATGAACGGTTGACCCACTGTATATCACATTAGCGTGACCGCCTCGTGATCACACGATTATTGAAGTGCTGGTATGAATATTCCCCATTGTCATTCTTTGTTGGCTGGCTTTATGGTGACGTCGTGACCGGCGGTGCGCTTAAGCGTCAGCCCCGGACTTTGAGTTTCGCTGTTTTGATTGTTTGAAGGCCAAGTGCCTCACAAGATTGAAGCAGACCGATTGGGCCCCGACGGGGCCGATACAATGCCTGAACGTCCAGTGTGGCGGGCAGGAAATGAATGGACGCAGGCCTTATGGGTCGGGCGTCGGAGAAGAAACGCGATGAAGCGCGCGGACGCATTGAGCAACAGAGCAGGGGCCGTTTCCGGCGCCGCCTGCCGTGCGCCCTTATTCGCCCAAACAAGACACTTTCCGCACTCCGTTGATCCGCCTGGATCGGGGGATGTGCCGATGTGCAATTGGACAACATGGCTAAGAAAATGCTTATCGACGCCACCCACGCCGAGGAAACGCGCGTGGTTGTGGTGGATGGAAACAAAGTCGAGGAGTTTGACTTTGAATCCGAAAACAAACGCCAGCTTGCTGGCAACATATATCTAGCAAAAATTACACGGGTTGAACCGTCGCTTCAGGCGGCATTTGTCGACTACGGTGGAAACAGGCATGGTTTTCTGGCTTTTTCAGAAGTTCACCCTGACTATTACCAGATTCCTATCGCCGACCGCGAAGCGCTTATGGCTGAAGAGCAGGCCTATGCGGATTCGCTGAAATCGCGCGACGAAGATGAGGAAAAACCAAAGCCGCGTGGCCGCGGTCGCGGTCGCGGGCGCTCCAAGGCCGAAAATGTGAAGACAGAGGATGCGGTTGAAACCCAGGCTGTCGAAGGTGACATCCAGGGAATGGAGACCATTGATCTGGACGATGATGTGCCAGAAGGCTCGTCGCCAATGGAGCTGGTTGCGGAAACCCCAGTCGAAACACCTGCCGCCGACGAAAATGTAACGGACGCGGCGGCGTCAGAGGATGTGTCTGCGGCGCCCGTAGGCGAAGCTGACGCCGAGGTTGCAGCCGAAAAAGCGTCAGATGATGACGAAGTAGAGGCCCCGGTTAAGGGATCGAAGGCGGCAGCCAAAGACGATACAATCGAAACCGTCGCTGACGAGGACGATGAAGAAGACATCCGCCCTGTGCGCAAACCGCGCCCACGCCGCTACAAAATTCAGGAAGTCATCAAGGTTCGTCAAATCCTGCTAGTGCAGGTGGTCAAAGAAGAACGTGGCAACAAAGGTGCGGCACTGACCACGTACCTGTCGCTTGCTGGACGTTATTGCGTGCTGATGCCAAACACCGCCCGTGGTGGTGGTATTTCGCGCAAGATCACCAATGCCGCGGACCGCAAGAAACTCAAAGAAATTGCCAATGAAATCGAGGTGCCCAAAGGCGCAGGCCTGATCGTGCGCACCGCAGGTGCCCAACGCACCAAACCTGAGATCAAGCGCGATTATGAGTATCTGCAGCGTCTTTGGGAGCAGATCCGCGAGCTGACGCTAAAATCGATAGCGCCGGCGAAGATCTATGAAGAAGGCGATCTGATCAAGCGGTCAATCCGCGATCTCTATAACCGCGATATCGACGAGGTGTTTGTCGAAGGTGAACGCGGTTATCGCATCGCCAAGGACTTCATGAAAATGATCATGCCGTCCCATGCGGTAAACGTGAAACATTACCGCGAAAGTCTGCCGCTTTTTGCGCGCTTTCAGGTCGAGACCTACCTTGCCGGCATGTTCAATCCGACGGTTCAGCTCAAATCGGGCGGATATATCGTGATCGGCGTGACCGAAGCCTTGGTCGCTATTGACGTGAACTCTGGCCGCGCGACCAAAGAAGGCAGCATCGAAGATACCGCTACCAAGACCAATCTCGAAGCTTCTGATGAAGTTGCCCGACAGTTGCGCTTGCGCGATCTGGCTGGGTTGATCGTGATCGACTTCATCGACATGGACGAGCGCAAGAATAATGCGGCCGTTGAAAAACGGATGAAGGATCGACTGAAAACCGACCGGGCCCGTATTCAGGTCGGTCGTATTTCCGGTTTTGGTCTGATGGAAATGTCACGCCAACGCCTGCGTCCCGGCATGATTGAGGCGACAACACAGCCCTGTGCGGTGTGTCACGGAACCGGACTGATCCGCTCTGACGACAATCTGGCCCTGTCCATTCTTCGTCAAATCGAAGAGGAAGGCACCCGCCGACGGTCGCGCGAAGTGCTGGTCAAAGCCCCGGTTGGCATTGCCAACTTCCTGATGAATCAGAAACGCGAACACATTGCTCAGATCGAGGGGCGTTATGGCTTGTCGGTTCGCGTCGAAGGTGATCCGCATCTGGTCAGCCCGGATTTTGCACTTGAGAAGTTCAAAACTGCCACGCGGGTTGTACCGACCGCAACATCGCCGGTGGTTTCAGGTGATATCTCTATCATGGATCAGATAGACGAGACCGAAGCTGAACTCGTCACAGCCCCTGTTGTGGAAGATGCGCCAAGCGCTGAGCCGGAACTGGACGGCGAAGGCAAGCCAAAACGGCGTCGTCGTCGGCGCAGGCGGCGCGGCGGCAAGGGTAATAATGGCGTCGAAGGTCAGGCCGAGGTCTCAGAAGAAAACGGTGTTGAGTCGACTCCTTCTGTTGATGGGGCGGTCACAGGTGAAACTGTTGTACCAGCGGCCGAACCGGTAGCGGAACCTGCGGCGGAAAACGCGCCTGAGGCCGAAGCTAAGAACGCAGACGTCAAACCAGAAGTGGCAGAGGAAGCACCGGCCAAGAAAAAGGTCACGCGCACCCGATCGCCTCGCACAGCCAAGCCACGCGGCAAAGCTGCGACGGCCAAAGCAGCCGAAGAAGCAGCGCCAGCGCCAGAAGCAGGGGGTGATGCGGTTGCGGAGCCAGTAGTTGACTCGGCGGCCGAAGCTGCGCCAGCCAAACCAAAGAGGACGCGCAAGCCCGCAGCTCCGCGCACGAAAAAGCCAAAGGTTGAGGCCGAAGTTAGTGCGCCAGCTGATCCGGTGGTCGCGACTGAGCCTGTTATGGCAGAACCTGCACCGGTACCAGACCCTGCACCCGCGCCAGAGCCAGAGCCAATTGCGGCTGCAGCAGTTGCTCCAATCGAGCCTGCAAAGCCAAAGCGCCGAGGCTGGTGGTCACTGGGCAAATAACCCGAAGGAATTTGTCAAAAAAGGCGGGTCATGTGCCCGCCTTTTTTATGTGTCGCATTTGCGGATCAGATAGATTTGCACACCCGATTCTTCGCCTGTACTCAGCAAGGTATGTCCCGCCTCGGTGCAATAGTGGGGCACATCAATGATTGCCGCCGGATCGTCGGCCAATATTTTAAGCACTGCGCCATCCGGCAATGATTTCAATCTCTTGCGCGCCTTAAGGACGGGCAGGGGGCACAATAGACCGATGGCGTCTAGGGTTTCTGAAACGTCTGTCATATGTTCTGAAATAAGCGTGATGTTACATACTGTCCACAGAGATGTGACTGCCTGTGTCGCGTCCCCCCCGTGACGCCGCCTTTTGGGTCGCGTAAAGGAGAGAAATGTTTGGGATAGATATCATTGACGCTGGGCTTTTGCCGGCTATGACTGTGGCGCTGATGGCCGGAATCATCAGCTTTCTATCACCGTGTGTTTTACCTATCGTGCCGCCTTATCTTGCGTATATGAGTGGCGTCAGTCTGAATGAGATCCAAGGCAGTCAGGCGGCGCGGCGCAAGGCGACGGTCGCGGCACTTTTCTTTGTCTTGGGGCTGTCGACGGTTTTTCTGTTCTTGGGCTTTACGGCTTCGGCGTTCGGGGCATTTTTCCTTCAAAATCAAGAGCTTTTCGCACAAATCTCAGGTGTGGTTGTGATTGCGTTCGGGGCGCATTTCCTAGGGATTTTTCGCATTCCGTTTTTGGACCGCGAGGCGCGTTTGGAAGCCGGAGATCAAGGCGGAACTTCTTTTGGCGCTTATGTGCTTGGGTTGGCTTTTGCATTTGGCTGGACGCCCTGCATCGGTCCGCAATTGGGTGCGATCCTGTCTCTGGCCGCGTCTGAGGCCTCGGTGACGCGGGGCACGTTGTTGTTGGGGATCTACGCATTGGGCTTGGGGTTACCGTTTCTGCTAGCGGCGATGTTCCTGACCCGCGCAATGGGCGTGATGAACTGGTTGAAGCCGCATATGCGCCTGATCGAACGGATGATGGGCCTGTTGTTGGTTCTTGTGGGGCTGGCACTGGTTACCGGCGCGTTCAGCACGTTTTCATATTGGTTGCTCGAACACTTCCCGGCGCTTGCAACTCTCGGTTAGAGCCTTACGCTTGCCAGAAATGCGTTGTATCTTGGCTCTGTTGTGAGGAGCAGGATGAGCAGTGATCGCCCCACTCAGGTTCGTCGACGCCGGGTGTTTTACATTCCGGGGTATGACCCCGTGCACCCGCGCCGGTATCGCGAACTGTATCGCAAAGAGGGTGCTGCGCAGGCGAAGATCTCTGGATACGGGGTTGATCTGAAACCAAAATCCGGCACTGGACCATATGGCTGGCACGTTCAAGGCGACATGGATGGCGCTGTGACAGATGTTGATATCGATGTGCTGGTTTGGTCTGATATCGTGCGCAACAGCATGGCAACCGGCATATTGGCAACCTATCTGCAACTGCTTCGCACCGCGTGGATTTACATCTCGTCTGGCACGCTGCGCAGATTGATGTGGCTGCGCAAAGGGCCAGTGATCGCAGCACTATATCCGATTGGCATGTTGGTTGTGCAACTTATGCTGGCAGGATTTGTCTTTTGGGTGGTTGCGTCGGCAATGCGTTGGGGACTGGGTGCAGCGGCACATCAGCTCGGGCCCGACCCTATCGTCACCCCGTTGTCTTACCTAGCGATTGCGCTGTCGCTTGCAGTCGGTGGTGGTGCTGCATTTGCGTTGCTTCGGTGGTTCAGGGCGAAGGACAACAAGTTTTTTGCCTACTATCTGATGCATGACTACGCCTATTCAGCGCAGTTCAACGGTGCCAACCCGAAACAGCTGGAACAGCGATTGGCTGAATTTGAAGCACATATTGCGCAGGCGTTGCAAACTAACATCGATGAGGTGCTGGTAGTGGGCCATTCCTCGGGGGCACATCTTGCGGTCTCTATTCTGGCTGATCTGATCCGCGCCGGTAAGGTGCCCAGCGATGGGCCGGCACTTGCATTCCTGTCGCTGGGTCAGGTCATGCCGATGGTATCGTTTCTGCCGCAGGCGCATCGGCTGCGGGGCGACCTGCAATACCTTTCGACCCGCGACGAACTGGTGTGGGTTGATGTGACGGCCCCGGGTGACGGTTGCGCATTTGCGCTGTGCGATCCTGTTGCCGTGTCAGGTGTCGCGCCAGAAGGAAAACGCTGGCCGTTGGTGTTTTCAGCGGCGTTCACTCAGACGCTGAGCCCTGAGCGGTGGAAAAAGTTGCGCTGGCGGTTCTTTCGGTTGCATTTCCAATATCTCTGCGCCTTTGACAGACCAAAGGACTATGATTACTTCCGGATCACAGCAGGGCCCCTGACGCTGGCGCAACGGTATGGCGATCGGCCTCCGTCGAGGTCGCGTATTGATCGTGCTGCGTCGAAATATACGTCGGTGGTCGCATGACCCCACCCAAACCTGATGCGCGGCCTGACAAGGTTTCACTTTGGCGTTATATGCAATTGTTTCGGCAGGATATTCTGTCGGCTCAGCCCGAGCGTCTGTACCGCGCATGGATGGCTGAGTTTCGCACACCTTTTTTCCGTTCTTACCTGATCAACCAACCCGATCTGATGAAGATGGTGCTCAAAGAGCGCCCCGATGATTTTCCAAAGTCGGGTCGGATCAGCGAAGGGTTGCGCCCGCTATTGGGCAACTCGGTTTTTCTGACCAACGGCGAAACATGGAAACGACAGCGCCGCATTATCGATCCGGCCTTTGAGGGCGGGCGGCTGAAAGACACATTTCCTGCTATGTGGGAGGCAGCAGACGCCGCCGTGGCCCGAATTGGTGAACAGGCCGGTGAAGTGATCGAGATTGAACGAGAAACCAGCCATGTCGCCGCGGACGTGATTTTTCGCACCTTGTTTTCGATCCCGATCGGACATCAGGTCGCTGCACAGGTGTTCGCCCAGTTTCGTGACTATCAACGGACTCAGCCGATTTTGAATCTCGCGGCTCTTGTGCCATTGCCGCGCTGGATGCCGCGACTTTTCAGCCGCAAAACAAAACAAACGGCGGCCTCTATTCGCAGCTTGATCACGCAATTGACCACTGAGCGGGCGGCCCTGATCAATGAGGGTGCTGCGCCAGATGATCTCGCGACCAAGATCATGACAACGCCCGATCCTGAAACAGGAGACACATTCTCGACCGAAGAGATGGTCGATCAGGTGGCGATTTTCTTTCTCGCCGGCCACGAAACCAGTGCGTCAGCCTTGGCGTGGACACTTTACTTGATGGCGCTTTATCCCGAATGGCAGGACCGGTTGGCAAAAGAAGCATCCACGTTGGATGAATGCGATTTTGCAGCGATGTCAAAACTCAGGCTCAGCCGGGATGTTTTTCGCGAGGCCCTGCGGCTCTATCCGCCGGTTCCAATGATGGTGCGCGAGAATACCAACCCTGAGCGGTTCAGGGACCGCGATATTAAGGCGGGGGCGCAACTGGTTCTGAGTCCATGGCATTTGCATCGCCATGAAAGGCTGTGGGACAATCCAGATGGGTTTGATCCGACGCGCTGGCAGACCGAGAACGGTAAGAAATGCCAACGGGACGCCTACATCCCGTTCTCAAGCGGTGCGCGCGTGTGTCCCGGTTCCGGATTTGCAATGGTTGAAGGAGTGCTGATCCTGTCAAGGCTGGTGCAGGCGTTCCGGTTCGAGCTGGTGGAGGGGCATGATCCGGTGCCGGTTGCGCATCTCACGGTGCGCGCCAAGGATGGCATCTGGTTGAAAGTCACACCGCGGTGACCCGCAAGTATCCGGCGTTATTTGGACGTCGCGGCCAGAACCTCTGACAAGATAAACACCCGAATGGCAGATGCCAGTCCGGTCTCCAGATCCCGGGTCGCATCTATCTCAGCAGCGAGGGCATTGATTGGCGTGTCTCTGTCGCCAGCAATGCGCCGAAACTCGACCCAGAACTCATCCTCCAGCGTGACGCTGGTGCGGTGCCCTTTAAGCGTCAGTGAGCGTTTGACCGGGCCACCGCTCATGTTTCGCGTTTGTGCGAGTCCAGATTTCGCGCAATCTGTTCGGCGCGCGCCTTGATCAACTCTTTGGACGATTTGGTTTGGCCAAAACGAACAGAATTCTCATCTGCGCGGGCTTTTCTGGACGACCGGTTGCGTTCTTTTTTGACCTTGTTCAGATTCACTGACGTGTTCATTTTGGTCCAATCATGTTTTCGGGACGCACTACGCGATCAAAGGTTTCCTCGTCGACGAACCCCAGAGCAATTGCTTCCTCTTTAAGAGTTGTGCCGTTCTTATGCGCCGTTTTTGCCACCTTGGTCGCATTGTCATAACCGATCTCCGGTGCCAGCGCCGTCACCAGCATCAGCGATTCTCGCATCAGTTTTTCGATCCGGACCGGGTCAGCTTTCAGACCAACGACCAGATTGTCTGTAAACGCGGAACAGGCATCACCGATGAGCTGCATGCTCTGTAGCACATTATAGGCCATCATGGGTTTGTAGACGTTAAGCTCAAAATGGCCTTGTGATCCGGCAAAGCCGACTGCGGCATCATTGCCCATGACTTGGACACACACTTGGGTAAGGGCCTCGCACTGCGTCGGGTTCACCTTCCCCGGCATGATCGAACTGCCGGGCTCGTTTTCAGGCAATATCAATTCGCCCAGTCCGCAGCGCGGGCCAGAGCCCAACAGGCGAATGTCATTTGCGATTTTGAACAGGGACGCGGCAACGGTTTTCAGGGCGCCGGAAATCTCGACCATCGCATCATGGGCTGCCAGCGCTTCGAATTTGTTGGGGGCAGTGATAAAAGGCAGGCCAGTGATTTCGGCCATGTTTGCTGCAACCATCACGTCCCAGCCCGCTTGCGTGTTGAGCCCTGTTCCAACCGCTGTACCACCCTGCGCCAGTTCATAAATGCGGCCCAGAGCGTCCTTGATCCGCTGAATGCCCATCGCCACCTGATGGGTGTAGCCAGAGAATTCCTGGCTTAGCGTAATAGGCGTTGCATCTTGTGTGTGGGTACGCCCGATCTTGATGATGCCGTCGAATTCTTTCACTTTGGCATCAAGGGCAAAGTGCAACTTGGCAAGGCCGGGCAGGGTAACATTATGTGCTGTTGTGGCGGCCGCGATATGCATCGCTGTGGGAAAGGTGTCATTGGATGACTGACCCATGTTGCAATGATCGTTCGGATGGACCGGGTCTTTAGATCCGAGCACGCCACCAAAGATCTCAATGGCCCGGTTCGCAATTACCTCGTTTGCGTTCATGTTGGATTGGGTGCCAGACCCGGTTTGCCAGACAACAAGCGGGAAGTTGTCATCCAGAGTTCCGTCAATCACCTCATCTGCAGCCTGAATGATTACATCGCCGAGGCTGGCGTCCAAATTGCCAAGAGTGATATTTGCCTGCGCGCATGCTTTTTTGACGACACCCAGAGCACGGACAATGGCAATCGGCTGCTTTTCCCACCCAATCGGGAAATTCTGAATGGAGCGCTGAGTTTGCGCGCCCCAGTATTTGTCTGCAGGAACCTCAAGGGGGCCAAAGCTGTCAGTTTCAGTGCGAGTCTGGGCCATCTTTATCTCCATAATCCAAGGTCTAGGGCGGTTTACCTACCGATGCGGCCCAACGCAATCGGCCATACGTCGTGGGCATCGCGAGACACAAGGTTATGACAGCATCGGAATGGCGAGATAACCTTGCTTTGAAACCGATTACGGCCCACATATTAACCCAGACGCACCACTTGTGGTACACTGCAACGAAGGGAGTCCCTGCTATGCGCTTAAATCCGAGATTCGCGACCAGCTATCAGGGACTGCGCCTCATGATCGCCGCCTTTGCTATGATGCTGGCTTGGTCCGTGCAGGCCAGCGCCCAGTCGATCGATCCATTTGTCGGCACGTACTCTGGAACGGTCGAGGTGGAGATCGATGGCGCGGTCACACAACGGGATGCGAGCGTCGAAATCGAAGCGAACACGCCGGGTTTTGTTGTGAACTGGATGACCGCAACACGCCGCAGCGACGGCAGCGTCAAGACAAAGTCCTATTCAGTGAATTTTCAGCCAACTGAGCGGGATGGTGTGTTTGGTGCCGCGATGCGCAGAAATGTGTTCGGCAAAGAAGTGCCGCTCGATCCGATGAAGGGGGAACCTTATGTATGGAGTCGGATCGTAGGGGATACGCTCACCGTCTTCTCGATCTATGTCTATGACGACGGAAGCTACGAGATTCAGCAATTTGATCGCACCTTAGTAGACGGCGGGCTCAAGCTGGACTTCAGCAGCGCCAAAAATGGTGAGATACGTCGAAAGTTATCCGCGTTTCTGAAGCGCGATTCATAAGCGATATGGCGCACCCTTAACGGGCTACGGTTTGCGGAAGCTGTCCAGTGATACAATGTCTGCCTCTTTGGCGCTGTCATCAGCATCCGTTGCAGGCTTGACGAGATCAATATTGTGCGGAACCAGTTCCACAGGCTTGTCATCTTCGTCTTCGTCACTTTGGTTTTCAAACCGTAGTCCAAATTCAACAGACGGATCCACAAACGTCTTGATGGCGTCGTAGGGTATATACAGCGGTTCGGGTGAGTCACCGAAGTTGAGCGACACCGAAAATCCGTCATCGGTGACATTCAGATTGTCATACCAGTGCTGCATCACCACAGTCATTTCCCCCGGGTAGCGGTCTGACAGCCAATCGGCCAGCTCAACATCCGGGTGACCTGTATCAAAGGTGATGAAAAAATGATGATCCCCTGGCAGGCCATATTCGACCACGTCGTTCAGGACGTTCTGGATCAGTCCACGCATGGCGCGGTGCATCAAATTTCCGTAGTCGATGACGCGGGTCATGGCGTGTCCCTATGGGTGCATACCGGTCCAGCATAAGGGATTCGATATGAAACAAAAGGGTGCTTGATGCGATGATCGTGTCAGACAAATGAAATTGCGCCCGCCAGCAATCCCATGAGCGCCAAAACCAGTCCAAGTCCCCATTTAAGCCGCAGCAAAAGCAATGCTGCGAGCGCCATCATTCCCGCC
The DNA here is from genome assembly GCA_965363755.1 of uncultured Sulfitobacter sp. Taxonomy (GTDB): domain Bacteria; phylum Pseudomonadota; class Alphaproteobacteria; order Rhodobacterales; family Rhodobacteraceae; genus JL08. Next base: position 23,893 of record CBDTVL010000011.1, read on the forward strand.
GCGATGGGCTGAATTGTCGCGGGGTCCGGCACCGGCATTGAAAAGGGACCAAACTGGCTTTGCTGCACCGTGTTGAACAGCACATGCAACGCAAACCACAAAGACAGGTTCAGAATAACCCCGACCACGGCAGCTGTTATCGAGTGCAGGGCAGCAGATAGCCGCGGACGAGACGCAATCTGATCAAGGTACGGACCCGCCAGAAAAATCCACAAAAAACACGGCATAAACGTGGCCCACAAAGCAACAGCACCTGCGGCCAGCGCCAGGCCGACCCCACCCTGACTGAAACCTGCCAGCAAAGCGACAAACTCGGTGACCAAAATGAGCGGACCGGGGGTGGTTTCAGCCAATCCCAGCGCGTCAATCATCTGTGGTGTGGTGATCCAGCCAAAGTCCGCAACAACGGTCTGGGTCATATAAGCCAATACCGCGTACGCCCCGCCAAAGGTGACAACTGCAAGCTTGGCAAAGAACAGTCCGATCTGGGTCAGAAAGGTCTGATCAAAGGCTGCGAGCAGCGCCAGCGGAGTGAGCCACAGGGTGCCCCAGATGGCGAGGGTCCGCAGGCTCTTCGGTGCAGCGGTTGGCGTGAAAGGCAGGGCCTCTGAAACTGGCTTTGCGGCGAAAAAGCCCCAAAGCGCCGCAGCGGCAATGATCATGGGAAAGGGGAGGGAAAACGCAAAAATGCCCACAAAAGCCAGCCCCGCAGTCACCCAGGCAGCGCGAGACGTCAGCGCCTTGCGCGAGACCTTCAATAGTGCCTGCAGCACGATCACGATGACCGTGGCTTTGATGCCGACAAATACACCCTGCACCAGAGGCAATTGTCCGTAGGTCGCATAGCCTGTCGCCAGCGCTAGAATGATTAAGGCGCCCGGCAGTACAAACAGCAACCCGGCAATCAACCCGCCAACGACTCCGTGCAGCCGCCATCCTGCATAGGTGGCCAGTTGCATCGCCTCTGGCCCCGGCAGCAGCATGCACAAAGACAAAGCGCGCAAAAAGCTTTGTTCGTCCAGCCAGTCGCGTTCTTCGACCAGTTCCTTGTGCATCAGGGCGATCTGGGCAGCCGGTCCTCCAAAGGACAAAACTCCGATGCGTGCCGAAACTCGGGTAAGCTCTCCCAGAGAAGGGACGCTCACGACTTGCGGTCCGCTGGCCAGTCATGACCTTCGTTCGCGCCATCGCGGGCCCAGCGGTAAAGGGCGTCATACAGCAACAAGCCGATCTCAAGCTGGGTCTGATCATCGCGGAATTGCCGCGACAGCCCAACCGAAATGGCCAAAAGCCCGGCGGATTCGGGGGCAAGGCCATGGGCATTTGTGTCAGCGCCGCGCACAACCTTGGACAGGCGGTCAAGAGCGTCTGTGCGCAGGCCAAACTCGTCCAGCATGGTGTCAAAGGTGCACAACGGGCCGCGATGGCTCCAGAACACATCTTCAACGTCGAACGGCGTCGCGCTGTATCGTTCCGCGACCCCCAAAACTTCAGCCGGTGAAACAAACAGAAACCGTGCATCAGGGTCGACGAACCGGCGGATCATCCACGGGCAGGCTATCCGGTCAATTTTGGGCCGGTGACGGGTCACCCAAAGAGTGCCTTTGCCGACCGGAGCAGGGATCGCCGAAGCCGGAATACGCGGGGCATCTTTTGCATCGCGCCAGGCATACATTCCACCCTGCAGGTATTCGGCGTCATATCCATCACTGCGCAACAACGCCACAAGGCCCTGACTGAGTTTGATGCCCTTTTGACAGGTCACCACGCAGGCTCGGCCCTGCAATCGCGTCATCAGCCCGGGCAGGTCAGTATGAGGATGACGAAAGGATCCGGGGATCAGATAAGGATCATCGGCAAAATCCGGATCAATTGATATATCAACAATAACAGGCGCTTCGGGGGTTCCGATCAAGCGTAAAAGTTGGGAAACGGTTATTTCATTTGGGGCAGCCATAGCATGCATCCTTATCTGGCGGAAACATGCGAACCTCTGGCTGTCGCCTCACGGGGCGTTCGCGTTCATCCCCATGAGGACAGCGAAGCGCAAACCGGTAGCTGTTGTCAAGATGCAGGGAATCGGTTTCCGGATAGAACCAGAGATTGTCTTTGATCTGTAAAGCAGCACAAGCAGGCGGCTGCATCTTTTTGGAGGTGAACATGCAATCTCGAGCCCGGATTTGCCGTTTGCCCAGTTGGGACTGGAAACCAATGATTTAGTGCACTCTGGTTTCTGTGGTGACGCAGATCGCTACGCCTTCCGCATCGATATCCTTATCAGTGCCAAGAAATTGGTCCAGCCTCTGGATAGCGGCTCTGACAAGCTACTCCCATCTGTCTATCACACCTGCACCGGCGATGTGGTTCCTGACTTTTTGACGATCGGGCAAATATTCGCTATTTGCTTTTCCTTTCGATCCGGTGCAAATCCGGTGCGAAACCGGTGCACCTAACTATCATCTTGGACTGCACCGGTGCTGTATTTGAACTGTACTGTGACCGCACCGGATCGTCGATGATTACTGAAGAAAACATAGCTAAACCCCTTATTTCAAACGCTGCGCGTTTAAGTGTGACCCCGATAATGGATTGGACGCCCATCGTCTGATTTAGTGAATGAATTCAAAGAATTTTTTGCCTTTATGAGGCTACGTTTGCAGAACCGTTTGCCGCGGGCAGGGTTATCCTGTCGTCAGTCCGTCCAATCATCGATCGGAACGATGCAGGCCGGGTTCGCGCCGCCGCCACGCGCGCTGGGCAAGGCCATGGCGACGTGGATGGCGGGCAGGGTGTCAGCGACCAGCTTATCGGGCTGTGCCTGTCTCACACGCCTCACGGTGTTACGGCTGTGTACCAGAAGAACGACCGGCTTGACGAACGCCGCGCGGCGCTGGCGAGTTGATGTGCATTCTTTCTTTTAAAAGCTTTGAGACATTGCACGCTTATCCGTATTAAGAGGTATCACGCCCTAAGTAATTTATTTTAATGGGAAAATCAGCATTCTCGCGCCAGTTTTTCAGGCGCTTCTCCAAAAGATCTCCAAGCTGGGGCGGTTTGAGATGCGTCTGATACGGTACCAGCACGGAATAGGCGCATATCCTGCTTGGTCGAGCACAGGATTATTTTCCCGGAAAACAGGGCCGATTTCGCGGCACCTCCAACATTGATGTTGGAGGTGCCGCGCTTCAATCGCGCAGCCACCTGCTGACGGTCGACTTGCCCACACCCAGCGCATCAGCAATATCCCGCACCGACATCCCGCCGGATCCGAGCCGCCGAGCTTCGCGGACGTTTGATGCACCGGGGGCTGGGCGGCCTTTGCCTCTCGCAGTGAACTTGGTGGCCTGACGCTGCATGATGGCTATATCGGCCACTCATGATCGGTGACCGACTGCACCAGATCGGTTTCAAACCGGCTGGGCATCCGCATGCAGCTGCTCAACCAGTTTGTCTTGATGGAAGGACGCGAAAGTTGTGTTGCTCTCGCTGATCAGTTCTTCCAAATCGTGTTGCGGCGCTGGTTGGCCTTTAACCCTGTACCTGCCGCTGACGATGCAGATCGCTCTCCCTGCCAGTGCATCGGCCATAACAAAGCTTTCGCCGTTCGCCCCCCTGAACTCGTAGCCAATCAGGATCGACGGGGTTGGTTGGAACTTCTCCGCCAACTTGCCCACTCTGTGGGCAAGCGGAACGAGGTCAGCTTGGATAATGTCGCCCACCTTGATGTTGGAAGGCGGCTTGTTGGCCGATTGTGCATCCCAAGGGATTCATGGGCCAAACCCGGTTTCATTGTTTGAATTTGTCATTGTCTTGTCCTTTGGTTTTGATTTCCTCCTATCGGGGCTCCAATCGTAAGGCTTTCCCTTGTCGTCGATACGTTTTGAAATCGGCCGGTCGGTTCAGTTCTCTATTTGAAAGCGTCAGCAGGACAAAGCCGATACATACAAACGAAGACAGCGCCCCTAGTGATGGGAAGAGGGCTATTCGTTACGCCTTTGGCGGCGCAAGGAAGCAAACCAAACTTAGCCGAAATCGATGCGGACCTACTAGTGGCTATTTCAAGCCAATGCCCCACGGACAACTTCAGCGTTATTGGTTTTCCGGGTAGGCGTCTGGTCTCGGCCCCCTGACGGCTCGCGCAAGAGTGCCCTATGGATCTGGTTTTTTGCAATTCGCCTTTTGCCGCTTTGATCAGTGCAAAATTGGTGACGCCACCTTTGTCAAATTGCGTTGAGTTGCATCAACACGCGCGCTTTCAGAGGGAGGTCTCATTCGATCCATTGCAAGCTCGTCAAGACCGTTTCTTTACGGTGCGGGCTCTTGGGTTGCTTTGCGCTTAAACCTTGCATTTGGCAGGCCTGAAAACACAACGCTGACACGCAGGCCCGGGGCATTGTCGCTCAGCTCCAACTGGGCGCCATGCAGCTTCGCAACCACGGACACAAAACTAAGGCCAAGGCCGCTGCCCGGGGTCGTCCGGCTTTGATCCAGCCGGTACAGCCTTTGCAGGACGTTTTCGACCTCGCTTTGCGGAATGCCTGGGCCTGTGTCGGCGACGCATAAAGTAACTGTGGTCCCCTCGGCCCTCAAGCTGACAGCAATCCGGGTCTGCGCAGGCGTATGGCGCAGTGCGTTTTCGATCAGGTTGGCCAGCATCTGCAGCAGCAGATTACGCTCACCTTTGACCAGGGGAATGACCCCGGGTGAAATATCCGCCACAAGAGCATGGCAGGTCTCGCTGGCGGTTGGTTCGTATAATTCGACACAGGTCTTGACCACATCGGACAAATCGACCGGTGCAAAATGCGATCCCGGTGTTCCAGCTTCGATCTGGGCGATCTGCAACAGTGAGTGAAAAACGGAAACAATCCCGTCCAGTTCACCCCGTGCGCTGTCCACCAGATCGCGCGAAGGGCCTTTCAGATCGCGGCACTGGGACAGCTCATCGAGGTGCACCGCTACCCGCTGGATCGGTGTCTTAAGATCATGCGCTATGTCCGAAGAAACCTGTCTGAGAGCCGCGACCGATGCCTCTTGCGCCCGGGCCATCTGGTCGATCTTTGTGCCAATTTGTGCAAGGTCGTCAGACCAGTTTTTTGTTAAGCCAACACGGGCCTCCAGCTCACCGGACGTCAATCGGTCAAGCGTTCTCCCAACAATCGTCACGTGCCGGGCACTGCGTCGGGCAAGGTAAAGACCGCCAGACAAGGCGATCAAGATCGTCGGCAACAGGCTAAGGCCAAGAATGTTCAGAAAGACACCGCGCAAGGCGTCAATTTCGGCCCGGCTGCGGGCGATCGTCAATTGCCCACCGTGCAGCGATGCGGTCAGGGCCAAAAACCGCCCCTCAACCTGCGGGCCGTCCTGCTCAACAGAGACAATATGATAGCCATCGGCATCGCGTCCGACCACCGCGTTTCCAAAATGGCGTCGGTTTGGCGCCAGATAGCTAAGCACCACACGTTCGGGATCTGTTTCGCGGGCCTCAGCCTCGACAAGAGCTGCTAGGGCGGTGGCACTGGGTGCGGCACGGAACCCTGCCATATCTTGCTTCAGGTCGTCACGCATCGCCTGATCAAAAGACCGCTGGGTTACAAAATAATTGGCAGCAAGGCTGAAAAGGCTGACCACCGAAAACAACATAACCAGCCCCAGTGCCAGCCTCAGAGGCATAGACCGTAGCAGGGACGAAAGCCGGTTTGTCATAAGTCGATCCGGTATCCGGCCCCGCGGACAGTCTTGATCGTGTCCGTTGAAAAAGGTTTATCCACCTTCGCGCGCAGACGGCTGATATGGGTTTCAACCACGTTGGTCATTGGGTCAAAACTGATATCCCAAATTGCTTCAAGCAACATGGTCCGGGTCTGAACCCGCCCCTTGCGCCTGAGCAGATGTTCAAGAATGGCAAACTCACGCGGCAGCAGGTCGATCGTGACGCCATCGCGCGATACCTGGCGCGAGATCAGATCCATTTTCAGCGTATCAGCGTGCAACGTGACGTCCCGTTCCAAGGCCTGCGGTCTGCGCGCCAGCGCCGCGACACGGGCGGACAGTTCTCCAAAGACGAAGGGTTTCACCAGATAATCATCTCCACCAGCGTTCAGCCCGGTGATCCGGTCTTCAACGCTGCCAAGCGAAGTCAGAAACAGCACTGGTGTCCGATTGCCCGCGCCGCGCAGTGTTTTAACGAGCGTCATTCCGTCGATTTCGGGTAGCATTCGATCGACGATCAGGACATCGTAGCTGCCCGATGTCGCCTGAATCAACGCCTCGCGCCCATTAGTGATCAGATCAACAGACTGCCCTTCTTCACGCAATCCGCGCGTAATATAACTGCCTGTTGTTTCGTCGTCCTCAATAACCAGTATCTTCATGACACCCTCTGATCATTCCACAAAAACGACCACGTGAGTGATCCTGCCTATACTGGTCCACAGACCACACCCAGATTGCTACAGCCCTATCAAAGTGATTACAAATCTGTAAGGGATTACAGCAGGGCCGTCCGGCAAGATCACATTAAAGATTTGTATAGTTCGCAATATCTGAATGTCAGGATCGCACCCTAAATGTTCCAGCATCAACCTAATGTATGGAGCTTACCAATGAACATCACCCTTCCCAAACGCACTCATTTTACGGGCCTTACCCTTGCCGCCGCGCTGGCATCGACCAGCGTCTTGGCGCTTGCCCCCTCAGCGGCGCACGCGGTCCCAGTTGGAGGTTACGGCGATCTGGTTGAAGCCATTTCACCGAGTGTCGTCTTTATCGAAGTCACCTCCACATTGACGCAGGCGGATGTCGCCGGGTCATTGCCAGAAGGAATGCCCAAAGAGCTGGAACGCCGGTTCGGTCAGATGATGCCCGATGGTCAGAAACAAGCCCCGCGTCAGGGTTTGGGATCAGGTTTCATCATCTCGGCCGATGGACAGATTGTGACCAATCATCACGTGGTAGAAGGCGCCGACAGCGTCACGGTCAAACTGGCCGACGGTCGTAGTTTTGACGCGACCGTGATTGGCAGCGATCCGATGACCGACATCGCACTGCTGCAAGTCAAGGTGGACGAAGCCCTGCCGGTTGTTGAATTCGGCACCTCCTCGGACATGAGGGTGGGCGACGAAGTTGTCGCAGTCGGCAATCCCTTTGGTCTGGGTGGCACCGTGACATCGGGTATTGTCTCGGCCTTGTCGCGTAATATCAACTCCGGTCCGTTCGATGACTTCATCCAGACCGATGCCGCTATAAACAAGGGTAATTCCGGCGGCCCGCTGTTCAACAATGATGGCGAAGTGATTGGGGTCAATACGGCAATCTATTCGCCCGGTGGCGGGTCTGTTGGGGTTGGCTTTGCAGTGCCGTCCGATCTGGTGAAAACAGTTATTGCTGATCTGGCTGATGACGGCACGATCACCCGCGGCTGGCTGGGTGTGCAGATCAGACCAATGACTGAAGAGGTTGCATCCGTACTTGGTTATGACACCCCCAAAGGTGCCGTAATCGAAGAGGTTGTCGCTGACAGCCCGGCGAGCAAAGCGAACCTTAAGCAAGGAGACATCATCTTGTCTTTCAATGGCAAGGAAATCTCGGAATTGCGCGACCTGACCCGTGCTGTAGCCGAAACCACCCCTGATCAGGCGGCTGACGTGGTTGTCCTGCACAAGGGCAAGAAAGTGTCCCGCGAAGTCACGATCGGAACCTTGGGCGCCCAAGACGCCTGAAAAGAGTACTCCTCCGAGACAGGATCGCTTGTTTGGGAGGATAACCCCGCCACACACGGGGTGTCATGTTCCGGCGTTGGGGAGGCGCCGGGCCATGATTTCGTCGTTACCGCAGGGGTGATGCAAGGTAAGCGCCGGTTTCATTCACCCGCAGAGTAATTCCACGGCATTAGTTCGTCCAGCTTTGTAATCTT
>CBDTVL010000012.1:0-31193 GCA_965363755.1 uncultured Sulfitobacter sp.
AAGGTCAGCGAAAAAGAAAGGCCCTTCTTGCTGGGCATCCAGAGTGGATGGAATATCCGCGCACACGATCTAGGGCTTTGAAGGGTGGAGCTGATTTTTTCTTCACGGGGCGAATGTGCAAGAACCGACATTACAACCTTCGCATGGTTTTGGGTTCTCGGTGTATTGCCTGCGAAAGCATAGCAAAAGACGTGAGCCCATCTCTGGCCATTTTCATGCGTGATTGGCTTTCCGAGAGGTAGCGGACGGTGAACGTCCATTCTGTTGTCATGGGGCCCACTTCTGCCCACACCTTCCCCACACACGCTGATCTGACCTATTTGACTGGGCATTCTGTGCGCGGCCTTATGATGTGCGCTCATTTGATCCCGGCAGTCCAACCAGAGCAGGCTTTCGCTGCACCAATTGCCAAGGTCTGCAGTGCGGAACGAAGCGGACACCGCAATGCCAAACGGGCCGCCGGTCGCGGCGCAACTTAAGTTCTATTTGAGGGCCGAGCCACACCATGGACAAAATTTGATCTCGATGGAACTCGTACCTCCATCATGAACGATGATGCCGTAACCAGACTTGCCCTTCGCAATCAATGCATCAGGGCATTCGAACCTAGAGGGATGAAGTTCGCATTTTTGCTCGAGATCGGAAGTCATCTGGTCACAACATTCTGTGGTCATCTCAGTTCTCGAATTGGTGGTTTTGAAATCATTTACCTAGTTAGCAAGGATGGAAGGCATCGTCACTAATGGGATGTTGCCGCCATTCGCTGCCGACGGAACGAAGGCCTGCTCAGGATCGGAAGCAGACTCCATGTGCAAGTGCAGATTTCTGCATTGGGCGGAAACCTGCCGTTCGCTGCGTGTTGCACCAAGGTCTGCTGTGCGGGACAAAACAGCCATTCAGTTTTGTTCGCTGAATGGCTGCATCACCTCGCGAACTGCATTACGCTGCGGCGGTGGCTTCGATTTCGAACAACAAGCCCGGGATTGCGAGTCGGGTCACGCCAAGCAACGTCATCGGTGGGGCGCATTGGATCGGCCCAAAACGCATTCCGAGCAGGTCGAAGTTCTTCAGCGCCTCATCCACGTCGGTTGCAAAAACACCAAGCCGGATGATGTTGCTCAAGTTCATATCCGCGCCAGCCAGCACTGCCTCTAGATTGTCCATCGCTAGGCTGATCTGGCCGCGCATGTCATCGGGATGCTGGGGATTGCCCGCGCCGTCGACAGCGGTTTGACCTGCACAGATCAACTGGCGCGATGTGCCCGCGATAATCTCTGCCTGATTGTAGCCAAGTTTCAAGGACCAGTCCCAAGGGTTTACGGCTGTGCGTTTCATTGTCAGAGTCTCCTTGTTGAGATGCATGCAAACTGCTTAGAATAAATTGGTGCCAAATTTTGTCACCGAAAGTGCTAATGTGAAGAAATGAATATTCGCCTCCGTCATGACGCCATCGTGCGCACCCTTCGCCGCAACGGAACTTCGACGGTCGATGATTTGGCCGGGAAAGTCGGGGCATCGAGGCGAACGGTCCTGCGCGATATCGGCGCGCTGCGCGATCAGGGCTTCGTCATCCATTCCGAAAGCGGGCGCGGTGGTGGTGTGCAGTTTGACCCGCAGTCGGTACAGACCACCGCGCGATTATCAGTGGCCGAGGTGTTTGCACTTCTCATCAGCGTTGCAGCTATGCGAGCGGCTCAGAGTTTACCATTTTCTGATCTCGCAGATGCCGGGCTTGCCAAGATCGAGAAGGCCCTGCCGTCAGACAAAGTGCGCGATCTGCGCCGGTTCCTTGACTGTCTGCATATTGGTCAGCTGTCACCGCAGCAGGACATATCAGATATAGGGCTGATTGATCCCGCATTACTCCCTGCGTTCGAGACGGCGTTTCTCCAGCAGCTCCACCTACGGTTTCAATACCGCGATGCAAAAGGAGCCGAAACTAGCCGCGAGATCGAACCGCAAGCTATGCTTATCCTGTCGCCATTGTGGTATTTGGTGGCTTGGGATCCTGCTCGCGAAGATTTCCGACATTTTCGCATGGATCGGATCAGCAAACCAGAAACCATCAATGGCGCGCCGTTCCGACGACGACATGTGCCATTCGAGGATGATGTCTGCCCATTTAGCGATCTACCTCGCTGACTTTGCGCAGAGCAAGCCTTCAGTCGCCCCGCAGTATCTGTGCAATGGGCTCCCTGCTGCCATTCGCTGCGCCGTCCACGAAGGTCAGCTGTGGGCCGTTGTGACCAATGCTGCAGTGCAATCATTTCGGCACTAAGGGTGGTGAGCAGTCGTTCGCTGCAATCGCGAATCTGATAGGGGAAACTCTGAAAGCGGACCTCCAACTGGCGGCCAAATCGCATTATCCTACTGTGCTGCGGTGGTCCGGGTAGAGTCCCTACCGATAATTATTGCGCCTCTGCGATTTTGGATGGAATGGCTGGAAACGGACGTATCTGAAGGCAGGTTTTCCGCAAAGCAGACCAATGTTATCAGGCTTCATAGCGATCTCTGAATCTGGCATCTCTGTCTGATGTACGTTCAGGCAGACCGCATAGCATGCCTTCACCTTGAAGAAGCCTGTCAAACCGGATTATTGGTATTGTATGAAATAACAAGGCTACCGCTTTGATATTTTACTGGTGTTTTGCGCAGGTTTGTTCTGGTCGACTCGGGTAGGGGCTTTGGAATTTCTTCAGGGCTGTCATCGTTAGCTTGCTCTAGTGTTGATTCAGTAAAACGAACACCGATGGCCCCGCCTGATGCCCGCCTGCACACGTGACCAGTTCGACCGGAGCCCCAATTATTTATGAAATCGGATCAAAACGCTCACAAAAGCGCACACAAAAACGATAGCTGAAAATAATTATTCCACTAAGTCTTTGATTTAATGGTGCCCGGGGGCGGATTTGAACCACCGACACGAGGATTTTCAGTCCACTGCTCTACCCCTGAGCTACCCGGGCACGGGTTTAAGGCAACGCCTTTGGGTGGAGGCGTTCTAGGCGGTGTGGGGTGGGGTGTCCAGTGCCTTTTTCTCACCGCTGCTCAATGTGGTTTACGCGGAGTGCTTTCGGTTTCTTCTATGGCCTTTTCAACGTCTTCGGGGTCTTGAGACGGGATTGCATAGGAGCCATTGAACCATTGTGCCAGATCGCGATCCGCACAGCGGCGCGAGCAAAAGGGGCGGTACTTTGCGTCAGTTTTACCCGCGCAGATCGGGCAGTTCATCCATAGACCTCAGACAAAGGAATGCGGGCGCGCTTTCGTTGTAGTTCATAGTGGCCGAGCGGTGTCCAGCCGACAAGAACCGTGTCTATCTGATCTGCGCGAAAGGCAGCCCTCAACGCGGTTTCAAAGACCCGCCGGTCCTTCTTTGGCATCGGGGCCAGGTCCAGGACGATCTGCCCTCCCAGACCGCGCAGGCGTAATTGACGTGGTAACTCGCGTGCAGCGTTCATATTCGCTTTGATCCCGGCGGCAAGTGATGCATCAGAACCCGTGTTGACGTCCACCGCAACCAGCGCCCGCGTGGGTTCGATGAAGATTGCGCCACCGCCTTGCAAGGCTGCGCGCGTGTCTTTCAGGTCGTCGATCAGATCAAGCACGCCGTTGGTCTCGAAGCTGCCATTGTCTGTTACGATCTGCGCCGGGTCGGTCCAGTCCCGCCACGCCAGGACATGTGGGCCGTCACCCTCTGCCAGAGTTTCAGCGTCACCGGCTGAGTCTGACATCACCTTGCGGGCAAGATCGGCCATTGCAGCAATATCGTCAGCGATGTCATCCGCATCGGCTTCGGCACAACAGGATCGCAGGATCAATCCCATGTCAGAGCCGTCCATCACGTCATGGGCCAGCTCCAGCAGCTTGTCGCGCATATCATCATCACGGATCGACCGGCTGATGTTCAGGCCTGGTGCATCCGGCGTCACAATTGCGTAGCGGCTTTTGAACAAGAGCTTTTGCGTCACGGGAATAGCTTTGCCTGGCTCGGCGTAGCCGGTGACCTGCACCAAAATGGGCTGCCCGGGGGACAGGCCTTTGACCTGTCGTAAAAAGGCAGAACCGTCGGGCGTTTTCAGGAACATGCCTCCCTGACCTTTGACCGGTCGGTCCGCAAGCGCGCGGTATATCGTGCCGGGTCGGGGGGCGCTGCCGCCATCCAGAAGCAGATCTTCAAGACGGCCGTCAACCATCAATGCGGCGGCCTCGGCCTCGCCCAAATGGTCAAGCAGGATCTGTCGACCTTTCATATCAGCTCCTTATTAAGGGAATATCCGGCAGCCAAAAGAAGCCCCGCCGTTTCGGCCAATGGCAAGCCTACAATCCCGGTAAATGATCCTGAAATCCACGGTATCAAGCCGCCCGCGGGGCCCTGGATACCATAACCGCCAGCTTTCCCCTGCCAGTCACCCGAATTGAGATAGGCGTTCAGTTCCAGATCAGACAACCGTTTCATCTGAACAGTTGAAACAACGTCTTTTTCCCATAGCTTGTCGCCTCTGCGCAGCGCGATGGCCGTGATGACCCGATGTCTGCGACCCGATAGTGCCAGCAGAAACGCAGCGGCCTCGCCGGCATCTTCAGGTTTGCCCAGAATACGACGGCCCAGCGCAACTGTGGTATCCGCACATAAAACGATATCATCAGCGTTAGATTCAATGGCGTGCACTTTCTCGCGCGCCATGCGGGCACAGTAGGGCCGAGGCAATTCACCTTTGCGTGGATCTTCGTCTATGTCAGGCGCGCAAATTGCATCAGGCACAACGCCAATTTGCGCCAGCAATTCCTTGCGGCGCGGACTGCCTGAACCCAAAATAAACAAAAGGTTACTTAAAGCGGTAGTTGATCCGACCTTTGGTCAGATCATAGGGGGTCATCTCGACCTGCACCTTGTCGCCTGCCAGAACACGGATGCGGTTTTTGCGCATCTTGCCTGCCGTGTGAGCGATGATTTCATGGCCATTCTCAAGTTCGACCCGAAACGTCGCATTCGGCAGGAGTTCCTTCACGACACCGGGGAATTCGAGAATATCTTCCTTGGCCATGTTGTCTCCATCATTGTTTTGACCACGCATATGTGGACCGCGCCTTAAATGAGGCCATTCGCCCCTTTATTCAAGGGTCAATCGGCGGTTACTTGGAATCTGTTGACGTGGCCCAATTTGCTTTGGCTATTGTCAGGACTCTTCAGCAGGCGCGCCACCCAGAAACGCATTGCCGTTTTTATAGTCACAGGGATCTTCTTGCATCTGCAAATGCAGGCCATCTGCGCTGTACGGATGCGCGCGGGCAAGATTTTCGTCCACATCGATGCCCAGACCGGGTGCGGTTGGAGCCGCGATATACCCATTCTCGACAGAAATTGTGTTCCTGATTAGGGCCGCATGAAACGGTGTTTCGATTGTCTCGGCCATAAGGATGTTGGGGATCGACACCGCTAGATGGATGTTCGCGGCCCATTCGACGGGGCCAGCATAGAGATGCGGCGCCATCTGCGCGTTGTACACTTCGGCGATGGCCGCAACTTTTTTCATCTCCCAGATACCGCCGGCGCGTCCAAGCGCCGGTTGCAATATTGTCGCTGCCCCGCTGTGCAATACGGCGGCAAATTCGGCCTTCGTTGTCAGGCGTTCGCCCGTGGCAACTGGGATGCGGACGGCAGAGGCGACCTTTGCCATTTCGTTCAGATTGTCGGGCGGGATCGGCTCTTCGAACCATAGCGGACTGTAGGGCTCCAGGGCCTGCCCCAATCGGATCGCCCCTGCGGTGCTGAACTGTCCATGGGTGCCAAACAGCAGATCGGCCTCGTCGCCGACCGCATTGCGTATGGCTTTGCAAAACGCAACGGACAGCGCAATATCGGACATTGCAGGCATATGGCCACCGCGCATGGTATAAGGCCCGGCGGGATCGAATTTGACTGCGGTATAGCCCTTTGTCACCATGGCTTGGGCTGTTTCAGCCGCCAGGTCTGGCGAGGTCCAGAACATATTCAAATCATGATGCGGCAGCGGATAAAGATAGGTGTAGGCGCGGATATGTTCATTCATCTTACCGCCCAACAGCGCATAGACCGGGCAGTCGCGGTCCTTACCCAGTATATCCCAGCAGGCAATTTCCAGCCCTGAGAATGCGCCCATCACTGTCAAGTCTGGCCGCTGAGTGAATCCCGACGAATAGGCGCGGCGAAACATCAGTTCGATGTTTTCGGGATTTTCACCCTGCATATGGCGGGCAAAGACGTCCTCGATAACCACGCGCATCGCGTCCGGCCCGATGGACGACGCATAACACTCCCCCCACCCGGTGATCCCGGTATCGGTGGTTAGCTTGACCAATATCCAGTAGCGTCCCCCCCAGCCGGGGGCTGGAGGTGATGTTACGATAACGTCAAGGTCTTGTAACTTCATGGAAAACTCGCCCGTTCTTAGGTGTCAAATACAATAACATTGCGCCGGGCCGCGCCCGATTTGGTGTCTGCAATCGCCTCGTTGATCTGCTCAAGAGACCAGCGGCCAGAGATCAACTCATCCAGTTTCAGGCGACCTTGCTGATACAGATCAACCATCCACGGAATATCGCGCTGGATCACAACATCACCCATCTTGGACCCGACCATGCCTTGGCCCGTGGCCGCAAGCATGACCGGCTCAAAAGTCGACATTCCCCCGGAATGAGGCATGCCGACCATGATCACACGACCGCCGCTTGCCAGATAACGTGGCGCGTTGTCATAGGCCGGGATCGCCCCCACGGTCACGATCACCGCATCTGCTCCTCGCCCCATGGCTTCCATCGCATTGCGCCATGGCTTGGCATCGCTGGCAAGCACCCCGTCGGTTGCACCAAATTCCCGCGCGACGGCAAGTTTCTCGTCACTCATGTCGACCGCAACAATGCGGCGCGCCCCGGCAATACGCGCGCCCTGAATGGCATTCAGGCCAACACCGCCTGCACCAATGACCACAACATCCTGCCCTGCGCGCAAAGCTGCGGCGTTCACAACTGCCCCGACGCCGGTGATCACCCCGCAGGCAATCAGGCTGGCAGCATCCATCGGAATGGAGTCCGGTATACGCACGATCTGGCTGTGATCGACGACAACTTTCTCGGCAAAAGCACCACTTGCCATCGCCTGATGTAACTTGCCTCCATCAGCTGTTTTGATCGGCCCATGATCGCCGTCATACGGGGTTTCACAAGCCGTCGGTTTGCCGCTGGCGCAGCTGCCACAAGAGCCACAGGCGCGGATCAGGGTGACAACAACGGTGTCGCCGATGCCAAGGCCAGTCACCCCACTGCCAACCGCCGTCACGTGGCCTGCTGCTTCGTGCCCATAAACGGCAGGCAGTGATCCGCCCCATGCTCCCGCAGCATAAGAGATGTCGGAGTGGCAGATTGCGACCGCTCTTAGAGTCACTTCAACTTCGCCCATCTCAGGCGCCCGCAACTGAATCTGTTCGACGACCAGTGGTTGCCCGAATTCATGGCAGACGGCAGCCTTGATCATTTGCATCAGTGTCTCTCCTTTTGACTCTGCGCAGCGTTGCGCAGGCAGGCTCCAAATTGCAACGCCGAAAAGGACATTAAGTGCCGTCAATCACGGACTTGCGTAGTCTGGACTTAATGAAAATGAAAAACGAAAGCATCATGATCCCGGCGGCAAGCAGGAACGGCGCCCCCGGCGCATATACTTTGGCGCTTGTGTCCGAGAATGCAGCAAAGGTCTGGGTCATCAGCAATGGCGCAAGGATGGTCGCAAGCGAGACCAGACTTGCCAGAACGCCCTGAAGCTCTCCTTGCGCATCATCTGCAACCCGCCGTGACATGATGGCCTGTAGTGCCGGAAGACCGATTGCACCGAGGGCCGTAACCGGGATCACGAGCATCACGTAAAACCCGCTGGTGGCCAGACCAATGAAGACCAGAGATGCAGCTTCGACGATGAGGCCGAGCGTCACTGTCCCCCGATCTCCGAACCGCGTGATTGCCGGGGCCACAAACAGCCCCTGAAAAACGGCATAGCACCCCCCATATAAGGCCAGCGAGGCGCCGATCATGCCGGGCGACCAGTTGAACATCTCAGTTGTAAAATAGGGCCAGACGGAAACGTAAACCGTGACAGCCATTTCGTAAAAGAAGAAAACCAGCAGCAAAGCAGCCAGTCCGGGCAGTTTTCCGACCGAACGTAGCGCGCCAAGCGGGTTGGCGCGTCGCCACTGGAACGGCCGACGAATGGCATCCGTCACAGTTTCTTTCAGGACAAAAAACCCAAACACCGTATTTGCAAATGCCAGAGCCGCGGCGGCATAAAACGGGGCACGGGTTCCGAATTCGGCCAATAATCCGCCCAGTGCAGGACCCAACACAAAGCCAATGCCAAAGCCTGCGCCAATCAAGCCAAAATTCTTTGCCTTTTCATCTGGTTTTGAGACATCTGCAACATAAGCCGAAGCTGTGGCGAATGTCGCAGATGCTATGCCGCCAACGATACGCCCAACGAGTAATAGCCATATCGTTCCGGCCACAGCCATCACCAGATAATCTGCGGTCATCACAATGAGAGAGATCAGCAAAATGGGCCGCCGCCCATACCAGTCCGACAAGCTGCCGATCACCGGCCCAAACAGGAACTGCATAACGGCAAAGGCGCTGGTCAGAATTCCGCCCCAGATAGCTGCGTTTGCCAGATCGCCGCCACCGACATTACGGATAAGATCGGGCATCACTGGAAAGATCAGACCGATGCCCATAGCATCGATCATTACCGTGCACAGGATGAACGCAAGTGGCATATTCTTGAACATGAGCCGACCTTATGCCAGCCCCGCCACAGCCGAAAGGATCAAATAACACAAAGGTTTGACGCTATTTCAGAAGTCGAACACGCGCAGCGAATGCACGCGCTTCGGTCGGTGCGAGGCCCATTTGGCGAGCAGGATCAAACAGATCGGGTGGAAGGTTAAGGTAGGCCGCCCGCGCGACCTCTTCCAGGGTCTTGCCCTCGGCCAAAGCGGTTTTGCAGAGCACTTTAGTCTCGATCTGCGCCTTGGGTCTTGGCATCATGCTAGCCAATGCAAAACTTAGCGCCTCGGCGTGGATCAACCCTGATCCGATCACTAGGTTGCTTCGCATTTTGTCGGCATCAGGCGCGAGAGATGTGGTCAGCGTCGCAGCCTGTTGAAATGCCGCTGCTGTTCCCAAAACGATCTGTGGCAGCATAGCCCACTCGGCAAACCACGCCGCTCCATCACGCTGATGACGCTGTATTCCCATGGTGTGCAAAGCGCCATTTGCGGCCGAGACCTGCAGTGCCAATGCTGCAATCACAGATGGCCTGACCGGGTTCTGCTTTTGGGGCATGGTCGAGGACGATCCCGCATCCTTCATGATGACTTCGGCGATTTCCGTCTGGGTCAGGGAAAGGACATCCTCAGCCATTTTGGCCAAGGCAACAACGCAGCGATTCATCCAGCCGGCTAACGCCAGAATAGGTGTCCGGTCGGTGTGCCAGTTGCGCTGCGGATCGTACAGCCCCAATGATGCGGCCAATGCTGCGCGTTGTTCTGCGGCTGTCGGACCTAGTGCGGCACTGGTTCCGGCAGCACCCGAGAGAGAAACCAGCAACGACGTTCTGCGCAGGTTCGGCAACTCATCGAGCAGTCCCAGTAACGGAATGCCCCAAGAGGCCGCAACCGCACCAAAACTCGTCGGTGTTGCCTGTTGCCCCCATGTACGCGCCGCCATCGGCAGTTCTGCGTGGGTGCTGGCCAGGACACCGAGGTTGCTCAGCACGGTTCTGATGTCGTGTTCAAACAACACCAAGATCTGCCTCAGCCTCAGCATCAATCCAGTGTCCATTATGTCTTGCGACGTGGCCCCCCAATGAATGTACTGTGAATGCTCAGGCGCGCTCATCTCGGTACGAAATGCTGCAACCAAGCCCGGAACCGGCACACCATTTTGCGCCGTAGATGCAGCCAATGCTCCCGGATCTATCTGCACTTCAAGGCTAGCGCGGTGGATGGCTGCAGCGCTGAGCTCTGGGATGACAGCCAGCTTACCCTGCGCTTGCGCCAAAGCGCCCTCGACCAGTAGCATGGCCCGTATAACCGCGCTGTCTGTGAAAAGCCGGCGGGCCTCGCCGGTCGGAAACAGCCCGGCGTAAAGTGAACTGTCGAAAAATGATGCGCTCACGCGGCTTCTTTCACGATTTGATCCAACAATGAAGCCAGCCCATCAGGATCCGCAAAGAAGGGCGAATGTCCGGTCGCTATTTCATAGACGTTTTCCGCGGGCCAATCTGCCGTCATGCTAAACTGATACTCCGGCAGTATGGCTCGGTCTTGCGTGCACCGAATGTAAGATTTGGGCACGGAATGGTAGGAATTCGACAGGGAAACGGGCGTGTGCTGGGGCGCAATTGCCTCTGGGCACAATCGGGGCCCCGCGTATACCAGTGTTCCGCCAGGGCAGTCATGATAAAGTAAATCTTCGATCTGTGAGGGATCGAGAGTCACACTCAGTTGATCCCGCGAGGTTTGGATCACGGGCGTTAGCATCTGTCGTGGCGCGGCTTTGCGCATATCATCCAAAGACATCCCGTCTTGCGGCGCATATCCACAGAGGTAGATCAAGCGGGCCATTTTTTGAGGCGCCGTCTCAGCGGCAGCAGAGATCAGACATCCAGACATGGCATGGCCAACGACAATGGTCGTGGGCGTCGTTGCAGCGAGTATGGCATCAACGTAACCGGCAAAAGTGAGGTTTCTGACGGCGGTTGGATCAGCGCCGTGGCCCGGCAGATCAATGGCTTTCACCACATGCCCCAAAGCATCCAATGCCGGCAACGTATCGCGCCAGCACCACGCCCCGTGACAAGACCCATGCACAAGCAGAAACCGGGCCATTTGGTCTATCCTCTCATATCTGCATTTGTCTGTCCGACCAAGCGGGACACATGAATTTCCTTTGACACGTCAGCGTAAGCCGCGACATGCTGAATCGCCGCAAGCATACCACATTTGCTGCCATGAATGTTAATCAAGGAACAGATACGCAGGGCGATCTTCGCAAAATACCCCATAGCTTTGTTCAAAACCAGCGTCAGTTTGCGACGTTGGCATAGCGCGATCACGTCTACCTGCTTGACCCTGCCTTGCATTGGGTACCACAAATCTATGCCTTTGCCACAATGCTTAGACATGGCCGATGGTCTGCATGAAATCTGTCAGCACTTTCGCATATTCAACCGGCTGTTCCACACACGGAAGGTGGCCGGCGCGTCGGATTAGATGAAAACTGGACCCCGGGATCAAATTGATCGTTTCGCGCACCAAATCAGGAGGGGTCGCTCCATCTTCTGCACCAGCAATTCCCAAAGTTGGAAGGCGCAAACCGGCGGTCGAGGTGTAAAAATCAGTGCCAGAAATCGCCGCTGAACAGCCGATATACCCTTCGTCCGGTTGGCGCACCAGCATGTTGCGCCACAACTCCAGTTCCGGCGTGCCGCGAAAACCACTCGAAAACCATCGCTCCATTACAGCGTCCGCCAGCGATTCAATCCCACCCTTGCGGACTGCGGCAATCCGATCGTCCCACATAGTTGGATTGCCAATTTTTGCGGCTGTATTAGACAAAACCATTGCTCGGACAAGATCAAGCCGCTTGACCGCCAACCCTTGTGCAATCATCCCGCCAATGCTGAGCCCTACAAAGAGACAATCCTTGACCTCAAGGTAATCCAGCAGCGCCTCAGTATGCCGGATCAGCGCCCCCATCGAGTAGGGCGCATCAGGGCAACTCGATAGCCCATGTCCGGGTTTGTCAAACCGGATGATTCGCAGACCGGCGGGCAGCAGCGGCAGGATCGGGTCCCATAATCGCATGTCTGTCCCAAGCGAGTTCGCAAATACAACTGGGGGGGCATCAGGGTCGCCATCAACGCGGTAGTGCAGCGCGACGTCGTCCAGTTTGAGTATGTTCAAGATGCCTCCTTAGCTACGGTTGAGCCGCATATGTGCCAGAATCTGGCCATGGTCAGATGCCAGTTTGTTGTACGGCGCTTCAGCGTGACTGCCATCGGTCAGATGGTCATTCAGAACGCTGAAATACTCCATCTCACCGATGGATTTGTCTGAGTCTGGCAGGAAATGGCGCGACATATAGATCTGATCGATACTTTCGAACACGCCGCCAAAGGCAGAGGTGTAAACCATGTCGCGAGAAGACTTTCGCACGAACAGTTTTTCAGCGGAATGCAGGCGCACCGCCTCAACATTTTCGGTGATCTGTTTGTTTTCTGCTTTTGAATATCGGTCATTGCCTGACTTGGCATCGTGACGCAGCATCCACGAATAGTTCTTGAACGGGCGTTCCCCGCTTATGATTTCTGAACTAACGGCATGTTCACCATCGTTGAAATCACCTGTGACCATCACCGGATGCCCCGCCTTCAATTCCTCAAGGATCGCGGATCGTAACACCCAAGCTTCGGCCATCCGGCGCAGCGCCGCCCGCAACGATCCCATCGCCCTGCCGACGGGATCGTATTGGGTTAAATCCGATTCCGGCGCAAACTCGGCGTTGGCGGGTCGAATGAACTCACCCAGCTTCGACTTCAGGTGGCAATTAAAAACAGTAATTACGTTGCGCCCCACCGGCACCCTGACTTTGAGAATTGGACGCGACAATCGTGTGATCTGATAGTGTCCGCCGTCCCCACCGCCAAGTTCCTGCAGCGGGATACGCAAGGCTTCCGGGAGGTCCTGAATGATCTCAGGCGCGCCCTTGAATCCAAAACGGGACAGCACCGCGATACCGGGCCGCCGTTGGCCCGGTTCGCCGTCATTGGCATTAGGGGCAAAGGCCAAGGCCGCGTTGGTGTAGGGCGTATATCCCAATTTTCGGAAAATCGCCTTTTTGCGATAGGGTTTTGATTTATCAGGAATAGCGGCGTCATTGGATGCAATGCCACGCGCGTCAGCCTCAGCAGTCACATTGCGCAAAGCCTCTTCTTCGAAGATCTCCTGAAAGCAAACAATGTCGGCATCCATCGTCAACAGCTGGTCGGCCAGCCAATCCTGTTTCCAAGCGTATTCCTCTGGCGTGTAGAACTGGAATTTGTAGTATTCCTTGTCAGGACCAATCAGGTTCTTGACGTTGAAACTGGCAATTGTGAAATTGGTCATAACGTCAGACTCCGAACTTATTCAACGCCATTTGAAAGACATCAGCGTCAACATTTCCACCCGAAGCCGTAGCGATCACGGCTTCCCCTTCGATCTCGTCGCCATGGAACAGAGCCGCAGCAAGCGCTACCGCCCCGCCAGGCTCTACCACAATTTTTAACCTGGCAAAAGCAAGGGCGACGGCGTGAAGAGCCTCATCTTCGGTTACCACCAGTCCGGCTCCGCACAGGCGCTGCATGATGGGAAACGTGATCTGGCCCGGTTCAGGCGTGATGATCGCATCGCAAAGAGAGCCAGAGGAACGGTCGTTGCGTTCGATGCTGCCCGAGGCAAGCGATCGAGCAGCATCGTCGAACCCCTCTGGCTCGACTGAGCGCGGCCGCAATCCCGGCGCGCGCGCTTCCAATGCCAGCGCAATGCCAGATAGGAAACCACCTCCGCCGCAGCACACCAGCACATCAGCAGCTTCAATACCTTTGGCGCGGGCCTGTTCGGCAATCTCGAGACCCGTTGTGCCCTGTCCGGCAATGACCTGAGGCTCATCAAAGGGTTTGATCAGGGTCAGCCCACGTGCCGCCGAAATCTTGTTGCCTATTGCGTCACGATCCTCGCGCGCGCGGTCATACAAAATTACCTCGGCCCCCAAGGTACGGGTATTGTCGATTTTTTGCCGTGGAGCATCTGCAGGCATGATTATGACGGCGGCGGTTCCATGTTCACGTGCCGCGAGCGCAACGCCTTGCGCGTGGTTTCCGCTTGAAAAGGCGATGATCCCTCGGGCGCGCGTGTCGGCATCCAGCGCGGACACCGCCGACCAGGCGCCGCGAAATTTGAAGCTCCCAGTATGCTGCAGGCATTCGGGTTTCACATAAACCCGCCGCCCTGCAATATCGTCCAGGAAAGGCGAGGACAGAAAAGGCGTGCGTCTTGCATGCCCGTCCAGTCTGACTGCAGCGGCGTCTATCATTTCGATGTTCATTGCAACTCCTGCAGCCAAGTGCGCAGAGCAAGCACCGCTTCCGGTTCGTCCAGAAACGGGATGTGGGCGCGGTCCGGGACCTCTGCGGTAATCATGTCGGGGCGGCGACGCTCCATTTCTGCCAGCGTTGCTGCCGACAACAGATCAGAATTTGCACCCCGGATGCAACAAAGAGGTTTTCCTGCAAGCGCATCAAAGAACGGCCAAAGATCGGGGGCAGGGGAGGCGCCACCAGCCTCTATCGGGTCGCGCAGGCGTGGATCATAATTGATTTGCAGCCCGTCAGGTGTTTCCACATAGAGCTTTTGCACCTCTTGCATCCAGCGCTCGTGCGGTACGTTGGCAAAGCCTTTCATATAGTTGGGACGCTCGGCGACCGCCTCGGCATGCGTTGCCCAATCCGGGGTTCGACCAAGGTATCTCATGATGTTTTCCAGACCGGCCGGATCAAGCTCTGGTCCGATGTCGTTCAACGCCGCGCCCAATATCCGATCTGGCACGGTGGCAGCCAGCCCCATGGCGATAAGCCCACCGCGCGAGGTTCCCAGAATCGCGGCGCTCTGTAGCCCCAAGTGATCCATCAAGGCAACAACGTCGCTACCTTCGACGGGTATGGTGTAGGTCATCGGATCATCTGACCAATCCGAATTTCCACGTCCGCGATAATCCAGTTTGATCAGGCGGGCGTCATGTAAATGCGGCGTCACATAATCAAAGTCCGAGCCATTTCGGGACAGGCCTGACAGGCACAGGATCGGAAGCCCGATGCCGTCGTCAGTATAGTGCAACGAAAGCCCGTCAGCCGTTGTAAATCTGCCCATCAGGCGCCTGCGATTTGAGGAATTGCGGTTAGGTCGGACAGGACATGTTTAGGGGTCCACGGCAGGCGATCCATCGGATCTCCCGCACGATTGACCCATGCAGTTTCAAAACCATAGCCACTGGCCCCCGCCGCATCCCAGCCATTGGACGAGACAAAAAGAACCTCGTCCTTGCTGCATCCAAACCGTTGCCCGACCAGATCGTAGACCCGCTCTGCTGGTTTGAAAATACCGACACTTTCCACCGACAGGACGTCGTCCAGAAATTCACCGATTTGCGCCGACTCAACTGCGCCCGCCAACATGTCCGGTGACCCGTTGGACAAGATTGCAGTGTTCAGCCCGGACTGTTTCAGCGCGCCGAGCATTGCAGGAACCTCATCATATGCTTCTAGTTCCCAGTAAAGCGCCAACAGACGTTCCCGAAGGGCAACATCTCCATCAAGCCCGGTGGCCTCCAGTGCCCAGTCGAGGCCATTTTGCGTGACCGTCCAGAAATCGGTATGGGCCCCGGTAATAGCACGCAACCATGTGTATTGCAGCTGCTTTAGTCGCCAGGCCTCGGCCAGCGCGGGCCAGCGCTCGGCCAGTCTGCCTGCATCCGGCTCATTGGCCGCGACACGGGCTGCCGCAGCGACGTCAAAAAGCGTACCATAGGCATCAAAAACACAGGTGGTGATGGGCATCAGCGGGTTCCCTTTTTTGGGCAAGATTGGCACGGGCAACGCCGCGCGAAAAGGGGAAATCAGCCCAAGTGTTCGCGCGATGAGTCGACATGTCTGAAACAGACCCGCGCAATCGAGAAAACGGACTAGTTTGCATCCTCGCGGTGCGATGGATTTTTTGTCAAAGTTTGCGCCTGTCGCAGCACCCTTACATCCTAGCCAAAATGGATCTCAGTCATGAGCGAAGTAAAAACCGGCGATAGCGTCCTTATCCACTACAAGGGAACCCTGTTTGATGGCTCGGTTTTTGACAGCAGCGAAGGGCGTGACCCATTGGAATTTGAGGGTGGGTCCGGAATGATCATTCCGGGTCTTGATGTGGCTTTGCCGGGCATGGTCGTGGGTGACAAGAAATCGGTGAATGTCGCGCGCGTCGATGCTTATGGACCGATCAACCCTGCAATGCGTCAGGGTGTGTCGCGCTCGAATGTTCCGGCAGATCTTGCGATTGAAGTCGGGATGACTCTGGAAATGCAGACATCAGAAGGACCGACAATGCCGGTTGTGGTGGTTGATGTGAGCACCGACGAAGTCATGCTGGACGCCAATCATCCGCTGGCGGGGAGGGGTTTGACCTTTGATATCGAGGTGGTGGGGATTGGCAAAGCTTAGGATGTCACGTGTTCAGAATTGTGCGCGCAGGGCCCAATCCACCACGCCACGACCCCTCTAAACCGCAATAGCGACCCCTATCTAAGGATACCGGTTTACCTTAATCCGACTTTTGGGCAACTGACTGACTGAAGGAAGACTGCTGCCGTCCGCTGACGGCGCTGGCTGGGCTTGATCGTCACCCTTGCTGCTGGTCATTTCTGAAAAGATCATCAAACCACGTTCCAGCTCGGCAGCGATTCTGGGGTCAGACCACAACGACGCCGAGATTAACAAGCCCATGACCGGAATCAACAACCGCCCGATCCAGCGCGCGCGGCGTGCTCTGATCTGATGTTTGCGTTCGCGTAAGTCGATATCTTGGTCAGTGGATGACATGGACGCGATACTGAACCGGCGTTATGGCATTTTTTGGGCAATATTATGGGATAAAAAACTGCGGAGCTTACAAATATTCCGGCTGCGGCATTCCCAAAACGTGAAACCCTCCATCGACGTGGATTATTTCACCTGTGGTGCAGGCGCCAGCTTCGGAAGCCAAGTAAACAGCAGTCCCGCCAACCGCCGCCAACGTCGCGTTTGAACCCAGCGGCGCGTTGTTGCCAGCAAACTTGTAAGTCTTGCGTGCGCCACCGATGGCCGCTCCGGCCAGCGTTTTCATTGGACCGGGTGAAATCGCGTTAACGCGGATACCTTCAGGGCCCAGATCGTTGGCCAGATAACGTGTCGCGGATTCCAGTGCAGCCTTGGCCACGCCCATGACATTATAGTTAGGGGCGACGCGATTAGACCCCTGATATGTCAGCGTAAGCAGGGTGCCGCCGTTGTCCGTCATCAATGGATGGGCCCGGCGCGCAATTTCGATGAAGGAATAGGCGCTGATATCCAGCGAATTTTTAAAGTTCGACCGCGTTGTGTTGATAAATCGGCCGGTCAATTCTGATTTGTCTGAAAAGGCAATCGCGTGAACAACAAAATCAATTGTCGGCCAGCGCGCCGAAAGGCCCTCAAAGGCGGCGTCCAGTGAGGCATCATCCGTCACATCAACATCGACCATAAAGTCAGATCCGACGGATGCGGCCAGTGGTTCCAGGCGTTTTCCGAAAGCCTCGCCCTGGTAGGTAAAGGCCAGCTCAGCACCGGCTTCATGCATCGCCTTGGCGATCCCCCATGCAATCGACCGCTCATTGGCAACACCCATAATCAGGCCACGTTTTCCCTTGAGCAGATCTGACATATGAACCTTAACCTTTATATTTCGAAAGGATCATTGATCCATTGGTGCCACCAAAGCCAAAGCTGTTGGTCATGACGCTGTCTAGTCCCGCATCATCGACTCGCCGGGTCGCAATTTCGGCTGGGTTCAGGGCTGGATCGAGCGTTTCGACATTGATCGAAGGTGCGATGAAATCATGCTCGAGCATGAGCAGGCAAAAAATCGTCTCCAGCGCGCCGGCGGCGCCTTGCGCATGGCCGGTCATTGATTTGGTCGAGCTGATAGGCGGTGTGGTGCCTTCGCCAAAGACCCGTCGCACGGCCTGAACTTCTCCGACATCGCCCACAGGGGTCGAGGTGCCATGTGCGTTGATATAATTGACTTTGCGATCTTTCGGCAGGGTGCTTAGTGCCAGACGCATCGCACGCTCGCCGCCTTCACCAGACGGGGCGACCATATCATGGCCGTCTGAGGTCGCGCCATAGCCCGTGACTTCAGCATAAATTTTGGCGCCGCGTGCCAAGGCGTGGTCCAGATCTTCCAGAACAACGATGCCACCGCCACCAGAAATGACGAAACCGTCCCGGTTCTCATCAAATGCACGTGAGCCTGTGCCCGGGTTATCGTTATACTTGCTGCTCATCGCGCCCATGGCATCAAACAGGCAGGACAAGGTCCAGTCCAGTTCCTCACCGCCGCCAGCGAACATCACGTCCTGTTTCCCCATCATGATCTGCTCTGCCGCATTGCCAATGCAATGCAGCGATGTTGAGCAGGCCGAGGTGATCGAATAGTTGATGCCTTTGATATGAAACGCAGTCGACAGGTTGGCGGATATGGTTGAGGACATACATTTTGGTACTGCAAAAGGCCCAATGCGTTTGGGAGCACCTTTTTCCAGTACCGTCTGGTGCGCCACCAACATTGCTGAGGTCGACGGTCCGCCTGATCCCGCGACAAGGCCGGTGCGCGGGTTCACGATGTCGTCCTCGCTCAGGCCAGAATCAGCAATCGCCTGCGTCATGGCAAGATAAGCATAAGCTGCACCAGGCCCCATAAAGCGGTAGGCCCGTTTATCGATGTGTTCTTGTGGATTAATCTTGAGAGTCCCGGCGATCTGACTGCGAAAACCGTGTTCCGCCATCTCTGCGCTGGACTCAATGCCGCTGGTTCCCGCCTTCAGTGAAGTCAGGACTTCGTTAGCATCATTTCCGATTGAAGAGACAATCCCCAACCCGGTGACAACAACGCGACGCATCGGCGGTCTCCTCTTGGTGTCGTTTAGGCTGCTGCCGCCAGTCCGACTTTCATATCTTTCACCACATAAATCTCTTCGCCGTCCGCAACAACCCGTCCATCGGCCACACCCAATTTTAGTTTGCGGTCAATGACGCGGGTGAAATCTACAGTGTAAGTCAGCATCTTGCGGTCAGGTTTTACCATGCCCTTGAGTTTGACTTCGCCGACACCCATCGCCATGCCTTGCCCCTGCCAACCGCGCCAGCCCAGATTAAAGCCGGTAAGTTGCCAAAGCCCATCAAGACCGAGGCATCCGGGCATGATTGGGTTGCCGGGGAAGTGACAGGTGAAAAACCAAAGATCGGGCGTAATGTCGAACTCGGCAACGACGTGGCCCTTACCATGGGCACCGCCATCCGAGCTGATGTCGGTAATACGATCCATCATCAGCATAGGGGGTTCGGGCAATTGTGCATTGCCCGGGCCAAACAGCTCGCCGCGTGCGCATTTCAGCAGGTCGTCTTTGCCAAACTTCGTGGGATAATCGGCCATGCAGGCGCGTCTCCTGATATTCATCTGCTGTTCGTACCTCGTCTAGCACCCTGCCAAAGGGTCCTGCAAGAGCGTGGTGTTGGGTGACACTTCAGCGACAGGATGTGCTGCAACCACTCATTTTCAATTGAAATTGGCCCAAATCACCCTTTATATGAGTCAGGACATGAAAACGAGGTATTGAATGACCCCGGATTTGACCCGTCAGGCGCACGAATGTGGCGCCAAATGGCTGAACGGCGCAGGACTGCGACCGACCCGGCAACGTGTCACGTTGGCCGCCCTTTTGATTGGCGACGGCCAAAACCGGCATGTTACTGCAGAAAGCCTGTTTGACTCGGCCAAGGATCAGGGCGAAGCGGTATCACTTGCCACGGTCTACAACACGCTCCGCGCTTTCTGCGAGGCCGGGTTAATGCAGGAGGTGACTGTGGATGGCTCCAAATGCTATTTTGACACCAACGTGCATGACCATCCCCATTTTTATTGGGAGGATGAAGGTCGTCTGAGTGATGCACCGGCAGATCAACTTGTGATTTCTCGGGTGCCTAACGCGCCAGAAGGCGCCGAAATAGCGTCGGTTGATGTGGTGATCAGGCTGCGCAAGCGCTGAGGGCTATTTAGTGTCTGATAAAATGGCGCAAGAAGGTTGAGTTATTGCTTGCGCACTTGATACGTTTTCTGGGCGCCGGATGGTTCTGGTTGCAGAGCCCCTGTGGTGCAAACAACAAAAGCTAACCTGCAACCACCGCTCAGAACCTTCGAAAACCAGTCAAGGTCTACGCAGCGCTAGCCGGGCTCAGCGGCGCTTCTAACAAAAGGTGCATAAGCTCCCGTGCACCTTCCACATGATGCGGGGCGACGCGGTTTGCTTCAACAGAATCGGTAGAGGGCAGACCGGGGCCTTTCCGGATCGCGGGCCGTGCTCAGACTGACTTCAACAGCGCGTCGACCAGATCGGTCTTTTCCCAACTAAACCCGCCATCGGCTTCCGGCTCGCGTCCGAAGTGCCCGTAGGCAGCTGTACGGGCATAGATGGGCTTGTTCATCCCAAGATGCTCGCGAATGCCCCGCGGGGTCAAGTCCATGACCTCACTCACCGCTTTTTCGATGGCAGCAGGAGCAACGTCGCCGGTACCTAGGGTGTCGCAGTAGATCGACAAAGGCTTGCTAACCCCAATCGCATAGCTCAACTGGATGGTGCATTTTTCTGCTAGTCCCGACGCCACGACGTTTTTGGCCAGATATCGGGCGACGTAAGCGGCTGATCGATCAACTTTGGTCGGATCTTTACCGGAAAACGCGCCACCGCCATGCGGTGCCGCGCCACCGTAGGTGTCGACAATGATTTTTCGTCCGGTCAGGCCTGCGTCTCCATCGGGGCCGCCAATCACAAATGTGCCCGTGGGATTCACCCACCATTGGGTGTCTGCAGTGATCCACCCTTCGGGAAGCACTTCACGAATATATGGCTCGACGATGTCACGGATATCATCGCTGGTCTGTGCTTCATCGGCGTGTTGGGTCGACAATACGATCGAACTCACACCGACTGGTTTTCCATCTTCGTAGCGGACCGACAGTTGGCTTTTTGCATCCGGGCGCAAAGTCGGCTCTGTACCATTTTTGCGTACTTCGGACAGACGGCGCAGGATGGCATGGGCGTACTGGATGGGGGCCGGCATCAACGCGTCGGTTTCGTTTGTGGCATACCCGAACATGATGCCCTGATCGCCAGCACCCTCGTCCTTGTTATCCGCAGCGTTCACACCTTGGGCGATATGGGCCGACTGTTCATGCAGCAGGTTGGTGATCTCGCAGGTTGCGTGGTGAAACTTTTCCTGTTCGTATCCGATGTCTTTGATACAGGCCCGCGCGATATCCTCGATGCGACCCATGTAATCATGCAGCTTTTCCTGATTTGAAAGGCCGACCTCGCCGCCGATCACGACACGGTTGGTGGTAGCAAAGGTCTCTGCAGCGACTCGCGCTTCGGGTTCTTCGCTCAGGAATGCATCCAGAACCGCGTCTGAAATGCGATCGCATAACTTGTCTGGGTGCCCCTCGGAAACAGATTCCGAGGTGAAAACATAATTCTGTCTGGTCATGAAAACGCTCCAATGTGTTGACTCCGCCACGTCAGGAAGCCGTTGTGGCAGGTGCTGGCAGTCGCAGTACCCTGCTAAAAACAGAGGGTCAATTGTTTTTCAAAGAGGACACGGGCAGTTTGCCGGCTATGAGTGCGATCAGGCTCAGCGCAATCAGTAGAATAATCGGCAGGTCGCCGCTTTTTGCGTAAACTGTAGGGGGGAGTTTTGCGGGCAGTGTCGCATCGATAAAACCGGCCTCTCCCAACCCCAATTGTGCGACAATTTGCCCACGTGCGTTGATCATTGCCGAAACGCCGGTATTTGCTACCCGGATCATCGGCAGGCCTTGTTCGATGGCGCGCATCCGGGCCTGCGCGAGGTGCTGGTACGGTCCTGAAAAACCACCAAACCAAGCGTCATTGGTGATCTGCAAAAGAAAATCAGGGCGCTCCGGCGCGCCGCTCACGTCCTGGGGAAACACTGCTTCATAACAAATCAGAGGCAGCGCGCGGCCTAGCGCACCCAAGTCTAGCAGTTCTGGACCGGGTCCGGCGCTGTAGCCACTGCCCTCTTTTGCTGCAAAGCCGTGCAGCCCGAACTTACCCAAAACTGATCCAAAAGGGATGTATTCTCCAAACGGCACCAGATGATGCTTGTCATAAAGTCCCGCCAGTTCGCCTTGGGCATCCAGCAGTACCATTGAGTTGTAGAATTGTTGCGCGTTTCGCCTCTGAATGCCCAGAACAACGGGCGTGCCGTTTGCCGCATCTTTGATCACGTCAAAGGCGGGGCCAGCATTTTCCAGCAGATTGGACACTGCGGTTTCGGGCCACACAATCAGATCTGGCCGCCTGCCCGACAATGTTGCAGCGGCGGTAAAATCGATCTGGCGCTGAAAAAACATCGGGATCAGATCCCGATTCCATTTTTCATGCTGCGGCGCGTTAGGCTGAACCAGACGAATGACAGGGCCGATTGGCTGGGATTGAGGATCAGGCGATAACCAATACAGGCCGCTGACCAACAGGCTGATAGGTAATAGCAATGCGGTCCGGTTGAGCCATCCGCTAACCGCAAATGCGCTGCTGGCCGAGCCGACCATCAGCAGTGTTGCCAACGTAAGACCATGGGGTCCCAAGAGTCTGATCCACTGGATCATGTCAGTTTGAACCCAGATTTGTGAGATAAGCGCCCAGGGAAATCCGGTCAGGATATAGCTGCGGAGTAACTCAGCCGTACCCAGACATACGGCCCATGCCAGCGCGCTGACCAACGGTTTTGCGCCTTGGCTCAGTCGAAAGGCGGCCCAAAATGCAGCCCCCCAAAATAACGCCATTCCAGTCGTGATGAACACCAAAGCAAATGGCGCCATCCATAGATAGCGATCGGCATCGACGATAAACGGTTCAACGATCCAATGCAGGCAGACCGCAAAGTAGCCACTGCCAAACCCCCACCCAACCAAGGCAGCCTGTCGACCACTACAACTGACGCGCAGCAACTGCAGAGATACTGCAAGGCCAAATACTGCTAAAAACCAGAGATCAAACGGTGGCAAAGCCAGCCCGGCAACGGCACCAGAAAGAACCGCGTACGTATACTTTAGACGTGACGAACCATCGGCAAGCCAGTCACCAAGACGTGTGACCGACCAGTTTGCTATCATGCGTCAGTCACACCCGGGAGTCTGACACGTAGCCGTT
Source organism: uncultured Sulfitobacter sp. (assembly GCA_965363755.1). Classification (GTDB taxonomy): domain Bacteria; phylum Pseudomonadota; class Alphaproteobacteria; order Rhodobacterales; family Rhodobacteraceae; genus JL08. The sequence goes on from CBDTVL010000012.1 coordinate 23,131, forward strand.
TGATCCGGCGGGGATCGGCGTCGATTACTTCAAATTCCGGGCCGTCTGGATGAACTACAACTTCGCCGCGCGAGGGAATACGGCTCGCCAGCATATACACCAGCCCGCCCAAGGTATCGATTTCTTCTTCATCAACCATGTGGTGATCAGTCAAAGATTGGCCAATCTCGGCCTCAAACTCATCTAGCGGTGTTTTAGCCAGGGCGACATAACAGCCCGGCTTTTCCTTGACCCAATATTCGCCATCAGCGGTGTCGTGTTCGTCCTCGATCTCTCCGATGACCTGTTCAATAAGATCCTCAATGGTGACAAGACCGTCCACGCCGCCATATTCGTCAATCACGAGTGCCATGTGGCGGCGCTCCGCCTGCATCTTAGTCAGCAAAACCCCGATGCTCATTGAGGGCGGCACAAACATCAATGGTCGTAGCATTTTTTTGAGCGAAAACCGCCCTTCGCCTGAGCCATTGAACCCGTGCATCAACGCAAAGTCTTTGAGGTGAGCCATGCCTACGGGGGTGTCCAATGTGCCATTATAGACTGGCAAACGGGTAAGCCCGCTGTCCCGGAAGACGGCCACCAACTCATCCTTCGTGATGGTGTCTGGCACCGCGATGATATCAGCAGAGGGAATGGCTACGTCTTCGACCCGCAAACGGCGCAAGTTGATCATGCCAAGCGCAACCGGGCGTGGCGTTTCGGCGGCGTCACCTGCGTCGTTCTCATCAGTGTCAGAGGGGCCAAATGCATCTATGACCCGGCGAAAAAATCCCGGCCTGTCCGCGTTCGACGCATCGTCCAGATCTGTTTCAACTATGTCTTCTTGCCCTAACGGTTGCGCGCGTTGCGCTGCGTTAGAGGAACCGTCAATATCGCCCATTAATCCAATCCAAAAAGGGACCCTTCAGCCCCGTTACTGTCCCTGTATGGGTCATCTACCCCCATGCTGCCAAGTATCTCGGTCTCAAGACCTTCCATCAAAGTGGCATCTTGATCACGCATATGATCGTATCCTAACAAATGCAAAATTCCGTGAACAACAAGATGGGTCACATGATCTTGAAGAGCGGTCCCGGCTTCATCAGCCTCTTTGGCGCAGGTTTCAAATGCAATTGCAATGTCCCCCAACTCGATCAGACCCTTTGCGTCACTTTGCGGCAGTTGTGGCGCAGCACCCGGCGTACTGGCTGACAATTCTTCGCTTGGCCACGATAGTACATTCGTTGGCACTGACTTGCCCCTGAAATCAGCGTTTAGGGTAGCAATTCGCGCATCGTTGCAGGCCAACAGGCTGATTTCGCAATCCGTCGCGTCCAGAGCAAACCGAGCCAGCACCTTGTCTGCGGCATCTTGGGCCAAATATTCGAGACGGAGCGCGTTCCAGCGCTCCTCTTCGACAATACACTCAAGGCTCATGTCACGGCCAGTCGGCGGCGAAAGTCAGCGGTGAAGTCTTTGGCTAAAGCAAGTTGATTGGGCTGCATAACCTCAGGCCCCAGCGTCACCTTCGTAAGCCTCGATAATAGCGGCGACCAGTGGGTGGCGCACCACATCCTTGGAGGTGAAATAGTTGAAACTGATCTTCTGGATGTTTGCCAGCAACCGTTCGGCATCAGCCAGACCGCTAGGGACGCCACGGGGCAGGTCGATCTGGGTGCGGTCCCCAGTAATCACCATGCGACTGCCTTCGCCCAAACGGGTCAGGAACATTTTCATCTGCATTGTGGTCGCATTTTGCGCTTCATCCAGCACAACAAACGCATTGCTCAGAGTGCGCCCACGCATAAACGCCAGCGGCGCAATCTCGATCAGTTTCTCCTCCATCATTTTGGCAAGCTGTTTGCCGGGCAAAAAATCATCAAGCGCATCATAAAGCGGCTGCATGTAAGGATCGACCTTTTCCTTCATGTCACCGGGCAAGAAACCCAGACGTTCGCCGGCTTCGACGGCGGGGCGCGACAGGATTATTTTGTCGACCTGACCGCTCAGGAACATCGAAACACCAACCGCGACGGCCAGATAGGTTTTGCCCGTGCCGGCAGGCCCAATTCCAAAGGCAAGTTCATTTTCAAACAGCGCCTGAACGTATGCTTTTTGTGCATCTGTGCGCGGTTCGACTAGTTTCTTGCGTGTCTTAATCTCGACCTTGCCACCTTTGAACATCTCAAGCTGAGTTACTCTGTCGGCGCCCGCGCCTTTTGACGCACCCATGCGCAGTTCTCGGTCAATATCACCCGCCTCAACGGCACGACCAGCCTCTAGTCGAGCATAAAGCGCATTCAACACGTCGGCGGATTGCTGTTGCGCGTCAGGAGTGCCCATGATGGCAATCTGGTTGCCGCGCCGAAGCAGTTGCACACTCAGCTTTTGCTCAATGTCTGCCAGATTGCGGTCAAATTCTCCGCACAGGTCTATCAGCAATCGATTGTCAGGGAATTCTACCAGCACTTCTGGTGCGGGATTGGATGGGGACGGGGGGGTCTGGGCACTGATTGCCAAACGGGTATCCTTATCTAAGCAGCCTGGACACATGGTGCCAAGATCGCTGCGCCAAAGCAAGCGGCTCGGGCCGTAATAACTAGGATTTGAAATAAAAAGATCCGCCTTGTCTAACAGATGATCAGTTAGCCCGCCCACACAAGAGCATCAGAAGGAATCGGTGACCTCAGACCCATCCTTGAAGGCGCCGACCGCTGTATTCGGTGGCGCGACACCCGAACAAACCGGTTTGCCATATGGGTCAAGCCGCTGTGACAAATACCCTTCCACGCCATCATCGACAATCCAGTGGTCGCAGCCGTTGGGGTCAACCCAGATGCCTGCAACAAGTTCGCTCAGGTGTTTTTTGTCGACGCCATAGTCGATGGTTTTGTCCTCCCTGGTGCCAGCCTCGCAACCCGACAATAGGCCGATAATTGTAAATGCTGCGGCGGTCTTGGGAATAGTCATGTGGGTGCCTCTCTCAGCGCAGACATACAATTTCGACGCGGCGGTTATTTGCGCGGCCCGCGGCGGTTTCGTTTGATGTGCGCGGCTGTCGCTCACCATATCCGCGTATTTGCGCTACATTCACCCCGGCAGATTTTGCCACTCTTGCTACAGCATCCGCGCGTTTCTTGGACAGGCGCATGTTGTACTTGTCCGACGCGCGGTTGTCGGTGTGTCCGATGACCAAGAAATTCGACGCCGTTGCCGACTGAAAAAACTCGCTCAGTCTGCGCTTGCCAGCAGGCCAGATTGCAGAGCGATTAGAAGCAAAGAACTGATCCGTATTAATAACGCCGCACACGTCCGCCTTATGACAAACGGGAATCCCGTCGCGGTTGACATGGGGCGTCATAAAACCTTCGAACCCGTCATCCATGACCCAATGCTCGCATCCATCCGGATCAATCCAGATCGCGGGAATGTAAGGTTCGCCCTGAACGATCTCAGTGGATTGTGCCCAGCCCGATTGAACACCCAAACCTAGCCCAAGCATCAAAGCGGCGAACACACCAAGTGCGATCCGCATCATGTGGAAAAATTGAATCACCACCGTGGTATTCCTTAACATGTCCCCTTGGGAGGCCATTTTTAGCGGGCGGCAGCCTGGCCTCTCACTTTGTATTGCACAAAACTCTAGGAACAATGTGGGCACCTGTGAAGGCATAATCACTACATGTGGTGCCAAATTGAGACGGATTTGCTTGGATTTGTGTGAAAAGTCGGATTTGTGTCGTCACACGCAGTTGTCAAAAGGGACAATCCTTCCAGTCGCCGCAGCTTAGATTTTTTCACCCGTCAGGGAGTTGGTCTTGCTGCCGACTATTCTAACGCGGGCAATGTCGCCAATGGCAACGTCAGGGCCGGTGAAATGAACCGAGTGTAGATATTCGGACTTACCTAATACCTGCCCTGCCTGACGGCCCTCTTTTTCGACCAAAACGCTGACCACACGCCCAACCATCGCATCCTGAATGGCACGCTGATGCTTTGTGATCAGAGACTGAAGGCGCTGCAAACGGTCGGCTTTGACATCCTCAGGCACTTGCGTCCGTTCCGCCGCTGGCGTGCCCGGGCGGGTTGAGTATTTGAACGAATAGGCATAGCCATATTTGACCGCTTCAACCAGATCGAGCGTCGCCTGAAAATCGTCGTCGGTTTCTTCGGGGAATCCCGTGATGAAATCACCCGACAAAACGATATCGGGCCGTGCAGCCCGAATGCGTTCAATCACTTTCAAGTAGCTGTCAGTTGTATGTGAACGGTTCATGCGTTTCAAAATACGATCAGAACCCGACTGTACCGGCAAATGCAGGTACGGCATCAGCTTGGCGCACGAGCCGTGCGCCTCAATCAGAGCATCATCCATGTCGTTGGGGTGCGAAGTGGTAAAGCGAATACGCTCCAGACCGTCGACTTTGTCCAGTGCCCAAATTAGCTGTGCCAAAGACTGGTCAGACCCGTCAGACCCGGCGCCGTGATAGGCATTCACGTTCTGACCCAACAATGTAATCTCTCGTACGCCGCGTTCCACCAAGTCGCGAGTTTCGGCCAGAATGCGCTCCACCGGACGGCTCACCTCCGATCCGCGCGTATACGGCACGACGCAAAACGCACAAAACTTGTCACAGCCTTCCTGCACCGTCAGAAACGCAGATGGTCCGCGCGCGGATTTGGGGCGGGATTTCAGCTTTTCAAACTTGTCCTCTTCCGGAAAATCGGTATCGAGGGCTTTGTGACCCTGACGGATTGCCGCCTCCATCTCGGGTAGGCGGTGATAGGATTGCGGCCCGACAACCAAATCAACGGCTGTTTGGCGGCGCATAATCTCAGCGCCTTCGGCCTGCGCGACACATCCGGCCACACCAATCTTCAAATCTGGATTGTTGGCTTTGTGGACTTTCAGGCGTCCGAGTTCCGAATAGACCTTTTCAGCCGCTTTCTCGCGGATATGGCAGGTATTCAGCAAAATCATATCCGCATCCGCCGGGCTATCCGTCGAAATGTATCCCTGCGGGCTCAACGCCTCGGCCATGCGTTCGCTGTCATAAACGTTCATCTGACAGCCATAAGTCTTGATAAACAGCTTTTTGGGCTCGGACATCTGGGGCGTGCTTTCGGTGAATGTGGCGCGAGGCATGCCTAAACCAAGCTGCGATGGCTTGCAATGCACGCAAATTTAACGGAATCTGGACAAAATAAGGTGGATGTCAGGCAAATGAAATACGCGTCCTTGCAAGATTTTTTGGCGAAAGGAAAACAAACGCTGGCCAAAGGGCCAGTGGCCATTGTGCTGGTCGAAGACGAAGTGGAAATTGCAACAACGCTGCGCCATCACATACAGGCGGGTTTCAAGCATGTTCTGGCGCTGATGCCTGATCAAATTGCGCTGCCTGATGATCTTGAAGAGACTGTGCATAAGATTAGCTACGATATGGCCGCAGATTCGGCGATGGAAAACGCAGTTAATCAGATCATCGCCGCCGCGCCGGGCACATGGCTATATTATTGTTTTAATGCAGAATACCTGTTTTATCCCTTCTGCGAGACGCGCACAGTTGGTGAGATGCTGGCGTTTCACACGGAAGAGCGGCGAGACGCGATGCTGACCTACGTCATCGACCTCTATGCGCCAGATCTGAATATTCACCCAAATGCGGTCACGCTGGACGAGGCGCATCTGGACCGGTCAGGTTACTATGCCTCGGCGCGGGATGGTACGGTTCCTGAAGACAGCGCCAAGGACAGGCAACTCAATTTTCACGGCGGTCTGCGCTGGCGTTTCGAGGAACATATTCCGGTTGCGCGACGGAAAATCGATAGAGTGTCCCTTTTCAAGGCCAAACCGGGGCTGAAACTGCGCGCGGATCACACTTTCAATGAGGAAGAATACAACACTTATGCCTGCCCCTGGCACAACAATCTGACATCTGCGATCTGTTCCTTTCGCACGGCCAAAGCATTGAAACGCAATCCCGGTAGCAAATTCGAAATCGATTCTTTCTATTGGCATAATTCCACCCGGTTCGAGTGGCACTCCAAGCAATTGCTGGATCTGGGGCTGATGGAACCGGGGCAGTGGTTCTAGGGGCAGTTCTTCCGCCGCAGCGCTAATTCGTGACCCACAGACTTGTGACCACAGTAACTTGTGTTCAAACCGTCTGGTTCATCGGTTCAAGGCTGCGAGAATAGGGCCGTCACGTTCATAAATGTCCTCGCGAAAGTGAACCTCGCCTTCCTCAACCCACGCGGTCCAATATGTCAGCAAAACCGGCATAGGTTCTGGCAAGTCAACACGTGTTGTTTTGCCGCTTTTCAGGATAGATTGCATTTTTTCAGCGCTCCAGCCCGGGGCACCTTCCATCAGCAAACTGGCGAACTCAAAAGGTTGCTCGAGTCGAACGCAGCCCGAACTGAGATTGCGTTCGCTTCTGTCAAAAAGGCTGTGGTCATTTGTATCATGAAGATAAACCGCATGTGCGTTGGGAAACATGAACTTTACCAAACCCAAAGCGTTGTTCGGGCCCGGGCGCTGAACCAGCGTCACCGCGGGATTGGATGAAGACCAATTGACGGCACTGGCTGAAATTTCACTGCCGTTTTTATCCCTTACACTATAGCCATTTCGTGACAGGTAGCCGCTATCTTTCCTGATCCTGGCGAGCTTGTCTTTAAGGAGGATGGAATTGGGCACCGTCCACGTGGGGTTGAATTCCATGTATTTGATGTCGTCCCGAAAGACTGGAGTTTTGCGGTATTGTGAGCCGGTAATCGACCGCGTGGTCCAGACAGAACCATCGCTCAAGATCATGTAAGTACGCGCCCCGGCAATGTTGACCAAAACGAATTCTTCATCCAAGTCGCGCATCAGCCAGCGTCCCCGTTCCAGACTAAGGCGCAGCTGGTCGACACGTTCATCGGCCGTACGATTCAGATTCACAAACGTCTTGGGTCCGATGACACCATCAGCTGCCAGACCATGGCGCGTTTGAAACGCCTCAACATCCGCCTGCAGGTGCGCGTCGTAAACCCAAGCGGGGTCGGTTTCGCTATCTTCAACCGCCGGTAGGATTTGGCCTTCGTTCAAAACTCCTTCACCGGCAAGCCTCTCGCGAAGCAGTGCGATTTCGGGGCCAATCCTTCCGGGTTTGATCGTTTCACTATCGGGAACTTTCGGCCACCCACCGGAAAATGCAATCTTGCGGTATTGCGCAAGAGCATCAACAAGTTGCTGATACTGGACATTATGAATCGTGATCAGCTCCATCAACGCAGAGAATCCATCGCCATCTAAATACTGATTGATGACCGTTGCGGGATCACTTTTGATGACCGGTTTGTCAAAATTCCAGCCGCTGTCTAACGCACCGGGATCGACTTTGCCAAAAAAGAGATAGCTTGCGAGCTTGGTGGCGGCATCAGATGCAAGGACATCAAACGCCGCAACGTCTTCATCCCCACCAGATTTTGCCGCGTCGTGCAAATCCATCAACTGTGGCAAGTGAAAGTCGCTGGGCTGAAAGCCCTGAGTGATGCCGTTATTCAGAGCCTGAAACAACTCGTCGACCGCGCGTGTGCCAAACCAGGCCGGCCGATAATCGCGTTGCTGGTACAGACGCGGTATAACCACCGCCGCGTCCAAGGCCGTTTGGGTGCCGGATGATCCATCGCCGTTGCCTGATGTTGCCACCAACGCAGCGATCTTGTCTTCCACGCCACCAGCTGAAAGCTCTGCGGCGGAAATTGTCCATGAACCGGCAACAATAATGCATGACATAATGTGTTTGATCAAAATCTTCGCTTTCTGTTCGGCATCTGCAATGGTCAGGGAACTGGAAACGGGAAGGTCGCGTCCAAGGTGGGATCATCGGAATTCAACACTTAAAGCACGTCTTTGAAAGACCCAAATTTGCAGATGCTGTGACCCATACGTGATCCACAGCCTTATTTGGCCCTAAAAAGAGGCCCATAGCCGTCGCTCTAAGCATCTGTTTGTAGTGTAAAATTGTGATTTGGTGGAGCCTAGCGGGATCGAACCGCTGACCTCCTGCATGCCATGCAGGCGCTCTCCCAGCTGA
>CBDTVL010000013.1:0-31130 GCA_965363755.1 uncultured Sulfitobacter sp.
ATCTTCAACCCGGCCTCAACCGCAAAAGGTGCCGCCTCTGCCGCCAGCCGCACACCCTGCCGGTTACCGCGCGGATCACGATTGAATTCAATCGCTTGAAACCGTTCAAGCTCGACGCTTGCAAATTGTCGGGTCTGGGCGCTTTCCACCATCCGGATTGTGCCACCAGAAAATCGATCGCTGACCTCCAGAACATAACCTGTCTGAACCGATCTGGTGTCTGGGCCAACCGAAAGAACATCGCCAGCAACAATAGCTTTGCCAATACCGGCCCCCAAGTGTGTCGATCGGCTGTTGAGCACCTCTGGCGTGTCCAGCCCGCCACCAAGATGCAAATACCCGTAGACACCTTTACGCGCCGCACCAATTGTCAGTCGTTGGCCTGCTTGTAGCCCATGTGAGACGTTCCAGGTGACGGCCTGACCATCGATGCTCGCTGTCATGGGCGCCCCCGTCAGCGCAAAGCGCAACGGCGCAATTGCCTCAAACACACCGCCAAAGCCGCCCAGTTCCAATGCTGCCAGCCCAGCGTCTTGTCCCAGCAACGCAGCCCCCTCAAACAGCGCCAGGCGATCTGCGGCACCCCCTTGTGACAAACCCTCGCCCAGGTATCCGGGTCGGCCCATGTCCTCGATCAGCACCGAAGGTCCAGCCTGAAGGACTTTCAGGGCCGCGCTCATGACAACATCTCCATCGTCGCGCCGCCATTGCCCGACGTGTCACTGGTGCGGATCGCGCCGAGCGTTTCAGCCGTTACGGGATCAAAAGACACCTGATCTCCGGGCCGCAGCGCAAACGGATCATCCGCCTCGGGTCGAAAACACCGAAAGGCAGTCTGCCCGATGTGTCGCCAGCCTGTCGGTGCGTCAGCGGCGAATATGATCAACTGTCGGATGGCGACGACCAATGCACCTTCGGGCACTTTTGCCGTCAAACTGGTCTGACGTGGAATGTCCCACGCGGCGGGCAAACTGCCCATATAAGGCTGACCGGGCGCGAATCCGATGGTCAGCACCTGAACCGGATGCGCTGCAATATCTGCAACTGCCGCCGCCGCATCCTGATGTGCGAGGTCAGCCGCTTCGCCCAATTGCGGGCCATCGGTGCCACCAAAACTGCAGGGAACGTGCCAGTGCCGCCGACCCGTTGGCAATGCTGCGGCATACCAGTCCTGATCCAGCAAAAGAGTCTCTAGCTGCCGGCGCAGGTTGGCATGGGTGACGTGAAGCGGATCAAACCGAACAAAAACCGACGATAAAGAAGTTGAAGTTTCCTCAATTCCGTCCCAGCTTTCTTTCTCCAGCCGGGCCCGCAAAGCCAGTGCAGCACGGTTCACCGGCTCGCTCAGCGTATCGCCGAACTGCACCAGCAGACCGGATACGCCCAAGGTTGCGATTTGCGGATATCCGCCGTCATGCTGTGACGTGGCGCTTGGCATAAAACCTCCTCATCAGGATTGGGGTGAGATACATCGGCAGCTGATAGCAGCCAATAAAGATCAGCAGCGGATCGGTGATCTGGGGCGGCAACGCCACCAGAAATAAAGCGACATTTCGGTTGCCAGCAATGATGCTTACCGGCACGCGGGCTTGAGTGTTAGGCAGCATTGAATAGGCCAGGACCTGCATGCCAAAGTTTAGCGCCACCGCCAACAAGAGCCACAGGCCAAAATGCCCCGGTTGTGTCCGGATCGCCGGACCAAGTGCGGCCATCAGACCGACGACAATCACCGCCAGCATGATCACGGTGAGCCCGTCAATGGCGCGAATTGCGTCAAGGTCAGGATTGCGGACGACCGCAGCCCGAACCCCAAAACCCGCCCCGACCGACACGACAATAACCACCAGCAACCACATCGACGCCGCAAACGCGGCAGTAGCGCTGCCCAAAATTGGTAACAACCAGAATATCGGCAGGACAGTCAGTGGAAACAGCGCGGTGCCAAGCACCAGCAACCGCAATGCGGGTGCAGGATCATGCCCCAACAGCATTGCAAAATTGGGGCTTCCAGTAATCGGTGGAGCTGCCAGTGCCAGCACTACAACCAACGCAATTGGGCTTGCCGCCATGCCTGAAACCCAGAACAGGCCAAACGCAAGCACCGGCATGACCACCTGAAACCCAAACACGATGCGCAGTGACTGGACCAAGGCACCCAAAGACCCCAAGGCCTGAGCCCAGCCAACGCGCAGTGCGGTCAGAAACAACAGCACACCGATCATTTCCGGCAACCATGGCCGCAGGACCAAAGCCACTTGTGGCAATGCCAGCCCCGCAAGCAATCCGATCACAAGACCAAGCCGCCCATGGCGGGCGACATGGCTCAGAAACGTGATCATTGCTCAGGTGCTCCTCTAAGCTCCGGCCGGACCAGCCCGCAGGTTGTTGGGCAACCAAGTCGCAATCTCAGGGAACAAGATCAGCACAAAAACCATCAGCACCATGATCAAAAACATCGGGATGGCGGCCTTGGCGATAAAGCTCATCTCGTGTTCAGTCATGCCTTGCAGAACAAACAGATTGAACCCAATCGGCGGTGTGATCTGCGCCATTTCAACGACTACAACGATGAAGATGCCAAACCAGATCAGATCAATCCCGGCTTCGCGCACCATCGGCTCGACCACAGCCATTGTCAGCACAACCGATGAAATCCCATCCAGAAAACAGCCCAGCACAATATAAAACACCAAGAGTACCATCAACAATTGGAACCGGCTTAGATCCCACGATGCGATCAGATCGGCCAGTCCACGGGGTAATCCAGTGAACCCCATCGACAGGGACAAAAACGCCGCCCCGGCAAGGATCAGCGCAATCATTGCGCTGGTGCGGGTCGCGCCCATCAGACTTTCCGTAAAGGTCGACCAGCTGAGCGATCCCTGCCCTGCGGCAAGTAACAGCGATCCAATCACACCAAAAGCCGCCGCCTCTGTGGCTGTGGCAATTCCCAAATACATCGAGCCAATCACCACTGTGATCAGCAGGATCACGGGGATCAGGAACCGCGAGTTCGACACCTTTTCGGCAAACGTCATTTGCGGCTCTTCGGTCGGTGCCCAGTTTTTGGACACTAACGAGTAAATTGCAACATACGCCATGAACATCGTGGCAAGGAACAAACCCGGCATAATGCCCGCGAAAAACAGTTTGGTGATGCTTTCATTGATCGTGACCCCGTAGACAATCAGTGTCAGCGAAGGCGGAATCATCAACCCCAACGTTGCCGCCCCGGCCAAAGTTCCGATCACCATTTCTTCGGGATAGTTGCGTTTGCGCAGTTCGGGGATCGACATTTTCCCAACCGTCGTCAGGGTTGCAGCGGACGACCCCGAGACCGCAGCAAAGACCGTGCACCCAACGATATTGGTATGCACCAAACCACCGGGAAGCCGCGCCAGCCAAGGGCTTAACCCTTTGAACATGTCCTCGGATAATCGGGTTCGATAGAGGATCTCGCCCATCCAGATGAACATTGGCAGCGCTGTGAGGGTCCATGAGGATGACGACGACCAAATCGTGGTTGCCATGGTGTCGCCAACCGGACGTGTGGTGAAAAGTTCCATGCCGACAAAGGCCACACCCATGAGTGCCAGCCCAACCCACACGCCGGATCCCAGCAGTGTGAACAGAACAAAAAGAAACAAGATGATGATATAGGTTTCCTGCATCGCGCTATTCCCCTTGGCTTTGGTCAGCAAGGTCCCGGACGATGCCGTGTTTGCCAGTGAAAATCAGTTGCACCAAGTGATCGGTCAGCGCGATGGCCAGAATGATCGCCCCGATCAGCATCGGCATTTGTGGAATCCACAAAGGAGTAGCATCCTGACCTTGGCTGACATCTTTGAACTTGAGAGCGAACCCGATCAGTCGCCATGTGTAATAGGCCACATACCAAGCGACTGCGGTGCCTATCGTAAAGCACCAGATCTCCAACATTCGTTTCACCCGCGGCCCGACGGCATTCAGCAGAATGGAAACCCGGATGTGCGAGCCTCTGTTCAAGGCGCTGGCAAAGGCCAGAAAAGAGGCCGCAGCCATGGCATAACCGGCGTAGTCCGGCGCGCCGGGAAACACTTCACCGGTCCAGCGGGCCAGCATTTGAACGACGATCAGCAGCAGGATAGCGACGAGGCAGACCGCGGCCATCACACCCGAAGCAGTATACAGGAAATCGAGTGCTTTTCGCAGCCCGCGCAAAGATATCATTGAAATAGCCCCCTTAAAATCGTGCGGGGCGGCACCATTTGGCGCCGCCCCTCTTTAGGCTTAGTTTTTGAACGTTTCCACGATCGCAGCGCCGTCATCGCCAGCAGCTTCCAGCCATTCGGCCGTCATCTGTTCGCCAATCACCTTCAGCTCGTCGACCAGCGCCTCGCCTGCCGGTCCAACGGTCATGCCGCCTGCCTTCAGACCGTCCAAGGTAAACTGCGTGTAAGCCTTGGACGCTGCGAGACCATCCGCGGCTGCCGTTGTGGCGCAGTCCGTGATCACCGTTTTATTGGCATCGCTGACACCAGCCCAGACATCGTTGTTCACCATGACGTGGTTGTAGGGCAGCCAGGCGTCGACCTCATAGAAATGCGTCAGGCTTTCCCACACTTTGCGGTCATATCCGGTTGAACCGGATGAAATCATCGATTCTGCCACACCGGTCGCAAAGGCCTGCGAGATTTCGGCGGCTTCAATGGTCACCGGCAACATGCCGGTCAGCTCAGCAAGACGAGCGGTGGCATTGTTGTAAGACCGAAACTTGATGCCCGCCATATCGGCAACTGAAGTAACCTCTTTCTTGAAGTAAAGACCTTGGGGTGGCCAAGGCACGGAATAGAGGATCGACAGGTTCTGATCATTCAGAACTTTGTCCAGTGCCGGTCGGGCGGCTGTGTAAAGATCGCCTGATGCGTCAAATGACGTCGCAAGGAACGGCACCGAGTCAAAGCCGAACAACGCGTTTTCGTTCTGGTGCCCGGACAACAGGCGCTCGCCAATCGGTACCTGCCCGGTCTGAACCGCGCGTTTGATGTCTGCGCCTTTGAACAGCGACCCGGATGGGTGGGTCTGAATTTCGATCTCGCCGCTGGTTCCTGCTGTGACGCATTCGCCAAACTTGGCGGCGTTCTCGGAATGGAAGTTGGTTGCTGAATAGGCCAGTGGCATATCCCATTTTTCCGCCATCGCGGCGGTTGTTGCCACCGATGTTATTGCAGTGGCCATCGCCAGTGCAGTTGTCGTTTTGATTACCGTGTTCATGTGTACTCTCCTTGTTTGTTGTTGGTTTCTTGGCTTTGTTAATTATTCCACTCAGGCGAACCTTTGCGGGTCATAGGCAGACAGATCGGCATTTGGCGTCCGCCCTGTCAATATCTCAGCGACCAGTCGGCCCGTTTTTGGGCCGCCCGTCAATCCTATGTGATGGTGGCCAAAGGCGGTGTAGACCCCCGACTGGCCGATCTGACCGATGAGCGGCAGGCTATCTGGTGGCGCGGGTCGGTGTCCCATCCATTCTTCTTCGCCCGTGGCCACAAAGTTGGGATAGGTTTCTCTCACCTGTTTTCTCAGAAGGTCAAAAGGCGCCCGAGACGGGCCGGCGTCAAGCCCGCCAAACTCGACGATTCCGGCGCAGCGCAGCCCTGCGGCCATCGGAGTTGCCACAAACTTTCCACTGGCGACCATCGTTGGTGAGATCGGTCCGTTTTGTGCGTTTTCAAAAACGATGTGATAACCGCGTTCGCTTTCCAACGGGATATTCAGCCCCAGTTTTTTCATCAGCGCCTTGGACCACACCCCAGTGGCGAGAACAGCCGCTTCGCAGTCAAGACGGCCCTGATCGGTCAGCACAGCCTTGATGGTGCCGCCTTCGATTTCAAAATCCTGCACAGATGCTCTGTGAATCTTGCCCCCGAGGTCCTCAAAAACCTCTGCAAGTGCTGCAACATATCCGCCGGGATCGCGCACAAAACCGTGATCCGTCATGGTGGCCAGACAGCCAATCGACGGCGACAGGTTTGGTTCAAGCGCCTGCACGTCGTCACCTGTGCGCACAACAGGCGAAAACCCCGCTTCGCGCCGCAGCCCCCATGTGTAGTCGTCCGCCTCAAAGGCCTGAATATTGCGGTAGGCAAAGTGGTAATCACTCTCAACGATCCAGCCCTCAGCGCTGGTGCCGCTGACGAGCGCTTTGTGTTGATCCACAGTGTCGGACACGATCGGGGTCAGACCAAGTGCAATGCGACGGGTGTCGCTGTCATTTGCATTGGAGAGATATTTCATCAGCCACGGCGCCAGCTTGGGTAAATAACCCCAACGCAGAAACAAAGGAAAGTTCGGGTTTGCAAGATATCCCGGTGCTTTACGCATCAATCCCGGTGCGGTGACGGGCACCATGGAACAGGCCGCCAGAACTCCGGCATTGCCATAAGACGTGCCCAGCCCCGGCGCGGCCCGGTCGACTATTGTTACGTCAGCCCCAAAGCGGCGCAGCCAGATCGCGGTTGATACTCCGACAATTCCTGCCCCAACTATGATGATATGGCCGCTCACACCTATTGCCCCCAGCAATTCAGTCTTTGAGGGAGCACCCTGACGTGATTCCAAAATAAGTCAACATAATGTTGACAACTTATCGGTAAATCGTAAGGTAGGCCATGTCTGGTTCTGATCTTGGTCCTATTGTCTCGTCCGCGCATCTGGCGTCGGGGCCCTTCCCCGAAGTGTCGGAGTTCGAGTTCGGCTTGATCCTTGCGGGCAACGCTTTTAACCGCTGGGTGGTACGGGCGATGTCGGCCGCAGGGTACCCCGATTTGTCCTCGCTTGAAGTGCTTGTACTGCACACAGTTCGTCATCGCGCACGCCCCAAGAAACTGGCGGACATCTGCCTGGTTCTGAACATCGAAGACACCCACACGGTCAACTATGCGATCAAGAAACTGATCAAAGCGGGGCTGGTGCAAGACGTGCGGCAAGGCAAAGAAAAGTCGGTTACAGCCACGCAGACCGGGCAAGCCGCCTGTGACAGGTACCGCGAGATTCGTGAGGCCCTGTTGTTGCGCGCCATTGGTGACCTTGGTGTCGATCCAGAGCATGTCAGCGACCTTGCCGCGCTGCTGCGTCTGATGTCGGGGCAATATGGTCAGGCGTCGCGTGCAGCGACGTCGTATTGATCTGATCCCTGTCATTGCGGCGACACCTGTTTGGCAAAATGCCGGACTTTATTCAGGTCAGGCAAGATACCCAGACCGGGCCCTTTCGGCACAATAACCTGCCCGTCCTTCACCTCAAATGGGGTTTCCAGAATATCCTCGACCAGAAAATAACTGGCCTGATAAAATTCGCACCCCAAGGTGATTTCCGGTGTTGCCGCAATCATGTGCGTGCCGGCAAGATGCGCCAGCCCGGCCTCGAACATATCACCGCCATAAGCTGACATACCGACATTGGCCGCCATGCGCGCCACAGTTTGGGCGCGGGTCAGCCCGCCTGATTTCATTATTTTGATCGACACGCCGTCAGCGATCTTTCTGTCGATTGCAACTTGCATGTCTTCGGGGCCAAAGACGCTTTCATCAGCCAACAACGGCACATCGATGGATGTACGTATATCCGCCATCAGTGCGTGCAAATGCGCTTTGACTGGCTGTTCGATAAATGTGGGCCTGAATTGCGCCACATCCCGCACGCATCCCATTGCCACGTCGTGATGCAAACCCTGATTGTAATCCACGCGAATATCAAATTCGGGATAATCGTTGCGCAGTCGTTCTAACCGCATCACGTCAAAGGCATGGTCTTTGAAGCCGGTCTTCAGTTTGATAATGCGCAAGCCGTCTTGGCTGATCCGATCCATCAATTCCAGATCCTTGTCAAAATCCGGATCCGCAATCGAACAGCTTAGCGCAATGGTGTCGCGACATTTCCCTCCCAGCAGCGCCCAAACCGGCAAACCTGCAATATGACCTGTCAGATCCAGCAACGCGCTGTCCAGTGCAGCCTTGGCTTCGGAGCAATGGGCCACGGCATATGTCGCGTTGTGCAGGATTGCAGCCCGGTCACCAACAGCGCGCCCAATGACCAGCGGACGGATGTAGCGATCAAGGGCGGAAAAACTCGCCTCAGCTGATCCGGTGAAGACCGACCATGGTGATGCCTCGCCCCACCCTTGGGTGCCATCTTCTGACGTCAGGCGCAGGACAACGATATCAATGCTGTGCTCGACCGATCCGATACCATGATCACGCCGAGCATTGACCGGCAAGGCCAACTGCCAAACATCCAGCGCAATGATCTTCTGATCTAGATTTGACATAGGCGCTCCCGCAAGCGTGTAGCCTGCCAAGGATTTTGCATCAGTTCCAATACTTAATATTGGCCAGAGCATAACTAAAAGTGATAGAGCTAGGCGATGCCTTTGCGCTTTCGCCAGTTACAGGCCTTTCACGCCATCATCGAAACCGGCACTGTGACCGGGGCTGCCAACCTGCTTGGGATATCCCAGCCTGGTATCTCCAACCTGATCGCCCAACTTGAGCGCGAGACGCGCCTAAGTTTGTTTGCTCGGGTCAAGGGTCGGCTGGTTCCAACGCCTGAGGCTGACGTGCTCTATCACGAAATCGACACCGTTGTGCGCGGTCTGGACCATGTGCATCAGACGGTTAGCGACTTGCAGAACAAGCAGGTTGGCCAGCTTCAGGCGGCCTCGACACATGCGCTGTCATTTGGGTTTTTACCGCGTTTGATTGCGCGCTTTTGCGAAGGGCGACCCAACCTGTCGGTGTCGTTTCAATCGCAGTATTCGTCAAAAATTCAGGAATGGGTGATGGCTGGGCTGTTTGAAGTCGGCATTTGCGAACTGCCAATCCACCACGACGGGTTTGACTATCACACGTTGCGGTTTGAAACCGTCTGCGCAATGGCAGAAAGGAACCCGCTGGCGCAACACCAAACGCTGACCCCGGCCCTGCTAAAAGACGAGCCATTTATCGTGATGAGCCCTGACCACATGACCCATCGCCGGACGCGCGAAGCGTTTCATAGTGCCGGAGCAACATGGCGACCCCAGGTTCACACCCATCTCTTCAAGAATATGCTCAGTTTTGTGCGCGAAGGCATGGGGGTGTCGTTGATCGACCCGTTTACCGTGGCCTATGAGGACGCGGGCGGCTTTGTAACTCGTCGGTTTGAACCTGCGATCATGCTGGATATGGCGGTGATCACATCAAAGACCCGGCCATTGTCCACATTGGCGCAGGAATTCCGGGCGATATTACTGGCAGAAATGCAAAGCTTTGCCGCACCTGCAGATTAGCCCATCCAGCGCCGCACAGGTGCGTTGCTCTGCTCTAAGGGTTGGGTGATCACGTCAACCAGTGTTGGCCCGTCATGGGCCAAGGCCTGCTTCAGTATGCCCTCAAGATCGAGCGGATCTTCCACCTTCCACGACTTCACCCCATATGCCGCAGCCACAGCCGCCTGATCCACCCGGGTAAAATCAACATTATGATAGCGCGCACCTTTGTCGTCTTTCTGACTGGCCTTGATCCAGCCAAAGGACGCATTCGAGAATACGATGTAGGTGATATTGGCCCGAGATCGGCAGACGGTTTCAAGCTCTCCACAGGTAAAGCCGAACGATCCATCCCCCATCATCGCAACGATCTTGCTGCCGGGGCGGCCAAACCACGCGCCCAAGGCCGCGGACATTGCATACCCCAAGGCGCCGTGGGCCCGGTTGGTGATGAAATGCCGGCCCGAGTTTGGCAATTCGTAATAGGCTGAAAAATAGGGGCAACTGGTGCCGGGATCAGACACAACCGTGGCATCTTCGGGCAGGAGCCGCTGCAAGGTTGCTATGACACGTTCGGGCCGGATCGGCGCCTCCTGGCTGGCTGCGAGCGTGTGAAACACCTCAAATTTTCGGCGCTTGATATCTGCCGCCGCAGCCGCACCGCCAAATGTTGCTGCGCCCTGATCACCTGCATCCAGAACAGCATTCATCTGCTCCAATGCCAGCTTCAGATCAGCCACAACCGCAACTTCGGCCGGATAGTTGGCGCCAATCACCATCGGATCGCTGTCAAAATGCACGATCCGGCTGCCCGGTTTTGGCGCTTCCCAGCGGGCGGTTGTGGTGCTGCCAGCGCGACAGCCCATGAAGATGACCAGATCGGCGTTCTCCATCGCTTCCCAAGTCTCGTCCGTGCCGCCGTTTGACCCCACCACGCCAACGGCGTTGGGATGGGTTTCTGCCAGTGATCCCTGCCCCGAGATCGAGGTCGCAACAGGAATATCCAAACGGGTTGCCAGCCGATCCAGCGCGTCCATTGCGCCAGAAATCACCACGCCGCCGCCACAGACAATCACCGGGGATCGGGCTGACAGAATGGCATCGACTGCAGCCTCGACCGCGCCCGGTTCGGGTGCTGCGCGATAAGCCGGATAGCTTTGGTGTTTTGGATCAGACCAGATGTCAGCGGGGTCAACATCATGATATTGAATGTCGTAAGGCAGGCCCAGATGCGCCGCCCCTGCTCGCCCGGTTGTCATTGCGCGGAACGCCATGCGCACCATGCGCGGGATATGCGCCGCGTGTTTGATCACTGTGTTGAATTTGGTCAGCGGACGCATCAGCGCCTCCTGATCAACTTCGGTCAAAGGATATTTTCCGTAGGTGCTGACGGATATATCCGTGGTGATGCCCAAGACGGCATAAGAGCTTTCGCTGGCTTCGATCAGCCCGGGCAGAATATAAGTCGCCCCTCCGCCAGATGGTCCTTCGCAAACTCCGGGGCGGCCCGTTACTCGCGAATACCCGTCTGCCATATAAGCAGCCGAGCGTTCATCGCGGGTCAGGACATGGGTGATCCCATGATCAAGGCCCAGCATGGCGTCATAAAGCGGCAGGCTGGTGTCGCCACACAATCCAAAAACATGACGGACACCATGAGCATCCAGCATCCGGACAAAAGCCTCAGCCCCGTTTTGTGTATTCGCCATTGTTCCAGCCCTTTGATTGAGAATGTTAGGCATTCGTACACATTTCTGTATACAGATCAATATACATACTTGCGCTCAACTATCATGGGCCGCTAAACTACGGCTATCGACACGTGAAAGAAGGCGGCCATGCACCCAACCGAAAACAACGTCGAGCGGCTTTATGAACGCCTGCGCCAGATGGCAGCTGACTTTGAATTCAAACCCGAAGAACGCATCAATGAGAGTGTGTTGTCGAAACGATTGGGCGCCAGTCGCACCCCGCTGCGCGAAGCGTTGAACAGGCTTGTCGCTGAGGGGTTCCTGACTTTCCGCAGCGGCAAGGGGTTTTATTGCAGGGCATTGAGTCCCGACGGCATTCTGCACCTCTACGAGGCGCGCGTGGCCATTGAATGCGAAGCCCTCAGGTGCTCAATCCAACGCGCCGCTGATAGCCGCATAGACGAGATCGCCGCCTATCTGGACAGTGTCGAAGGCGAATACACAACTTGCCGCGATCCTTTACGTCTGCTCGACATGGACGAGAGTTTTCACCTGCGTCTGGCTGAGCTTTCCGACAACCCGGAATTTGTCCGCATTCTGAACAACATCAATGGCCGTATACGTTTTGTGCGTATGATCGACCTAAGTGTCCTGCTGAACACCTCCGATTCAGAAAGATCGCTCAGCTCTCACCGCAAGATCGTGGATGCCCTGCAGATACGCAACGAAGCTGCTGCAATTTCCGCGATGCGCGCGCATATCCAACGCCGCCGCGAACAGGCCACAGATGCAGTGCGCCGCGCGTTTGCAGAGATGTATGTGAGCCGTGCGCAATGACCCAGGAGGGAACCACAAATATGACTACTTTTCAGGGCGGCAAGACCGTGTTTGGAGCAACACTGGGCATTTTGATGCTGGAAACCAGGTTTCCACGCATACCGGGGGACATGGGCAATGCGCTGACCTGGCCTTTTCCGGTTCAGTACCGGGTGGTGCGTGGCGCAAGCCCGCAGAAGGTTGTGTTGGACGACCCCACTGATCTGTTGGATATTTTTGTCGCGGCAGGGCGGGACCTCGTTCAAAGTGGCTGCGACGGCATCACCACAAATTGCGGGTTTCTGTCGCTGCTGCAACATGAGCTGACACACGCGCTTGACGTGCCAGTGGCCAGTTCGTCGCTTATGCAAGTGCCAATGATCCAAGCCACCCTACCGCCGAAAAAGCGTGTCGGCATTCTGACGATATCTGCCAAAACTCTGACAAACGCGCATTTGGCTGCAGCAGGTGTCCCACTTGATACTCCGATCATGGGGACGAACCCCGAAGGCGAGTTTTCCCGGAAAATTCTGGGGGACGCATATGAGATCGATTTTGAACGCTGCAGGATCGACATGCAAAAAGCCACACGAGCCTTTATTGAAGCCCATCCTGATCTGGGAGCCATTGTGCTGGAGTGCACAAATATGGTGCCTTATGCAGATGATATCCGGCGCTTGACAGGGTTACCTGTTTATTCTGTTTATACGCTGGCCACTTGGTTTCAGGCGGGCCTATTGCCTCGCCGTTTTCCGCTTCAGCTTGATGACTCCCGGGAGACACAACCGACCTGAAATTGCCGGGCATTTCCGCATCATTCAGAGCGCTTCTTTGGCAATAACTTTGGCAAGATCCAATATCGCGCGAGAGCGCGCCTGCGCAATCGACTCCGCTCCGGCACCTGACTCATAAGGCACCTGAAGCCGGAATATGCCGGACCGCTCTCGGCCGGTCTCTGCTGACACGAAATATTGACCAGAGACCCGAAAAATGCCATCTGCACCCGCTAGTAAATCCTCAAACCGAACATCAATCTGCGCCTGCGGCCGTGCGTCAAAGGGCCAAGGCTCCGGGGCTGTGCGCGCGCCTGTAAGCTCGGCAAGGGTGCGGCTTAGTTCCAGCGTGATTGCGCGTTCTGGCACATCGCCCCAGAGCACCGATCCGGTGCTGACCAACACACCATCCGCGCCTTGGCCGTATATCTGTTCCGATGCGGCATAGGTCGGCAGTGACACGCTGCGCACTTCAAGCGAGCGGTACGAGATTGCGATGCGTTCCGTGACCGGTGTCGGGCTGACCCGCACAAATGTTGTGGGTCCCGAACAGGCGGTCAGCCCCAGACAAAGCAGGAAAACACCGGTGCATCTGTTAAATGTCATGGATTATCGTCCTAACAACAAAGAGTTGGGATTGCGTTCAATGGCCCGTGCCAAGGACTCAAACGATTTGGCCGCGCGGTTTACTTCGAGCAATGCAGCACGTGCATCTCGGTTCAGAGCCGAGTTTTCACCGTAATCCTGCAACGTATCGCTGACTTGCGCTAAAACCCGGGCCACGCGGTCCATCAGGGCCGGAAGGTCCGTCACCGACACTGCCACTGCATCCGCCGCCGCCTGCGCCGACGCCAGTGTCTTGTTGGCATTCTCTACCGCACCGCCTTCACGCAAATCGCTTAACGTTGCTTCAATCTGAGACAGCGCTCCGGTCAATGCAGCCGGTAAGGCAGCGGTGTCTTCTGATCCGATTAGCGCCTGTGCCGTATCGACAAGTTCGGTCGCTTCAGCGAGCAACTCTTCGATGTTCAGGTTTTCGGCCTTGGCGGCCACCGCTTCGATCCGCGCGACAAGCGCTGGCGCACCCGCGACCGCGGTCTCAACACCGCCTGCAGCACGCCCGGCTGCTTCGACTGCGGCGACCAGTTTTTCCACCGTCTTTTGCTCTTCAACCTTGGCCATCAGCGTCTCGATCCGAACCAAGGTCGCGTTCAGCAAGGCCGGAACCTCCTGCACCTCTTCAGATCCAACCAATGTGCGCAGATCGGCCAGCAACCCGCGCACTTCCGTCGGCATCTCCTGCAAATCCTCGTTTGCGACCAGCGTTTTAGTCGCATTCAGAAAGTCGATCGCGCTGGTCAGCAATTCTTCTATTGGCAGTTTGTTAATACGGGTCAGGACGCCTTCAGCGGTCGCCGAGACATCGGAAATATCGCCATCCGTGCTTGGCAGGACTGGGAAAGGGCTGCCATTCATGTCTATTACACCTGATGCTTCATCTTCCAGAAACACCAGCTCAACCTTGAGACCACCGGTCAGCAGGCTGGCGGTGGCAAGCCGGGCCCGCAGGCCCGTGCGGGTTTGTTCTTGTAAAAAGCTCAGTGCATCCTCAGCGTTTGCGTCACCCGGCAATCCCAAGCGCGCAGGTTGAATGGACAGAGTTGCATTGAGCTGCACCTGCCTCTTTCCGGTCTGATCCCGGCTGACAACACCGCCCAGATTGGTCACCTCGCCAATCCTGATGCCGTTCAATTCGACCGGCGCCCCCGTTACCAAGCCGGCCACATTGTCCTTGAACACAACGGTCAGGTCCAATGTCTCCACATCACTTGCATTGAAAATGCTGGCCCTTGCGTCGGCTTCTTCATAGTAAACCTGAAACACCGCGCCGTCCTGCACGGGATCCCCGCCCGACACCAGTGTGTCAAAGGTGATGCCACCCGAAACCAGCGAGGCCAGAGACGAAAAGTTGATCTCAGCGCCGCTGGCGGTGAGGGACAGTGCAAAACCGGAGGCATCCCAGAACCGGGTCGCATCAGTGATCAGCTGGTTGTGGGGCTCATAAATAATGGCCTCAGCCACAGCAATTCCGCTTTTGGGAGATATGCTCGCCCGCCCAATTCTGCCTACTTCGATGCCACGGTACAGAATCGGGGCACTGTCCGTGAGACTGCTTTGCGCATTCGAGCGCAGAGCGATCTGTAATCCGACCTCTCCCGGCCGAAACAACGGAGCGTCTTTTAATCCGATAAATCGGCTAGCTGGCGTGTCCGGGGTGCTGTTCCACGACCCTTCGATAAAAACGCCACTCAGGACCGTATCCAAACCAGTTACGCCACGCGCAGTCAACTTAGGGCTGACCACCCAAAACTTGGCACCCGCATCGACAAAAGGCGCTACTTCTTTGTCCAGCCGGATTGATACAATAACGGCTCCTAGGTCCTGTGAAAACCGAACCCGCTCAACCAGGCCTACGGTTACGTCGCGAAAACGCAGTTCGGTCTGGCCAGCAGCAACGCCGGCGCCGCTTGAAAACTCGACCTCTATCAATGGCCCACGGTCCACGTAGGCCTGCCAGGCCACACCAAGCGCGATCGACAGAGCAAAAAACGGAATCAGCCAGACAATCGACGCGCGTTGCCAAAACGCTCGGCGTGCAGGTTCAATCTCTGCTTCGGGCGGCATTTCACTCATGCAGAGCCGATCCTTTTGATGTCGCGTCCAAATCCCAAATTAGCCGTGGATCAATACTTTGGGCAGACAGCATCGTGAAAATCACCGAAAGCGCGAAGAACAGACTGGCTGGCCCCGGCGTGATCGCGGCCAGAGTGTTGAGTTGCACCAGCGACGACAGAATGGCAACGACAAAGACGTCGATCATCGACCATCGCCCGATATATTCGACCACTTCGTACAGCCGGTGACGCTGGTGTTTTGTGACCAGTGAGCCGTTGCGCATGCTAAGCGCCAGAAACGCGATGGCAAAAAACTTGCCCAGCGGAATGACAACACTGGCCACGATGATGACCAATGCAACCCCATGCGAGCCATGCTGGAACAGCTGAACAGCGCCCCCAACAATTGTATCCTCTTGTTTCAGGAACAAAGTCCGGGTGCTGAGCATCGGATAAATATTAGCCGGCACGTAGCACATCAGGCCAGCAAGCCACCACGCCCAGACCCGCTGCAGTGCGCGCGGTTCACGCGCAACCAGCGGGTTGCCACATCGCCCGCAGTGCGGCGTGCCAACCGGCCAAGCCCGACTGCACCGCTGGCAGCCGATAACACCGATATCGCGGGCGCTCAGGATTTCTTGCTGTTCTCTAATGCGTTCCATACCGACCATCTGCACATGAAGTTGTCCTGCACGACAACAAGAACAACCAAAACCGCGAACATCCAAAAGGCGGGGCCCAAAGAGACAAGAGCCAGATCGCTGATCTTGATCAGCGCCACCGCACATCCAATCGCAAAAATCTCCGCCATGGACCATGGGCGTAGTTTTTCTGACCAGCGAAACGCAGTTACCGCGTTGGGCGCAGCCGGGCGGTCAAAAACCAGCGGAGTCAGCACGTAAATAACCAGTAAAGTACGTGCCAGCGGAATGAACAGGATCAGTGCAACCGTCACCAGCGAAACAAAGACCAGCGGCCCGCCCTGAAATGACAACGCGGCATCCACAACGGAGACCTGATTTTGCACGCCGCGCGCGTTTATTGACAAAAATGGCAACAATGCTGCGGCAAAAATCAGGATGACAACGGCCAGTGATACCATAATAATCTGCATGCCGGCCCGACGCCGAGGTGCGATCAGAACAGTATGGCATCGACGGCAGACTGACCGCTCGCCTTTGGCCGGTTTGCGCACGCTGTAGACCGCGTCACATTGCGGGCAAACAATCAGTCCGCCGGGGTCCACTGCTGGCTTGGCATTATGGTCGGACACGGAGTTCATCTGAGGGGGTATAGGCCATCGGATACGGGATGCACAGGCGACGGTTGACCCGAGACAGGCCCCCCCGGCATCGGTTGACGTTTACCCGTCCAGATCAGCCTCTTCTTTGCCCATACCTTGAATCAGCCGGGTTTCCAGCAACTGGCCGCCACGATAAAGGATCGGATAAGCCACGGCAGAGATGTGGCTGTTGAATTCACGCAGAGCACTGACTGTTTCAAGATGGATGTCGCTGGATTCAAAGCTGATCTGCGTCCCGTCGCTAAGCCTTTGCAGATGCCGCTTACGGCTTTTGCGCTCCATGCGCGTCATCTCGCTTTTCTCCTCAAGAAGCAGACGCGCACTCTCTAGATCATCTGAAACCAGCACATTGAAGGCCAGCGACATGTTGGACATGACCCGTTCATGAATCGAGACCAGCTCTTCTCTGCCGGCCGCTGAGAACATTATCCGCTGGTCGGACTTATCCTTGGCCAGTGGAAGTAACCGTTTCACGATGATGTCGCCTGCGGTTTCGACGGCAATGGCGTATTCCGTCAGATCGCGTGCAAGCTTGCGGTCGGCTTTTCGCATAGCGTCGGTATCCATCGACGCCGTGTAGAGCCGGATATCATCCAATGCTTTGTTCACAATATCGTCTTGTGCCTTGACTGCATTAGCGGTGGTTTTGTCATAGGTGTGATAAATGTCCATCATTGGCCGCATCATGACATCGACAACTTGGGCCATGCGCAGCACTTCACGTTTCAGATTGGCAAGAGCAAGCTGTGGTTTATCCAGTAAGGCGTTGTCCAGCACACACACATTGGTATCCAAGACATCCGCCGGGGTGCCCGCCGCCTCTGGAAAAAACCGTTCAAAAGGACCAGTCAAGGCAGAGCAGAACGGCAGAGCCAGCAACAACACCATGTTAAAAGCGATATGGACGTTCACCAGCGTCTGCGCCGCCCCCATCCCGCCCAGATAGGGCAATATGGGCAATCGGTTGATAGCAAAAAGCGCAATGATCGCGCCGGCCCCGCGCAAGGTCAGGTTGGCCATCGGAACGCGGCGCGACGTCGCGCTCATGCCTTTGGTCAGCCATGTGGGGATAATCGCGCTTCCCAGATTGGCCCCCAAAATTAGAGAGACACCAGCGCCAACCGGAATGGCCCCGATTGACACCAGCGTCACACACATCAGAATAACGGCGACGCTGGAATGCATCAAAACAGCAAGACCAGCCCCCGCGATAAAGGCCGTAACAAAGTCCTTTTCAAGATATCCCGCAATAGACGGCAGAAAGGCGCTGTCACGGATCGGGTCCATGGTCTCGCGCAAAAAACGTAGCGAAATCAGGATGAACGCTATTCCAAGAATGATCCGGCCCGCCTGCTTCACCTTCCGGCTTTCAGACTTAATGAAAAAACCGCCACCAATCGCAAGTAACACAGGCACGAGCCATTCAAGCTTGAACGAGAGAATCTGGATCAATAGCGCCGAGCCAAGGTCAGCCCCCAGCACCATCGCCAAACCTGTCGCAAACGTGATGGAGCCGGTGCCCGAAAATCCGGCAACAAGCAATGCCACGGCAGCCGAGCTTTGCAGCACAATCGCCAGAACGATTCCGGTAGATGCGGCGGTGATCGGGCTGCGGGTGCTGACAACGGCGCGCTGGAAAGACGGTCCAAACGCCCGTTCGATACCGGTGCGGACCATGCGCACCGCAAACAGCAGCAACATCGTCGCCCCGGCAAGCTGGACCAGAAAGGAAATGATGGTCATGCCGGTTCTCCATTCAGCACAGCCAGCATAGCAAAGTGCAGTTCTGGCGTTGCGGCGGCCACGATAGCCCCTTCATAGTCAAGGGTCGGGACGTTCCCTTTCCAATCTGTCAGGACGCCACCTGCTGCTTCAATCACGACGCGTAGTGACATGAAATCATAGGGTTTAAGGTCGTAATCCACGACAACATCAACATGGCCCATCGCCAAAAGCGCATAAGGATAACAATCGTAGGAAAAACGGCGGGTCTGCCCGGTGAAAAGCAACCGCGAGAACGTATCGGGATGATCAGAGAATATCTTTTCGCCCTCGTTTATGTAAATCACAGCCTCCGCAAGAGCACGGACAGAGGACACGTGAACAGGCTTTCCATTCAGGGTGCTGCCTTGCCCGCGCACGCCGATGACGACCTCGTTCATCATTGGCATGGCAATAACGCCAACCTCAGGTTGGCCTTTGTGCAAATACGCAAGCAGAAAGCCGAACAACGGGTGGCCAGAGATAAAGGATCGCGTCCCGTCAATCGGGTCTATAACCCACATTTCGTCGTGATCTGAACGCTCTATCCCGTGCTCTTCGCCCAAAATACCGTGCGTGGGATGTCGATCAACGATGGCCTGTCGAACAATTCTCTCAATCGTCTTGTCCGCATGTGTGACAGGGCTTTCATCGTCTTTGAAATCGACCCCTAACGTGCTTCGAAAAAAACCGCGCGCAGAGGTGACTGCCAATTCAGTGATCTGCAGGCAGTCCTGGATGATGTCGGGACGGATCACATCAACGGGCCTTTTTCCACATGGACGACATCAATCCCCCACTCGTTGAATTTTTGCGCAAAAAGCGGGGCCAGCGGTCGATCCGTCACAAACGTATCTAGCTTGTCGGGATCGCACACAACGCACGGCCCGGTTTGTCCAAATTTCAGATGGTCCGCGGCGACAATCTTGTGGCGCGTCCGCTCGATGACAACGTTGGCCATCGCCGCCTCTTCACTGCCACGCAAAAAGAACCCGCCATGTGCATCAATGCCATCAACACTGAGAATGGCAAAATCGAAGTAAAAGCGTTTGATATAGTCAAGCGCCTCAGGTCCAAAAGCGCCGCCTTCGTTGTGGCGCAGTTCGCCTCCGCTCATATATACGCGGTTTCCATTGCGGTTCAAAAGCGTCTGCGCGACGTTCATCGAATTGGTGATAACCGTCAGCTTCTTGTGCGCGCGCAGGGCTTCGGCAACAAAAGCAGTGGTCGATCCCACATCCATAAAAACACAGGCCCCGTTTGGAATGAGGCTAGCCGCCGCTTCGGCGATCTTATGCTTCTCGGCCGACCTATGACCAAGCCTTGCAAAAACGCTGTGTTCAGCTTCGGCATTGGCCAAAAAAATGCCACCGTGAACCCGCCGCACCAGATCAGCCTTGGCCAGCGATTTCGCCGTCCGGCGAATGGTTTCCTCGGACACGCCAAGGACCTCAGCGAGATTGTTGTTCCTTGCCGATCCACCGACACGACGCAATGCTTCGAGAAGTTCTACCTCCCGGTGGTTTGTGCGGTTATTGTCAGTTTTGGCCATTGGGTCTCCTTAAAGGTACACATAGCTTTGCTGCAACCTCAATATCCATTTGTTATGTGTTTTCGTGGGTTATTCGGTCAATAATTGCTCAAATGTCTAGAAACATCCGCCCAATGCGGTCCAGTACCCACAAATTCCAACAAAATGATCAGATACCGCTGGCCGCTGCAATTAGAACGATGCCCGCCGCCACAATGGCTGCAGCAATCAACCGATCACCGCGCGGTCCCTCCCTAAACCAAATCACACCAATGAGGGCGGCAAAAATGACCGAAGTTTCGCGCAATGCAGAGACAAGGCCCAAAGGCGCCAAAGTCTTTGCATATAACACCAGAGCATATGCTGCACCTGAGATTACCCCCCCTGCAAGGCCTAGGCACACAGTACGGGCGTCAACCGCGCGCAGACGGTCCCAACGGGGCGCAAAAATGTATCCTGCAACAATAATCTCGGCGACAAACAACCAGCCAATATATCCAACGGTACTGCCGGACAGGCGCACGCCAACGCCGTCTGTGATCGAATAAGCCGCGATCGCCACCGCTGTTCCCATTGCTGCCAGCAAACCCACCTTCGGCAGGCCCGAGCGAAACACGCCACGGGTCAGCACCATGATCCCGAGGGACACACACAAAATGCCCGACCAGGCGATCAGCGGTAACCGTTCACCGACAAATATCTGAGCCCCAAGAGCGATCAGGACAGGCGCCATGCCGCGCGCAATCGGATAGATGACGCTCAGGTCGCCGACGCGATAGGCCGCATTTAAAAGATAATAGTAGACCCAATGGATAACTGTGGATGCAATGATGAACGGGACCGATGCTGAACTGGGGGTCGGCGATAAGGCGACCATTGCGATGCCCGGCAACACGTGCCCTAGAGCGATCAGTCCCAATACGATGGTTTTGTCATGCGCGCCTTTGACGACGGCATTCCAGAACGCATGCAAAAAGGCGGCAAACAGGACGATGGCAAAGGTCGCAAGGCTCACGCCATTTGCTCGGATATCGCCGTTTCAACAATGCTCAACGCCGCATCGAGTTCATCGCGTGATATGGTCAACGGCGGCGACAATGTCAGAACGCAATCCTGGCTGATCTTGAAGCTCAGCCCGGCCTCAAGGCAGGCATAGTAGATGCGCTCAGCCAAGTCCTTGCCAACTTCCTTGGTCTCTTTGTCGGCAACAATTTCAATGCCAAACATCAACCCGCGTCCGCGAATGTCCCCAACAATCGAGCAGCCCGCCAAAGTATTTTGCAACCGCTCCATCGCGTAGGCACCCAGTTCGGCTGAACGCGCGACTAAGCTTTCGTCTTCGATGATCTGCAACGTGGTCAGGGCCGCGCGGGTCGTCACCGGGTTTTTTTCGTGTGTGTAGTGACCAATAGCAAACTCACCGCAGACATCCAATTCAGGGCGCACAACACAGGCTGCGATAGGCAGAATGCCACCGCCCAGCGCTTTTCCAAGCGTGACAATGTCGGGGATGATATCGTCATGTTCGAAGGCAAACATTTTGCCGGTCTTGCCAAGTCCAGTCGGAATTTCATCTAGTATCAGCAGGGCGCCATGACGCGTGCACGCGTCGCGCACGGCCTTCCAGAAACCAGGGGGTGGCACATACGGCACGGCGCGCATGGGTTCGGCAATGACAGCGGCGACATCCCCTTCCCGTTCAAGCACATAGTCGACCATCTTGGCGCATGCCAGTCCGCACACGTCTGGTCCGGCATGATTGTAGGGGCAGCGATAACAGGCAAAAGGCGCGACGTGTTCTGCGCCTGGAATCAACGGACCCGCGATGTGGGACCGGAATGTCGCCTCACCTCCGACCGAGGATGCGCCAAATCCGGCACCATGGAAAGCGTCCCAGAACGATACTGTCTTGAACCGGCCTGTCGCCGCGCGGGCGATTTTCAACGCCACTTCATTTGCGTCAGAGCCGCCAGTTGTGAACAGGGTTTTGGACAGATCACCCGGAGTGATCTCGGCCAGCTTTTCTGCCAGTTCCACAGCGGGATCGCAGGTAAATCGACGCGGTGCGAAAGGCAGATCATCCAGTTGCGCCTTGATCGCTGCGACAAGACGCGGATGACCGTATCCGAGGTGATGTACCGAGTTTCCATGGAAGTCCATGAAACGCCGACCATCTTTGTCCTCGATCCAGATGCCGCTTGCTTTGGCAATGGTGCTGACGCACGGGCTGGACAGGCTTTGATGCAAAAATGTGTCTGCATCCCGTTTCAGCAACGGGGCCGATTTCGGACCAATCGACTTTTCCAGCCACCGCTGGCGCATCTCGGAGGTGTTGGATTCACCTTCGGTGTGAAATGCCGGTGTTGCCATAAGTCTGTCCTGTCCACAAAAATGCGAGACCCACCGGGCCTCGCCGTCACCGGATGATATCTATGTGCTCACCTTGGCCACGGGAGAGAATAGGTCTTCACGTTTGTAAAGAACTTCATCGCTTCCAGAACGCCTTCTTTCACCGCATTCCCACTGTCCTTGATGCCGCCAAACGGCGACATTTCGATGCGGTAGCCGGGTTGTTCCCAGATGTTGCACGTTCCCACATCAAGACCATTGATAAACGCAATTGCACGATTGAGATCATTGGTGCAGACACCCGAGCTCAGACCAAATTCGGTCGAGTTGGAAATCGCCATAACCTCTTCGTCATTGTCAGGCACCCGCACAATCGGAACGATTGGGCCAAAGGTTTCCTCCATCACCAGTTCACTGTCATGCGGCACATGGTCCACCACGATGGGGGGCAACAACGCCCCAACACGACCGGGATGATACAGGATCTTGGCGCCCTGCTTTTCAGCGTCCAAGACTCGGTTTTCAAAAACTTCCGCCGCTTTTGCGTGGATCACACAGCCCAGTTGCGTCTCGGGGTCCATAGGATCGCCGAACTTGATGGCCTTGGCCTTTTCCAAAACCAGTGGCACGAACCGGTCGGCAACAGAGTTCTGCACAAGAATCCGTTTGACGGCGGTACAGCGTTGCCCTGAGTTTCCCGTTGCACCAGCAACAGCAATGGTGGCTGCTTTTTCAAGATCAGCATCGCTCAGATCGTTCAAAATGATCAGCGGATCGTTGCCCCCCAGTTCAAGCGCCGTGCGTTTGTATCCGGCCTTGGCCGCAATGATCTTACCGACCGGCACACCCCCTGTGAAAGTGATGATGTCGATGTTTTCGTTGGTGATCATCTCGTCACCAATGTCCTGCGGCCAGCCTGTCACGATCTGGAACATCTCATGTGGCAGGCCTGCTTCGTAGAGAATGTCCGCAAGTGCAATTGCAGTAAGAGGCGTCAGTTCCGTCGGTTTGCACACCACGCAGTTGTTGGTGGCGATGGCCGGGGCAATTTTATGGCTGACCATATTCAGCGGGTGGTTGAAAGGTGTGATCGCCGAGATCGCGTTCACCGGTTCGCGCAATGTGAAGATCTTGCGCTCTTTTCCCTGTGGCGTCAGATCGCAGGAAAAAATCTGGCCGTCGTCCAGAATGGCCATTTGCCCCGCTAAGGTGAACACGTCATAGGCGCGGCCTGTCTCGTAAAGCGCGTGCTGCTGGCAAATGCCAAGTTCCAGCGTCAGCCAATAGGCCAGTTCTTCGCGGCGTTCCTTGATCAGCTCGCCGGCGCGAAAAAGGATTTGCTGGCGTTCATAGCGCGTCAATTTCGGCTTATAGGCGGCCGCGATTTCAAAAGCACGCTTGGCGTGTTCAGCTTGCCCCGCGGGCACCGTGCCGATCACTTCTTCTGTGTACGGGTATCGTACTTCGACCACGTCATCAGTAAAGACAACCTCGCCGCCGATGCGCATGCCCTCATGGCGAACTTCAATTTTGGTGTTCATCTCGGCATCCTTCATGTTCAAAGCGCCGCCGCTGTTGTTGCGTAATAGAATGCGTCGAAATTGCGCAACTCAGGTTTGCTGGGGAGGTCAATGACGCGGTTCACAATGAACGGTACAACTTGTTCCGTCAGACCGCCATGGCTGCGCAATGGTTCATTCAGCGCCGCTAGATCGTGGCGATGCGCCGACGTCCCTATCGTGATGTTTTCACCTGACACCAGAACAATATCGCCAATGCGGTCGCCGGGCAGTTCGAATTCTTCAACCGCTTCCGCCTTGGTCAGGACGTGGGTGATGCCGTTCGTCGCCTTCAGCTTGGCGATGATGTCAGTCTGATTGGCGCTTTCTGGCAGGTAGGCCGTTGCAAATGACCCCAACGCACCATGATGCACGACGTAGGGGTCGGTGATCGGCAGGATCAAACGCGCAGCGGCTTCACCCAACCACTCATCGAGCAAATCCTGCACATAAACAACCGAAGGCGAACCATCAGCGTGGTGTTTTGGCTTCATGCCGTGATCAGCCGTCACAACAATGGCAGCGCCCATAGCGTCCAGCTCGGTCAGGTATTTATCGAACATTTCGTAAAACGATTTAGCCTGCGCGTCGTCCGGAGCATATTTGTGTTGTACGTAATCTGTTGTAGTCAAATACATTACATCTGGCTTCCACTCTTTCAGCAGTTTAACGCCAGCCGCGAACACAAACTCTGACAGTTCAGCCGAATAGACTTCTGGCTGCGCCATGCCCAACCAGCGGCTGCCTTTGTCCATGCCATGTTCAGCGCGCGTCGACGTATCGGATTTTTCAGCCGAGAAACAAATCGCGCGGTCCTGGTCAAATGACAGCCCTGCCCCGAGCAATGCACGCAGCTTGTCTTTTGCTGTTACAATCGCAACCCGAGCGCCGGCGTCGTAGAACTGTTTGAACACGGTCGGCACCCGCAGGAAACGGACGTCGTTCATCATCACCTCTTCACCGGTTTCCGGCTCGTAGAGATAATTGCCGCAGATGCCGTGAACGATTGGCGGGCGGCCGGTCGCGATCGACAGGTTATTGGGGTTTGTAAAAGACGGAATCACCGAATGAGCCAGACGGTCGGTGCCGGTTTCGCGCATCCGTTTCAGCGTTGGCATCAGCCCGTCAGCGATGGCTTTGTCCAGATATTCCGGCTCGCAGCCATCAAGGCAGATGGCAATCGCTGGCACTTTTGGCATCGGATAGACCCGTTCATTGGCCTCAATCGGGGTTTGGATGGTCATGTATTCAGTCCTTTTGGATTCAGGCGGCCAGTTTGGCGCGTTCTTCAAGAGCTCGTTGCGGCGGGGTGGCGCTTTTGACCCCCATTTCGGCGAGCGATTCTTTGGCAGCGGTGACAACTTTGTTCATAACGGTGGCATCCATCTGACCGATGCAACCGACACGGAAACTGTCAACAACCGTGAGTTTTCCGGGGTAAATAATGAACCCTTTGTCTTTCATCAGAGCGTAGAAACGGTCGAATGCGAAACTTGGATCCGACGGACAGAAAAAGGTCACGATGATTGGTGATAGCCAGCGGTCCTTGAGTAAGGTTTCAAACCCAAGTTCGCGCATGCCGGCAACCATGACATCTCGATTGTTGGTGTAGCGCGCGCCCCGCCCTTCAACACCGCCTTCGGCCTCGTGAGCGCGCAGGGCTTCAAGAAAAGCCGCGACAACGTGGGTCGGCGGCGTAAAGCGCCATTGTCCAGTTTTGGTCATGTGCGCCCATTGGGCATGCACATCAAGGCTGAGCGAGGTGCTGTTGCCCTTCGCTGCTTCAAGCGCGGACGTGCGCGCGATGATGAAGCCAAAACCGGGAACGCCTTCGATACATTTGTTGGCAGAAGAAACCATCGCTTCGAACCGGATCTGGTTGGCCTCAAGCGGTATGGCCCCAAAAGCCGACATGCTATCGATCAACAGTTTTCGCCCGGCTGCGTAAGTCACTTCTGAGATTTCTTTGACCGGGTTCAAAATACCTGACGAAGTTTCACAATGGACCGCCACAACGTGGGTGATGGCCGGATCGTCCGCCAGAATTTGTGCCACTTCGTCACCGCGCGGCGGAAGATAGTCGCCTTTGTCCAGCAGGATATAGTCCCGCCCCAGATACCGAAGCGTTTCTGCCGAGCGCAATCCGTAAGCGCCATTTGCAAGCACCAGAGCTTTGCCATCGTGAGGGATAAAGGAGCCCAGCATAGCCTCTACCGAAAACGAGCCGCTGCCCTGCATCGGAACACAATCATAATCGTTCTTGCCGTCGCCCAGCATGTCCAGCAAGCGACCGCGCATCTCAGAAGTCATCGCGCGGAAATCTGCGTCCCAGCTGCCCCAGTCACACAACATCGCTTCTTTGACAGCGTACGACGTGGTCAATGGACCGGGTGTCAAAAGGTAAGGTTCTCCCAGACGTGGTGCCTCAATATCGGGTTTTGGATCAGTCATCAAAAATCTCCGAAGGGGTATCCAATTGGCATCAGCATTGCGTTGGTTCTGGTTCAATATTGTTCATATGTAAAATTGCTAATAGGTATTGATTGATAAGCTGAGCCTATATTTGTCCGGAAAGGTGTTGAGATGCGCCAAAGTCAACTCAAAGCGTTCCACTACGTCGCCCAGCACGGCGGTTTTTCCCGCGCGGCAGAGGCTTTGTTTCTAAGCCAGCCTGCGATTTCAGAGCAGGTGCGCAAACTGGAGCAAGAGCACGACGTTCTGTTATTCAGACGCGAGCGCAAACGGGTCGCCCTCACCCCGGAAGGCGAACGGCTATATGTCCTGACCAAACAGTACTTTGACGTTGAGCAGCAGATCGAAGAATACATGTCGGAAACCCGCGCGAGCGTGGACGGCACCCTGCGCATCATCGCGGATTCGGCCCATCACGTGACCGACATTCTCAGCCGGTTCCGGACACGTTATCCCAAGGTTTTTGTCACCTTACGCACCGGCAACACTGGGGACGTGCTGGATGCGTTGAGGTCTTACAATGCTGAGATTGGCGTGCTCGGCAGCCTGTCTCCGGGCAGCGACCTGAGGGTTGTTGACCTGGGCGGCAGCCAGATTGTTGCCTTTGCGGCCAAGGGGACCGTGCCAAAGGGGCTGACCAGCATGAGCCTTAAGGACCTGTCTAAAAAGACGCTGATTTTCCGCGAGGCCGGCTCAAAGACCCGTCAGAAGATCGAAACCGAAGCCGCCAAGCAGGGTGTTATCTTGACCCCGGCGATTGAGGCTGAGGGGCGGGAAGCGGTCCGCGAAGTTGTGGCCTCAGGCGCGGGCATAGGATTTGTATCACAAGCCGAGTTTGGCAATGATGACCGACTGGCCCAGATCCCCATACGCGATGCGGATATCCGCATGACTGAGTCGCTGGTTTACATGGCCCAGCGCCGCGAGGTCAAAGTGATCCGCGCGTTCATGGAGTTTGCAACCCGCAGCAGGTGAAGGACGATTTACATCGCGGCCTCAAAAAGCGCGCGTGTGTTGTCTTTTGTCATCTCAACCGGATTGCCGCCGACGCTGGGATCCTGCAGGGCCATATCAGTCAGCTCATCCAGACGCGCGGCATCCACGCCCAAAGCGGCTAGCCCCTTGGGAATGGCCATCATGGCGTTCAGTTCCTGCACGCGGGCAGCAAACCCGTCAAATCCGCCGTTGATCCCCATATAAGCCGCAGCCAGTGCAATGCGGTCCTCAATTGCGGCGCGGTTAAAAGCCAAACAGGCGGGCATCACAACCGCATTGGTGGTACCATGATGTGTGTTGAATACAGCGCCAATGGGATGCGACAGAGCATGGATTGCCCCCAGTCCTTTTTGAAACGCGGTTGCGCCCATGGCCGCCGCAGACATCATCTGCGCCCGGGCCTCGATATCAGTTCCCTCTGCATAGGCACGCGGCAGGTAGGTGTTGACCAGCCGCAACCCCTCTAGCGCGATGCCCTGCGACATCGGATGGTAATGCGGCGACGAAAACGCCTCAAGACAGTGGGCAAACGCATCCATGCCAGTGCCTGCGGTGATCATCCTGGGCATGCCAACGGTCAATTCTGGGTCGCAGATGACAACCTCGGGCAGGACTTTGGGGTGGAAGATGATCTTTTTCACATGGGTTTGAGAATTGGTGATGACAGAGGCGCGGCCCACTTCGGACCCGGTGCCAGCTGTGGTCGGCACCGCGACGATGGGCGCAATGCCGGCGGGATCGGCCCGCGTCCACCAGTCACCGACATCCTCATAATCCCACAAAGGCCGCGTCTGGCCCGACATAAAGGCAACCATCTTGCCCAGATCAAGGCCAGAGCCGCCGCCAAATGCAATCACCCCATCGTGATTGCCCGCCTTGTAGACGGCAAGCCCGGCGGCAAGGTTCACTTCGTTTGGGTTCGCGTCGACATCAGAAAACATCGCCCGTCCCAGACCAGCGGCAGCCATAGAATCCAGTGCGTTCTGGGTGATTGCCATGTTGGCCAACCCGCGATCTGTCACCAAAAGCGGGCGTTTCATCCCCGTTGCGGCACAGGCATCGGCCAATTCTTTGATCCGGCCAGCGCCAAATTTGATCGTGGTCGGATAAGACCAGTTGCCGGTTAGGTTCATGATTTGACCTTTCGCAGGTGGTAAGAGCGGGGACGGGTAACGGAGTGATATCCCAGAACGGACAACCCGACACCGCGACCGGTATCTTTGCAGCCGGTCCAGCAAATGGCCGGATCGAGGTAGTCGGCACGGTTCAGAAAAACAGTGCCGGTTTCGATCTGCCGGCCAATTTCAAAGGCGCGGTCGACATCAGATGTCCAAAGAGAAGCCGTGAGGCCGTAGGCGGAATCGTTCATAAGTTCAAGAGCTTCTGCGTTGCTCTTAACAGACATGATGCCGACAACAGGGCCAAAGGATTCCTCTGTCATGACCGACATGGAATGATCAACGTCGCAAAGAACCTGTGGCGCGAGATAGGCACCACCATCATCTGCAGGAAACAGCGCCGGATCTACCAGTGCTTTGGCGCCAGCAGCGACTGCGTCGTCGATCTGCCGCCTTACGGTCGCCGCAAAGCGCACATGCGCCATCGGACCAAGTGTGGTTTCAGCATCAAACGGGTTGCCAAGTTTCAAGGCTTTGACCCAAGCGACGGCTCTTTCAACAAACCCATCATAAAGGCTCTCGTGAACATAGATGCGTTCAATGCCACAACAGCACTGGCCGGCATTGAACATCGCCCCATCCATTAGCGTATCAACAGCCCAGTCAAGATCGGCGTCTTGCATGACATATGCCGGGTCTTTGCCGCCCAGTTCCAGCCCGAGCGACGTAAAGGTGCCAGCAGCGGCTTGTTCAATGGCCCTGCCCCCGCCAACCGATCCGGTGAAATTTACAAAGCCAAAGCACCGCGCGGCAATCAGTGCTTCCGTGCCTGCGTGATCCAGCACTACGTTCTGGAACACGTCCGCTGGAATGCCAGCGGCTTGCATGGCTTGGGCGATCATCTCACCCACCAACAGGGTTTGGCTGGCGTGTTTCAACAACACTGCATTACCTGCGACAAGCGCTGGCACAATTGTGTTCATCGCGGTCATGAAAGGGTAATTCCACGGGGCAATGATCAGAATGACGCCGTGCGGGTCATGTTCGACACGGCGCTCCATTGTGTCGCTGGCTTCCACAATCATCGGTGCAAGCGCTTCTTCAGCAACGGACAGCATGTATTCGCTGCGTTCGTTCATACCGCCGAATTCGCCGCCATACCGCGTCGGCCGCCCCATCTGCCAGGCGAGTTCCTCAACGGCGCGGTCTGATTGTGTGTTGAGTTCGTCGATGCCCCCGCGAACCAGCGCGATGCGTTCCGATAAGGGCCGCGTCGCCCATGCCTTTTGCGCCGCCGTAGCGCGCGCAGCGGCTGCCTGCGCCTGGTCGATTGTGAGCGTTTCGCGCTCGGCATAGATGCTCCCGTCGACGGGGGATCTAAGGTTGATGGTTGTCATATTGTCCTCCGGCCAATCAGGCCCTTTCAAATCCGCGCTTGATGTCCCAGTCGGTGACGGCGCGGTTGTGTTCTTCGATTTCCCATGTGGCGGCGCGATAATAGTGGTCGACAACATCATCGCCAAGTGCCGCGCGTAGCATTTTTGATCCGTTCAAAGCCTCAGCCGCGGCGCCGAGTGTTTTTGGTATCTCACGCGCCTGTCCTGCCTGATAAACGTCACCCGAGATTTCGGGTTCCAGTTCCATTTTCTGTTCGATCCCGTTAAGCCCGGCCGCGAGTTGCGTGGCCAGCGCGAGATATGGGTTGAGATCAGACCCGCCGACCCGGCATTCAATGCGGATGCCTTTTGTGCCGCCGCCGCAAACGCGGAATCCGGCGGTACGGTTATCCATCGACCATACAGCTTTTGTCGGCGCAAACAGGCCCTCGGTGAAGCGTTTATAACTGTTGATGTATGGCGCCAGAAAATATGTGGTTTCTTCAGCATGCGCTAGCAGACCCGCCACGTAATATCGCATGGTGTCTGACATGCCGTGCTCAGCGGTCTCATCCAAAAACGCAGGTTTTTCACCGGACCAGAGTGACTGGTGAATATGGCTGGAGGACCCGGCCCGGTCGCTGGCATATTTTGCCATGAATGTCAGCGCGCGACCATGTTGAAAGGCAATTTCTTTGCAGGCGTTTTTGGTAATCGAATGCATGTCGGCGGTATCAAGAGCATCAGAATACTTGATGTTGATCTCTTCCTGCCCGGCCTCTGCCTCGCCTTTAGAGTTTTCGACCGGAATACCAGCGCCGTAAAGACCGTTGCGCAGGTCGCGCATGATCGCCTCTTCTTTGGTGGTGGCAAAAATCGCGTAGTCGGTGTTATAGCGGCTCAGCGTCTGCAAGCCCTGATAGTTGGCGTCGCTGAGCGCGTCATAGCTTTGTTCGAACAGGAAAAATTCCAGCTCAGTCGCCATCATCGGCTCAAAACCCAACGCACGGGCGCGGGCGATCTGGCGTTTCAGGACCGCGCGGGGGGAATGGGCTATTTCCTGTTGTGTGTGGTGATCGAGGACATCACACATGACCATGGCGGTACCGGGCAGCCAGGGAACTCTTCGCAATGTGTCCAGGTCGGGTTTGTGAACGTAGTCACCGTATCCCGCTTCCCAGTTTGTGGCCTTGTAGCCCTGCACCGTGGCCATCTCCAGATCGGTGGCCAGCAAGTAGTTGCACCCGTGGGTTTCGACATGGCCGCCATTCACAAAATGTGCGGCGTGGAACCGTTTGCCCATCAAACGGCCTTGCATATCCACAAGGCATGTCAGAACAGTATCAATCTCGCCGTTCTCCACAGCGATTTTCAGATTATCAAATGTCAGATTGGCAGGCATGGCGTTGATCTTTCATACGGCCTGA
>CBDTVL010000014.1:0-30230 GCA_965363755.1 uncultured Sulfitobacter sp.
ATAGGCGCGCAAGGGCTGAACATGAGCCTCGGGGATATGCGCACCCTGCTCGATCTGGCGATGGCGCACCCTGATCGCTTGGGCGATGCAGAGATGCTAGAGGCGTATCACCGCGCCCGTCACCGCGATATCGCCGTGCGGGTATTGGGCATTGACCTGCTGAACCGTGCTTCAATGGTCAACGCTCAACCCCTGCGCGACGCGCGCGCCATGGGGCTCAACGCACTCTACGCTCTGCCACAAGTCCGAAAAACATTGATGCAGATGGGTCTTGGGGTCCGTTAGAGTACTGTGTCGAGTACCCGCTTTAGCCGCGCGATGGTAGCCTCGACATCATAGAGTTTATCTAGGCCAAACAATCCCAATCTGAACGTCCGGAAATCTGTAGGTTCATCGCACTGCAGCGGCACACCCGCAGCAATCTGCATGCCATTGGCCGCGAATTTCTTACCATTCTGGATATCAGGATCTGTCGTATAACTGACCACAACGCCCGGCGCACCGAACCCTTCCGCGGCAACAGACACAACGCCTTTGCCCGCCAACATTTCACGGACGCCATTGCCCAATGCCCACTGCGCCTCACGAAGACGTTCAAATCCGTATTCCCGCGTCTCGATCATGGTATCGCGGAAGGCACGCAGGCCATCGGTTGGCATTGTGGCGTGGTATGCGTGGCCGCCATTTTCGTAAGTCGCCATGATCTGGCGCCATTTCTTGAGATCGATCGCAAAACTGTCCGAGGATGTAGTCTCAAGCCGTTCTTCAGCCCGTGCGGACATCATCACCAGTCCGGCACAGGGCGTGGCAGACCAGCCTTTTTGAGGCGCAGAGATCAACACATCCACGCCGGTGGCCGTCATGTCGATCCATGCACAGCCTGACGCGATGCAATCCAGCACCATCAGTGCGCCCACTTCATGCGCCGCCGCAGCCATTTCGGTGATATAGTCGTCTGGCAGGATAACCCCTGCCGATGTTTCCACATGCGGCGCAAACACCAGATCGGGCTGCAGTTCGCGAATTTTAGCAGTCACCTCGTCAATTGGCGCCGGCGCAAACGGTGCTTGCGATCCGTTGCCAGTCTGACGGGCCTTCAGAACTGTGGTTTGCGCGGTGAAGTCGCCGGCTTCGAAAATTTGGCTCCACCGATAAGAAAACCAGCCATTGCGCACGACCAGAACATTGGCGCCTTTGCCATACTGGCGGGCAACCGCCTCCATTCCAAAAGTGCCACCACCGGGGATCAGCGCGACCGCATCCGCCTTGTAGACATCTTTCAGCATATCCGAGATGTCGCGCATCACCTGTTGAAAGGCGGCTGACATGGAATTGAGCGAGCGGTCGGTAAACACCACCGAGAATTCTTCGAGTCCGTCTGGATCGATGTTGTCGAGCAAGGCAGCCATTTTGTCCTCCCGGTTTATGACAAGACAGGCTTAGCGCCAACATCCGGCCGTGGCAAAGGCTGTTTGTGTGCATCATCATCGCATCACAGAGTTTTCTGCCTGATGCGCCAACGCAGACCAATATCTTAGCCGATCGGCCCCGGCCTGCGTTCTTCACTGAGCAACACATTGGCTTCGACCGCGCCCGCCCCCGGCAGCATCATGATTCGCCGCCGCAGCACACGTTCAAAATCAGCGATGTCACGCGCAACGACGCGTAGGCGGTAGTCGTACAAGCCCAACACATGCTCGACAGTCTGCACCTCAGGAATAGCACAGACGGCGCGTTCAAAGTCTTCCAGACTAACCCGGCCCTTGGTTGCCAGTTTCA
The DNA here is from genome assembly GCA_965363755.1 of uncultured Sulfitobacter sp. GTDB lineage: Bacteria > Pseudomonadota > Alphaproteobacteria > Rhodobacterales > Rhodobacteraceae > JL08. Next base: position 1,780 of record CBDTVL010000014.1, read on the forward strand.
CACCGAGAAACACGGTCACGCCGTATCCCAACGCTGCGGCATCGAGATAGAGTCGTTTGCCCTTGATCACCCCACCGTCCTGCAATCGTTTGATCCGTCGCCACATCGCCGGTTGCGACAGGCCAAACATGCGGCCCAAAGCTCCGGCACTTTGACTGGCATCCTGAAGCAACGTGCGCAGCAATTGGCGATCCAGAGCGTCAAGTTCAATCATATTGGGAGCGCCTCATCAGCTTTGATACGGGCGATCTGCATCAAAGCTTCAATATCCGCGATATGTGGTAGGGTCAGGATGCGGGTGCGATAAATCGTCTGGTAATGCGCCATATCGCGCGCGATGACTGACAGGCGTGCATCAACGCTTCCCAGAAACGTCTGAATCTCCAACACTTCGGGAATCTCACGCGCCGCTTCGATAAAATCGTCAAAGGCGCGCGCCTGTGTCTTATCCAGCGTGATCCGCAGGCTAACCTCAACCGCATAGCCCAAAGTGGTCCAGTCAATCACCGCTCCCTGCCCTTTCAGCACCCCAGTCGCCTGAAGCCGTTCCAGACGACGGCTGCAGGTCGCCGCCGTCAATCCGCAGCGATCGGCCAACTCTGTGGTTGTCAGAGTTGGTTCAGATTGCAACTGGCGCAGCAGGCGTCGATCTGCATCGCTAAGCATAAAAACTCCACTATTTTCGATAAGTGCACATGATTATCGTCATTTATCCGAATTTTCTCAACAGAACAACATTCAACACCCGGTCAACGGTGCTAATGTCACGACCAATCTGATCCAAGCAAACCAAAGGACCCAAGATATGCGCGTTTATTATGACCGTGATTGTGACATCAACCTGATCAAAGACAAGAAAGTAGCCATACTGGGCTACGGCTCTCAGGGCCATGCCCATGCACTGAACCTGCGCGATTCCGGAGCCAAGAACCTCGTTGTGGCGCTGCGTGAAGGCTCAGCCTCAGCCGCCAAAGCCGAAGGCGAAGGCCTGAAAGTCATGGGCATTGCAGAAGCGGCCGCGTGGGCCGATTTGATCATGTTCACCATGCCCGACGAACTCCAGGCCGAGACCTACAAGAAATATGTGCATGACAACATCCGCGACGGTGCTGCAATTGCCTTTGCGCATGGATTGAATGTGCATTTCGGATTGATCGAGGCCAAGCCCGGCATCGACGTAATCATGATGGCACCCAAAGGCCCGGGCCACACCGTGCGTGGCGAATACACCAAAGGCGGCGGCGTGCCGTGCCTCGTAGCTGTAGACAACGACGCATCAGGCAAGGCGCTGGAAATCGGCCTGTCTTATTGTTCTGCCATCGGTGGTGGTCGCTCGGGTATCATCGAGACCAACTTCCGTGAAGAGTGCGAAACCGACCTTTTCGGCGAACAGGCAGTTCTCTGTGGCGGTCTGGTCGAACTGATCCGGATGGGTTTCGAGACCTTGGTTGAGGCCGGTTATGCGCCCGAAATGGCCTATTTCGAATGCCTGCACGAAGTGAAGCTGATTGTTGATCTGATCTATGAAGGCGGAATTGCCAACATGAATTACTCAATCTCGAACACAGCTGAGTACGGCGAGTATGTCAGCGGCCCGCGCATCTTGCCCTACGACGAAACAAAGGCAAAGATGAAAGCCGTCTTGACCGACATCCAAAACGGCAAATTCGTGCGCGATTTCATGCTGGAAAACGCCGTCGGACAACCGTCGTTCAAAGCAACACGACGCATCAATGACGAGCATCAGATCGAAAAAGTTGGTGAGACCCTGCGCGGTATGATGCCGTGGATTTCAGCCGGCAAAATGGTCGACAAAGCCAAGAACTAGCGCCAGAAAGCCGGTGATGGGGCGTTGACTTTGGAATTTGGGCGGACTGGGCATCGTGTATGTTGCGATCAGCAGTCTTGCCGCAAGTTATGTCGGCGCCACCATCACCGCCTGTCCGTTCGACGTTGTGGACGCCGATGGCTCCAGCACGCCAGCTCGGCGCGCATGACCATTGGGACGGTTTCTGTGGAGTGCTGCAGACCGTGATCTGCGCGGATGAACAATTGTAATGTTATAACAACTTTATCACCTGTTGCCCTATGACCCAACACACCATCTTTCAAAGACAGGGCCTGCCAAAGGAGATGCAGATCCTGCTTCGGGATTATCCGCGCGACGCATGGCCGGATCACCCGAATTTCACCGGCTCGATCCAGAACTGGATGGGTGCCCATCAAATGTTTCGCCAACTGGGCAAGATTTGCCGATCCGAGACCGAGCTGTATCTGAACAAGGATCGTGACGCGGATGATTTTGCGGGCCGACTGGGCCACTACGGCAATTTGTTGGTCGGAAACTTGCAGGGCCACCACAACTGGGAGGATCGGTCTTTCTTTCCCGAACTTCAGCGCGCAGATGCGCGTTTTGAAAGCGGATTGGATATATTAGAGGCAGATCACGTTGCCATGCACGACATACTGGAGCGTTTTACACTTGGCGCAAACCGCGTGATCAAACTGGCTCAATTGGATGAGGCACAGTCACGCACTGAGGCTGGCGCCTTGCACAAGACAAGCACAGAGGTCGAAAAATTTCTGGCGCGTCATCTGACCGACGAAGAAGATCTAGTTGTGCCTATTCTTGTGCATCACAAAATGCGCGGCTAAGCCAAGTCACTCGAAAAACACTTGGTGTTGACTTAAACAAACCAACCTGATTCCGGTCCAACATCGGGGTCAGGTCTCGCGCCTCTCTAAGGACAAACCATGACACAATCGCCGGATATAACGCTCAAAAGCTGGGTGATGGTGGCAGCTCTGGGGCTGACCTGGGGGGCCACGTTTCTGGTGATCGAGGTGGCACTGGAGGGCATCACCCCGTTTTGGTTGGCCGCTGCCCGGATTGGATTCGCAACGATCCTGATGCTGGTCTTTTGGGGCATGCGTGGCGCGCCACTGTTCAAAGCTACCACAACCGCTTCTGACTGGACCAACCTTACGGTGATTGGCCTGCTCAGTTCTGCAGTGCCATTCATGTTGCTAAGCTGGGGCCAGCAATATGTCACGTCGGGCTTCGCCGGAGTATCGATGGCCTCTGTTGCCCTTATCGTGCTGCCGCTCGCACATTTTCTGGTGCCTGGCGAGCGAATGACGTGGCGCAAGACAGCAGGTTTTGTGATCGGTTTTGCCGGGGTCGTTATCCTGATCGGTGGTCAGGCGCTTGAAAGTAATGGGGGCGCGTATGAAACGCCCGGCCGTATGGCTTGTTTGGGTGCCGCTTTTTGTTATGGCCTAAGCTCGATCCTGATGCGCCGTTTGCCTGCCGTTGACCCGATTGGACTGGCCACAATTCTTTTGCTGATTGGTGCTATGATCGTCGTGCCTGTCGCTTGGATCGTTGAGGGACCACCCCCCCTGCCAAATGCCAAAACACTTGGCCTTCTTGCCATATTGGGTCTTATCCCCACGGCCGGAGCCAATATTTTGCGCGTTCTTTTAATCCGCAGTGCAGGTCCTGTTTTTATGAGCCTGACAAATTATCAGGTGCCTGTCTGGTCCGTCGTTCTGGGCGCCGTGATCCTGTCTGAACCTTTGCCACCGTCGCTCTTGTATGCATTGCTGCTTATCCTGAGTGGTGTCGGTCTCAGCCAATACGGCGCCATAACTCGATTATTTGGCAGTCGCTCTTAGCGCCTTAGTCAAACCCTCATTGGATCAGGCTGATACGGCATCAGCGACAGCATCAACCACGCTGTCGACAGCCCGTTCCAGCAACACGGCATCCTCACATTCTGCCATCACGCGCACCAGCGGCTCGGTTCCTGATTTGCGGATCAGCAATCGCCCGCGATCTTTCAAATCGGTCTCAGCTTGCGCGATTGCGGCTTTGACATGTGTGTCGTCAAGCGGAGTCTGACCTGCTGCGAAACGAACGTTTTTCAGCAGCTGTGGCACCGGCTCGAAACAGTGCAACAATTCGCTGGCAGGTTGCCCGGACTGGATCATTTCCGCCAGAAACTGAAGACCCGCCATCAGGCCATCACCGGTTGTGGCATAATCTGTCATCACGATATGGCCGGATTGTTCGCCGCCCAGATTGAACCCGCCTTCGCGCATTCGCTCAACTACGTACCTATCGCCAACACTTGTGCGCTCAAGCCCAATGCCGTGGACGCGCAAAAACCGCTCCAAGCCAAGATTGGACATCACCGTCGCCACCAGTGCGTTCCCTTTGAGCCGCTGTTCGCTGGCCCAACGTTCAGCCATCATGCCCATGATCTGATCGCCGTCACCTATTTTACCGCTTTCATCGATGATGATGACGCGGTCGGCATCGCCGTCTAGACAAATGCCCATATCGGCGCCATGGGCCACAACGGTCTCCGCTGCAAATTCCGGGTGAGTCGAACCGCAGCCCTGGTTGATGTTCAAGCCGTCCGGTGCTGTGCCCACCGGAACCACATCAGCGCCCAGTTCCCACAGAATCTCGGGGGCAGCGCGCCAAGCGGCGCCGTTTGCGCAGTCAACAACAACTTTGATTCCGTCGAGCCGCAATTTGCGTGGAAAGGTCGACTTTACCCGCTCGGCATAGCGAAATCGTGCGTCATCAACACGCCTGGCACGACCAATATTCTGAGCTTGGGCTGGTGCAACGCCGTCCACTATCAAAGCTTCGATCTCGGCTTCTGCCTGGTCAGACAGCTTGTAGCCATCTGGCCCGAAAAACTTGATTCCATTGTCCTGCGCCGGATTGTGGCTGGCGGAAATCATGACCCCCAGATCCGCGCGCATGGACTGCGTCATCAGGCCAACGGCAGGTGTCGGCACCGGGCCCAGCCCCAAAACATTCATACCGGTGGATGTCAGCCCCGCAGTTAAGGCGCTTTCAAACATGTACCCCGACAACCGGGTGTCTTTGCCAATCACGACGCGATGTACGCCTTTGTTGTCACGGCGAAAGTATCGCCCGACGGCGGCCCCGATTTTCAATGCCATCTCAGCAGTCATCGGAAAGGTGTTTGCGGTGCCTCGTACACCGTCTGTTCCAAACAGTTTAGTCATGCTCGCCCCTAGTAGTGACCGCGTTGTGAAGCCTTATGGCTTGTTTGGTCATCTCAACATCATGTACCCGCAAGATTTGCACGCCTTGGGTCAGCGCAGCAAGCCCAACTGCAATAGAGCCCGGCGCGCGGTCGCTGCCGGGCGCGCCCTTGCCGATGGTGCCAATAAAGCGCTTGCGCGATGCACCGAGCAGGATCGGGCAGCCCAGCGTATGAAACAGACTGATCCGCCGCAGCAAAGCCAGATTATGAGCTCGTGTCTTGCCAAATCCAATTCCGGGATCTGCCAGAATTCGATTGCGCGCGATACCGGCCGCGACAAGCTTGTCTATCTGCGTGGCAAGAAAGTCGTAGACGTCCAGCAGCACATCATCATAGCACGGGTCTGCCTGCATCGTCGCCGGGTCGCCCTGCGCATGCATAACGCAGATGGGCGTCTGCCGTTCAACACAAAGCCCCGATAGTGCAAGGTCAAAAGTGAATCCGGAGACATCATTCACCAGATTCGCCCCCGCATCCAGCGCTGAGCGCGCAACTGACGATTTGCGCGTATCGATGGAGATCGGCGTCCCGGTCTGCTCTCTCAAGGTCGCGATCACAGGTGCCGTGCGGCCAATCTCTTCATCCTCCGTGACAGTTTCCGACCCCGGGCGGGTCGATTCTCCGCCGATGTCGATGATGTCCGCACCGGACTTCACTAGGTTCAGCGCTGTTTGCACTGCAACCTTTGGCGCGGCGAAGACTCCGTCATTCGAAAAACTGTCGGGTGTGACATTCAAAATCCCCATCAGTCGCGGCTGCTCAAGCGTCAGTCCCGCTACGGGTGCGCGCGAGGACGTGATGGCTGCGACGCAGTCTCGAGGAGCCTCCTGGATCGGGATGACAATTGGCAGTGCTGAGCGCGAGAGCACTTCGATTTCCGAGACCCAGCACGGGCCGCCTGCAACTGGCAGCCCTGTGATCGGGCGCGCGATATCACTGCGCACAATAGGTCGATAATAGTGTGTCATCGCCTCGTTCCTGAGTGATGCAGAAGACAAAAGCAAGTCGGGTTTAAAGCGTTGTTTGTTCAATCCCTATGGTGCGCAAGGGGACCTTAGCACTAACAGGTTCATCTTCGCCTATGACCAGCAACTCGCGCGCGCCCAAAGTAGACGCGAACCAAGCGGCCAGGGCGACAGCGTCGCGCGGGTGGGCGGAAGGACCGTCGACGGCGTCCAGCACAATTTTCGAGGGGGCCCACACGCAAATCTGTCCATTTTTCATGGCCCAGTCCAGTTCGGTCCGGGTCGCAACAACAACGCACCGCGGATCGCGCCCTGCCAGCACCCAGGCGTTCTGTTCAATCGCAAGCAGATCAATCCGCCGTTGCGCCATCTTGTGATTGGCCTGCGGCGCCGGCCAATCCGCGGCACCGACACACAATATCAGTGGCTGACCGGTCGACGCCAATTGGTCAATCCATCCGGTCAAATGTGGTGCCGCAATCGCCGGATTGGACAAATAGACCAGTTCGGGCGCAAGCGCGTCCTGCTCTGCAACCGGTGCATGGTCCTTGATGCGAGAGCGTACGATTTCGACACCCAGCGCCCCCGGTCCGCGATCAAGTTTTTCGATCCGGACAAAGGCGCGTACCGCCTGAGGCTCTAACAATATCCGGTCTGCAATGCGCCCGGCTAAGGTTTCCAGCAGGTTCAACCGTTCTTCTGCGAGTTCAGATGAAATCGCTTCAGTCACGCGGTCGTAAGACAGAATCCGATCCACATCATCATCAATTTCCCCACTCAGCGGCTGAACTTCGACGACAATGTTAAAGCATATCCGCTGGGTCGTGCCGCGTTCACACTGGAAAGCTCCGATTTCGACCTCGACGATGTGATCCCGCAGTGAAATCCGATCCAGCGGAGAGGCTGATGCAGTTGCCTCGGCGCGTTCGGACGGGTGGGCAAAGGCAAGACGAATTTCGGAACTCATGGCAGGCGGGCCTTATCTAGCGGGATCCATTCGGATCAGTATATCGCGTAGATCCCAGTTAACAGGAACAAGTGCGCCGATCCAGCAGGGCAATGCGGCATCTTTACAGGACTCTCGTCAGAGTACGGCCCTGATCAACCCTACACTTGGAACCTTCGTTCCTGATCCCTGCCCCTAAGGTTTGGACTGGGTACTAACGGACGTAGCGCGGTAGTTGTGTCGATAAAAAAGATGAACACCGATGTTCGCGGTTTTGGTGTAGACCCGTGACCACTTCGGACGAACGGCCGTGGTGTGATAATGAGTTGCACCGTTGGTCAGCTTGCCTGATCTTCCATCAATAACAGCGCGCGCAACCTTGCCGACGCGTTCAAACGCTTGTGGCTCGAGGATCGCTTCGCTGTTTCCGTCACAGGTATAGGTGAACTGACATTGATACTTGCGTCCCGTTCCCTGATTGATGACGCCACACAGTGAACTTGGAAACCGGGCGCTGCTGACACGGTTAAGGATTACCTCAGCCACCGCGAACTGACCTTTTACTGACTCTCCGCGGGCCTCGAAATAAAGTGCTTCAGAAAGACAGCGCCATTCTGCGTCTCCGCTCGCCTTCGGCTGGGCGTCGATCCAAGCTGTTGAAAAGGTCACTTCTCCGCTTTGTGGTTTGGGGTCAGATACAAATGAGTGCAGCCGATTACTCGACACAAACTCCAGCGCCGCCTTTTCGCGATCCAGAGCATCCCGATATGACTGATCCAATGCCAAAACAGGCTCAGTCGTCAGCGCAACACCCAGAACAACCCCAAAGACGGCTACCGCCGCAGACTTAAACACACCCAAAAACATAGCAGCCCCACAAAACCCAGTACCCAAAATCGGACGCCGCACCCCTCCCAGATGTGCGACAGTCGCGGTGATTAGCTGCTTTTTACCGAAAGGTCTAGTTTTGCAAACACTCTAGGCGGAAACACACTTATTATCAGAAGGTTGTTGACATCTTTGAATGCAAAACATTCGCCTTAATTTAGACACATTCCGCCCGATAACCTACTGTAACTTATCGGCAATCGCCAATTGGGCGGCAGCCAGTCTAGCGACAGGAACCCGAAACGGCGAACAGGACACATAATCAAAGCCAGCCTGCCTACAAAACGCAATTGATTCCGGATTGCCTCCATGTTCACCACAGATCGACAGGGTGATTCCCGGCTCGGCGGCCCGCCCACGGTCGGCCCCCAGTTGCAGCAGTTCGCCGACGCCCTCGACATCCAATATGTGGAAAGGGTCCTCGGGAAAGACGCCTTGATTAACATAGGTCGACATGAATCGGCCAGCGTCATCGCGCGACAGACCGTAGGCCATCTGGGTCAGATCGTTGGTGCCAAAACTCAGAAATGAGACATAAGGTGCAATATCGCCAGCCCGCAGGGCAGCGCGAGGCGTTTCGACCATTACTCCCAAATGATAGGTAAAATCGCTCCCGCGTTCGGCGCGAACAGCAGCAGCCACCGCATCAACCCGAGTCTTGACCAACTCGACTTCTCGCTTCGCACTGACCAGAGGAATCATGATCTCGGGCACCACGGGTTCCCCATCAAGGCTCGCCTCGATGGTAGCCTCAAAGATGGCGCGCGCCTGCATGTCGTAAATCTCGGGCACGGTCACACCCAGGCGCACACCACGCAGGCCCAGCATCGGGTTGTATTCCTCCATTGCCTCGACCCTTCGGGTGACATCAGACAGCGGAAGATCCAAGGCTTCGGCCAATTCGCGTTGACCATCTCGGTCAGTCGGCAGAAATTCGTGCAAGGGTGGATCAAACAAACGAATACAGACCGGTTGGCCCTGCATGATCCGAAACAGCTGAATGAAATCTTCTCGCTGCATTGGCAACAAACGTTCCAAAACAGCTGCGCGGTCGCCGCTGTCATCCGCAAAGATCATTTCGCGCATCACGGTCAGGCGGTCTTCTTCGAAAAACATGTGTTCAGTCCTACACAAACCAATGCCTTGTGCATCGAAATTACGCGCGGTTTGCGCCTCTTGTGGAGAATCGGCGTTGGCGCGGATTCCAATGTCACGTTCAGCATCAGCCCATCCCATCAGCGTCTGAAAGGCGTCGTCAAGCGTCGCCTCCAGCATCGCCGGTTCACCAGCCAATATCTGGCCGCTGGTGCCATCCACTGTAATCACGTCACCAGCCAACAAAATGCGACCATCCGGCGTGATCAACTGCTGCTTACCGGTTTGAAAGCGGATCGAAGAAGCTCCCACAACACAAGGCACGCCGATGCCACGGCCAATCACAGCGGCGTGGCTGGTGATACCGCCCCGCTCCGTCAGAACCGCGCTCGCGGCATGCATACCACGTATATCCTCGGGCGAGGTTTCGCGGCGCACCAAAACACATGGTTCTCCGCGGGCAAAACAGGCCTGTGCATCGGATGCCCTGAATACAATTTTCCCGCTGGCCGCTCCTGGGCTTGCAGCGATACCGGCCCCAAGGATGTCGCGAGGTGCATCCGGATCAATCTGACGATGCAACAACTCGGTCAGCATGCGCGGCTCGATGCGCATCACAGCCTCTTGCGGCGGGATAATTCCGTCGCGCGCTAATGAAACTGCAATCCGCACAGCAGCTCTGGGCGAGCGGGCCACGCGCACACCGTCCAGAATGTGAACTGCACCGTTTTGGATTGCAAATTCCACCTGCATTTCTTCCCGCAGACTTGTGCGCATCAGCGATGCATGAGTCTTGAGGTTCGCAAAAGCCTCAGGCGCCAGTTCTTCCAGCGAGAGGCCCCGCGGATCACGTTCAAGGAATACTGCGGCGGCGTCTCTTTGCAGCGCGTCGCGGCCCTGAGATTGAGACAGATACCGACCGGTGATCTGCATTTGCCCGGTGATCGAACTCACCAGCTGCAATACACCAGACCCACTTTCGCCCTGCCCAACGCCAAATGCCATCTGCTGAACCACAAGGCCAAGGCCGGCATCTGCCGGCGCGCCTTTGGCCTGCCGCAAAAGGCGGGCGGATGTACCTTCCCATGCGCGCGCCATAGAACGCAGGACACCTGCCAGTTGCACACCCGGATCCTGCGGAAATGGCTCTTGGGTCTCGTCTTCGTAGGCGCTCAGCGTCTCGCTCAGCGCATTGGTATCATCGCTTGCTACATCGTCGAACATATCCGGATCAAGCCGCGCGACATGGATGGCGTAAGACTGCACAAACCGCAGGTACAATGCGCTTGCTGCATCCGAACCCAGCGTTTTGCAAAACTCGACATGACGCGCATCGTTCATACCGATGTTCAGCACCGCACCCGGCCCGCCCCAGTCAGGATCCTCAGACGAAGGGCGCACACATAACAGCTCACCCGGTTCGAACTGAGACAGCACAGATGCGATATCGGGCATTTCTCCAATCGCAATATTGCGCACTGCATCAAAAGAAAGTGCGACGGTCCGCGGCACCGGCAGATCCAGACGGACCAGTCGTTGCAGGCACTTGGCGCGCCCACCATGAGTGGTCGCCGCAACAAGCGCATCTGCTGTAATCAGCGTGGTGGTTGGGTTTCTATGCATTTTTCTGCGCTGCGGCACCTTTTGTTGTAGGCGCAGCATAGGCACAGTTGTGATCTGTGCAAGGGGCTGGAATATCGCTCCTGTTGGCGACGGTTTACCCGTCCACGCAAGTGAGATCTGCTACAGAGGAGCACACCGTGCGAATACGGTGCAACAGGTTCAACCGGTTGCGCCGCACGGTTTGATTGTCGCTGTTCACCTGCACGTCGGTAAAGAAGGCGTCAATCGGTGCGCGCAAGTTTGCCATCACCTGCATCGCGGTCGCGAAATCTCCCTGCTCCATTGCGGGCAAGATCTTGGCCTCAGCGGCGTCAAGGGCCGCGAACAGTTCAGTTTCCGCGCCCGCTTCGGCGAATTTTATGTCGGCACCGTAGGAATATTCAACGCCATCCTTTTCCTGGGCTTGGGTCAGGATGTTGTTGGCGCGTTTGAAGCCTTGGATCAGATTTTCGCCATCGTCGGTCTTAAGCGTTTCGCTGAGAGCAGTTGCGCGTTTGACCAATAATGTCAGATCATCATTGTTTGGCATGGCAATACAGGCATCGATGATGTCTTGGCGGATGCCTTGGTCTTTGAGGTAGACTTTCAGGCGGTCGTGGAAAAACGCAAGCAGATGCTCGCTAATGTCTGGTACGCGTTTTGAAACGCCATCAATCCATGATCCCTCGGCAAAATCAGGCTTGGGTGTTTGATCGTCAAACCGTGCCTTGACGGTCCGAAAGGCTGATCCAAACACACCATACTCAGCTATTTCACCAAGCGTTTCTTCCATGGTGTGCACGTCAAACTCTTCACCTGTGCTCCGAGCATTGTTGATCTCGAATTTGAGAAGCTCTGCATCAATGAACCGATCAAGACCAAAGCTCAGGTCGTTCTCTAGCGCCAATCGGATAACGCCCAAGGCGGCACGCCGCAACGCAAACGGGTCTTTTGATCCAGTGGGTTTTTCGTCAATCGCCCAGAACCCCGTTAGGGTATCGATCTTGTCAGCCAATGCCACTGCTACAGACACCGGTGCGGTTGGTACATCATCAGACGGACCTTGCGGTGCGTAGTGTTCCTCGGATGCTGCAGCAACCGCCTCGGAATACCCAGCCTCTAACGCATAGTACCGCCCCATAAGGCCCTGCAACTCTGGAAACTCGCCAACCATTTCGGAACTCAGGTCGGCTTTGGCCAGACGGGCGGCTTGTTCCGCCTCGTCCGGATCAGCCCCGACAGCAGGTGCGATTTCGCGGGCCAGTGCGGCGATGCGTTCGACTCGTTCAGCCTGCGTGCCCAGTTTGTTATGAAAGGTCACGTTTTCAAGCGATTTGGTCCAGACCGACATATCGGATTTGGCCACGCGCAAGTCGTTGTCCCAAAAGAACTTCGCATCTGCCAGACGAGCGGACAGTACTTTTTGATTGCCCGCAAGGATGGTCGCACCCTGATCCGGTGTTTCGATATTGGCCACCGTCACAAACCGTTCGATCCGACCGGATTTCGGATTGCGGACAGAAAAGAATTTCTGATGTTCGCGCATCGAGGTTTGCAGCACTTCCGCAGGCAGATCGAGAAACGTCTCGTCAATTGTGCCCATCAGCACAACCGGCCATTCAACCAGCCCGGCAACCTCGGTCAAAAGTGCTTTGTCTTCAACAATCTCAAGCCCGTTGGCAAATGCCTGATTGGTGGCATCCGCCCAGATGTGGTCGGCCCGCTCGGCAGGATCAATTACCACGTTGGCGCGCTTTAGTTTTGTCGCATAATCCTCAAATCCGGTGACGGTGATTGCCCCTGAAGACATAAACCGATGGCCGTGTGTTTTGTCGCTGGACTTGATCCCTTCGATGTCCAAAGCGACAACTTCGGCCCCGTCCTCGGCGCTGAGAATACACAGGATTGACTGCAAAGGACGCACCCAGCGCAGCGACCCCGCGCCCCAGCGCATGGATTTCGGCCATGGAAAGTTGCGGATCGTGTGTTCGAGAACTTGCGCCACAATGTCAGCCGCCGGGCGGCCCGGCTTTTCGATCACCGCGTAAAACACCCGGCCCTTTTTCTCGTCGCGTTCTTCCAGCGCCTCGCGCGCGACGCCAGCGCCGCGCAGAAACCCCTGGATGGCCTTATCAGGGGCATCAGTGCGGGGGCCTTTTCGCTCTTCGCGGGTGGTCGGACTGTTTGCCAACAACCCCTCGATTGTCAGTGTCAGACGTCGCGGGGTCGAAAACGCTGCGGCGCTTGCGTAGGTCAGACCTGCATCGACGAGACCATCTGTCATGCGCTTTTTCAGATCCTCTGCAGCCCGCGCCTGCATACGCGCCGGGATTTCTTCGGAAAACAGTTCAATCAGAAGATCGGGCATGATGAGTCCTTAGTGGGTTACAATCATCTGGATAACGATTGCGTTGGCAATGTCGACAAAGAAGGCGGATACAAGCGGCAGCACGATAAAGGCAATAGGGGACGGGCCATAACGTTTTGTCACGGCCGTCATGTTTGCAATAGCGGTTGGCGTCGCACCCAGTGCAAAACCGCCAAAACCCGCCGACAAAACTGCAGCGCGATAGCCCCGCCCCATCACCGGGAAAAGCACATAAATGACAAACACCACGGTGAAAACGGTTTGTGCCGCCATCATCAGCACAATGCTCAGGCCCAACTCGGCTACGGTCCAAAGTTGCAGGCTCATCAACGACATTGCCAGAAAGGCGCCCAGCGCGAATTCGGAAATCAAGGCCAGTGCTGGGGTCCGGGTCACCGGAGGCGCGTCAGGGCGCAGCGCAGCGCGTGCATTGGCCAGAACAATGCCCATGATCAGACAAGGCACAAATAACGGCAGCTTTAACCCGGCAGTCTCAACGGCCTCGTGCAGGACATAGCCAAAGATGATGGCGATGTTCAGATAGAGGATCACCCGCATGACGGATTGATGATCTATCGGTGTGGCAAGGTCCCCCTCTTTCTTGGAGATCCCAATTGTATTGCTTTCCTGCGGCCGTGCGGGTGTCAGGTTGTGTTTTTCCACTAGATATTTGGCAATAGGACCCCCGACAAGCGCTGCCAATACCAGCCCCAATGTGGCCACTGCCACACCCAATTCCGTTGTGCCGGTCAGCCTCGTGACTTCGGCTATATCCGGCGCCCACGCAATCGCCGTTCCGTGTCCACCAATCAATGCCGCCGAGCCAAACAAGACCCCGGCTTGCGCCGGATAGCCAAACATGACAGCGCCACCGACTCCAATTACATTCTGCGCAAAAATCATCACTAAGGTTAGAATGAGTAACAATGCCAAAGGCTTGCCACCTGATATCAGATCGCTCAATCGCGCATTAAGGCCAATGCCTGCGAAAAACAGGACCAGAAGGAAATCACGTGTCTCAAGTTCAAAGGAAAGCTCAATGCCGAACGCAAGATACATGGCCAAAACGACAAGCGCTGCTAATAATCCTCCGGTCACAGGTTCAGGAATGTTGAATTGACGCAGAACTGCATAGTTTGAGTTCAACCGCGCACCAACAAGATACACAGCAAACCCCAATGTGGCAGTTATGAAATCCGGGATGATAATCAGATCATTCACATCTTTGCTCTGGTCTCTGCCCCTGCCAACAATACATCGTCAAAAAAAGGCGCCCAGCCCTATAGATCAGGGACGGGCCGGGCATTCTTCGCCGATGATGGTGCCATCATAAGCTTTGTCGCCACAGTCGTTTAGTTCATGCCATGCATAGCCGCGGCCATCTTCGGTGATGACAACGATGCGATCGACGCCAAAATCAACGTTTTTGCCGCCGAGAAACGCCAGCGCTGTGCCCGCCTCCAGTTCTGCTGCTATTGCAGTCGCGTCAAAACAGTCAAACCACCCCGGCGCATTGCGTGGAACAACGTTGTCGAGGCCCACATAGGTCTCGGTCAGCATCGCGTGGCTGAAGGATGTGGTGAAACAGGCACGATATCGGATCGGGCTTGAATCGGCATCGATTGCGCGAAAATCTTCATACACTATTGGTTCAGGCATGTTGGAGACAAATGAGACCAACTGCACATCATCAATTCCGGTCGCTGACACTTCTTCATAAAACGCGTAAACCTGCAAATAATACATGGCCGCCCCGGCCACTGCTGCAATCACCACAATCATCCCTACCAGAAACTTTCCCATCTACGCCGCCTGACTGCCCGCTGCTGTTTTCACAAAGGCATCAGCGCAATCCTTGGCCAATGCACGCACGCGGCCGATATAGGCCTGTCTTTCTGTGACCGAGATCACACCACGCGCATCAAGCAGATTGAAGATATGGCTGGCTTTGATGCACTGATCGTAAGCCGGATGGGCCATAATGATGCGTTTGCCCGTCTTTGGGTCGTCAAAAGGCAGGTCCAAAATGGCACGGCATTCAGCCTCAGCCTCTTCGAAGTGCCGTAGCAGAACGTCGGTGTTGGCTACATCAAAGTTCCAGCGGGCATATTCTTCTTCGGTTTGCTTGAAGATATCACCGTATGTTAGCGGGATAGGTGATTTTGGATCGTTAAAAGGCATATCCATCACATGATCGACGCCCAGCACGTACATGGCCAGACGTTCCAACCCATACGTCAACTCTCCAGATACTGGGTGACAGTCGTGGCCACCAACTTGCTGGAAATAAGTAAATTGAGAGACTTCCATCCCGTCGCACCAGACCTCCCAACCCAAACCCCACGCGCCCAAAGTTGGGCTTTCCCAGTCGTCTTCAACAAAGCGAATGTCGTGCAAACCCATGTCGATGCCAATTGCGGCCAAAGATCCGAGATAGAGGTCCTGCAAATCGGGTGGGCTGGGTTTGATCAGCACCTGAAACTGATAGTAATGCTGCAACCGGTTCGGGTTCTCACCATAACGCCCGTCAGTGGGACGGCGCGAGGGTTGTACGTAGGCCGCGGCCCACGGGTTTGTGCCAAGGCTGCGAAGGGTGGTTGCCGGGTGAAATGTTCCGGCGCCAACTTCCATATCGTAGGGTTGCAATATGGCGCAGCCGCACCCCGCCCAATAGTTTTGCAGCCTTAGAATGACTTCCTGAAAACACCGGGGCGTTTGGGTGATCTGTTCCATGTGCTTTGCCTTTGGTTTCGCGCTTTGATATCGGGCGGATTGACCCGGGCCGCGCGCTGGCCTTTCCTATGCGGCTGTGCCTTCGGGGTCAATTGCGCCATATGCGGAAAATTGAACATTCAAAGCATGGCAATTCTTGCTGATCCCTGCTTAATAGGCGAAATTTCGAGGCTCAGAGGTCACTACTTTTATGAAAAGCGCAATTGGAACGGTTTTTCTGGCCGTATTTTCGTTTGTTGCTGTGCTGGCTATGCCCGCCCCGGCGCAACAAAATGACGTCGTTTGGGTGCAGATCGAAGCCCAGCCAAGTTTGGCGGGCGCACAGGATCGCGCCCGCACATATGCAGCACGATTGCCCGATGTGAGTGGGTTTTATCTGGGCGGCGGATGGTACGGCATTGCTCTTGGGCCCTATTCCCAATCTGATGCTGATCAGGTTCTGAATGTATATCGGGCAGAGGGTGCGATCCCGCGCGACAGCTACATCGCCTTTTCCTCTTCATTTCGCCAACAATTCTGGCCTGTTGGCGCAAACGTCTTGAACCGTGGCGTGGTTGAAGCGCCCCTTGGACTGAGCGCCCCTGAGCCCGAGGCCGAACCTGTGTTTTCAATTACGCCGCGGCCCACGGCAGAGGAGACACCGAGAGAAGCGCGGAGACGCGAGCGCGACCTAACCCGTGAAGAACGCGAGACGCTGCAGATCGCTCTGAAATGGGCGGGGTTTTATAATGCCGCCATTGACGGATCGTTTGGCCCCGGCACGCGTAATTCGATGGCCAATTGGCAATCCGAAAACGGGTATGAAGCCACGGGAATTCTTACAACACTGCAACGCAACATCCTTACAGAACAATACGACTCCGTTCTCGATGGCATGGATCTTGAACTGGCGCGGGATGCCGCCATCGGAATCGAAATACAGGTTCCTTCAGGCGTCGTTGCATTTGATAAATATGAGCCACCTTTTGCGCATTATGCTCCGACAGGTGACATCGATGCCCGCGTGCTGCTGATCAGTCAGGCTGGCAACCAAGACACGCTGTACGGCCTTTATGACATCATGCAAACGCTGGAAATTGTGCCGCTGGCGGGTCCGCGCGAGCGTGACAAAGACAGCTTCCGCCTGATTGGTGAAGACGGCAGCATGATATCTCAGACCGAAGTGCGGCTGGAAGATGGGCAAATCAAGGGGTTCACTCTGATCTGGCCCGCCGGAGACGAAGATCGCCGCAGACGGGTCTTGGGTGAAATGCAAAGAAGCTTCAATCGGATTGATGGCGTCCTGAGTGCCACTGCCAGCCTCGACCAAGAACAGCGCATTGATCTTCTTGCAGGTCTGGAAATCAGGCAGCCGCGGGTGGCGCGGTCAGGTTTCTATGTGGATGCTTCGGGATCGGTCGTGACCACATCTGACGCGGTTCAGGGCTGTACGCGCATTACATTGGATAATGAATATGAGGCGCAACTGGTGACATCCGATTCCGAATTGGGCATCGCCGTGATACGTCCGGAACAATCGCTGGCCCCATTGGCAATAGCGCTGTTCACAAATCAGCCGCCTCGGTTGCAATCGGAAGTGGCCTTGGGTGGGTATTCCTTTGGCGGCGTTCTGGGCGCGCCCACAGTGACCTTTGGTAAATTGGCTGACTTGCGGGGATTACGTGGCGAAAAAAACCTTAAGCGGCTTTCTTTGTCTCCACTGCCCGGAGACGCGGGCGGTCCGGTTCTGGACAGTGGTGGACGTCTTTTAGGGATGTTGTTGCCCGTCCCCGCCAACGGGCAAAATCTTCCAGAAGACGTCAGTTTTGCTATTGATGGCGCCTCAATCAGAACCCTGTTGGACGGAACAGGTCTTAGCGTCAATTCAGTAGATGCGGGCACAGATATGGCGGCCGAAGATTTGCGTGCGCTCTCGGCCGGAATGACGGTGCTGGTCAGCTGCTGGGAATGAAACTGGGGCTACGGACTTGGCGATGACGCCGCCCCGTTTATCTCTGGCGTGACATAAATCAGCGTCGGCCCATCGGCGTCAAACGCCGCTTTGACGTCAATCTGTAAATCCACCAGCGTTTTGGGTGCTTTGGCATAGGCTCCAAATGCTTCGGCCAACTTGCAGAAATCCGGGTTGCGCGCGATGACCGCATTGGGTGCGATCTGGGCCCGGATCATGCTGTCTTCGATCTCTTTGAGCTTCCCATTGTCCCACAGGATGATTGGCAGGCTCAAGCCGAGTTCAACCGCAACACCCAGTTCCTGCATCGTATAGTGGAAGCCATAATCCCCTATCATGACCATTGTTGGCAGGCCGCGTCGGGCGACAGCCCCACCGATGCCGGCTGGCAATGCATAGCCAAGCGTGCCAAATCCGTAGGGGTGGTGCCAGTGGCCCGGGCGATCCATATCCCAAACCTCTTTGGCCACATAGGCAATCTGGGTCATGTCGGAATAGATCATTGTATCAGAGGGAACTGCGGCGCGCAGCGCCTCGCAAACGGTCGCAATACCGGGATAAACGGCGTCGGTCTCAGCGCGCCAACGGGCACGTGCGGAAGAAACCTCTTCTGCTGTCCAGTCAGTGCTGGGCTTGTTGTCTTCTGTCGCAATCCATAGTGCTTTTGCCACATCGTCGGCGTCGGCCTGCAGCTTGACAGTGGCACGTTGATCATCTGACAGACTGACAGGGTCAATATCGACCCTGATCAGCGGCGCGGTATGTCCAAGAAAGCTTCGTCCCAGATCTACCGCAGCCAATTCGGTTCCAATGGCAATCACCAGATCAGCAGACGCAATGACATCGGCGCTGCTGGGATGTGTTAGAGTAGACCCATAATCAAGGGGATAGCTGGCCCCGGCGAGCCCTCGGCCTGCGTAAGTCTGGAAACAAGCCGCACCGGTTTGAGTCAAAACCTGTCGCCACATACCACTGCGCGCTCCACCTCCAAGGATGAACAGCGGACGTCTGGCAATGTTGAGAAGCGACATGAGTGACGCGATATCAGGTCCTTCTGCCTTAGCACGCAGCGCAGGCATGTTGGGTGGCGGGGCTGGTTCAGCATCTGTTTCAAGCTGGGCGATGGGCACTTGAATGTGTTTGGAGCGCGGGCGA
This sequence comes from uncultured Sulfitobacter sp., assembly GCA_965363755.1. GTDB lineage: Bacteria > Pseudomonadota > Alphaproteobacteria > Rhodobacterales > Rhodobacteraceae > JL08. Next base: position 20,573 of record CBDTVL010000014.1, read on the forward strand.
TTGATCTCGAATTCTTCAAACGCGCGTTCGATCAGACCATACGCGGCCTGAGGAGTCTGAGCGGTATGAGACCAGTCGCAAACGGTCCCTGCGGCGGCTTCCTGATCTTTCATCTGATGCAATTGACCCTGACGGGACCCAGTTTCGTCCAGACAGGAGGACAAGACCAGAACTGGCACAGAATCCGAATAGGCCTGCCCCATCGGCGTCATGATATTGCACACGCCAGGCCCGGTGATCACGTAGGCCACTCCGGGTTTGCCGGTGGCCCTAGCATAGCCATCGGCCATAAAACCAGCGCCCTGCTCGTGCCGCGCCAAGACGTGGGAAATTCCGGCTTCCTCGATACCGCGGTACATTTCCTGATTGTGCACGCCCGGAATGCCAAAGATCACATCAACGCCACGATCCCTCAACATGTGCGAGATTTGGGCACCAAGAGGGCGTTTCGCCGCAGATGGTACGCGATCAGAGATAGTCATGTTAGGCTCTCCAGAATTGAACAGTAAGAATGGCGTAGACGGCCAACAGTTCCAGCCGACCGATCAACATGGCCGCGCTAAGCATCCACTTTGCCGCGTCATTCAGGCCCGCATAGTTGCCAGCGGGTCCGATCTTGTCACCCAGTCCTGGGCCAATATTAGCCAATGCGGCAGCTGCACCGGATACGGAGGTAGTGAAATCCAGCCCCGTTAGACCCAGCCCCCACGCCAGCAAACCCAGCGAAACAATAAAAAACACAAAAAACGACATCACCGACCCCAGCACATCTTCTCCGACGGGCCTACCATTATATCGCGGTACAAAAACGCCATTTGGCGACCGGATTTTACGCAATTGGGCCCGGATTGATGCGAACAGTAACTGGTAGCGGAAAATCTTGATCGAACAGGCCGTTGACCCGGCGCAGCCCCCTATCAACCCGGTAAAGAACAACAAGGCAATCGGGAACGTCCCCCAAATCATGTAATCCGCGCTGGCATAGCCTGTACCTGTCAGCAAAGAGACGGTGTTGAACAACGTCTTGCGAAACATCTCTTCTCCGCCGGGGCCGATCTGGAAGATTTGCCAGAAAGTGATCAGCAAAACGAGCACCAATGCCGTGCCAAAAAACGCCCTGATCTGGCTGTCTTTGAACAATGGCTTGGCTGACCCGGCGGTCAGTTGAACAAATCGGACAAACGGCAGGGCGGCCAACATCATAAATGCAACGGCCAGATACTCGGTGCCCGCGCTGAAACTGGCGAAAGACGCATCGTAATTTGCAAACCCACCAGTCGCCACAGTGGTCATGGCATGTACGGTCGCATCAAACGCGTTCATGCCGGTCACGATATACCCAAATGCACACAACAACGTCAGGCCCAGATAAATCACCGAAATACGGCCTGAGATTTCTGTTGCCCGCGGCAATATTTTCCCAAATGTATCAAAGCCTTCGGAGCGAAATATTTGCATACCCCCAACTCTCAGTTCCGGCAAAAACACCATAGCCACAACGATGATCCCGATGCCCCCCAGCCATTGCATGATTCCCCGCCACAACAGCAGCCCTTTGGGCATGGTTTCCAGTCCGGAAAAGACGGTTGACCCGGTGGTGGTCAGCCCGGACATCGCCTCAAAAAAGGCGTCAACAAAGCGCGCCTCGGTTGCACCAAACATGAACGGCAGCGCGCCAAACACCGGAAGTGTTAGCCAGACACCTGTGGTCAACAAAAAGGTTTGCTGAATAGTGAGCCTGTCACGCACGCCGTTGGCGCAGGCCAGCGCAATCAGCCCACCGCACAGCATTGTAATCACGGCGCTTTCCAGAAAAACTGGCCAGTGTTCCCGCCCTTCGGCGAGATCAACGAGCATCGGCAATAGCATGGTCACGCCGAGAACCGCCACCAGCAGGCCAATCACATATCCGACAGGGCGCAAATCAATCATGAGGCGCAGGGTTGGCCGCACTGGCGCCCGGTGTCAAGCGATGTCAGATTGCCGTTTGCGGCCCGTCGTTTCGAAGGACCAACTCAATTCGCCGACAAATTTCTTTGACAGAGCAGGCCCCACGAATAGATACGGGGAGACAATGCCCTGTCATGGCAATCAACACCACGCAATCTGAATTGGCCTATCCAATGCTGGCCCACATGGCCTAACTTTTCCTTGTTGTTTTAGGTCGAGAAACGCGCGGTTAGGGCATTACTGGCGGCGTAGACAGTTTGCGAGGGCGTTTCGCGGCCTGAGCCGTTTTTTCACTTGGTACTGCGTCAGGAAGCTTCACTGGCTTTGTAGGTGTTTTGGGTTGCGATTTGGAAAGTTGTACAGCTTTGGCGACGACGCCAGTTTTTGATTTTGCGTCTGTCTTAGTGACGGACGCCGGCTTAGGCGCGGGTTTTGCTTGCTGGGTCATCACCGAACTGCTCACCGGTTTTGCAGCAGGAAAGGGCTGCGAAGCAGCTGTATCCTTCGTGCGGGCCTTAACAGGTGGCTTGGATTTCATGGCCAGGACAGGTGCCGGCGCCACAGTTGCATTCGGCATAGGTTTTGATCTAGGGGCCGGCACAGGCTGCGCTATAGGCACTTTCTTTGTCGCCTTCTCGATTTCTGGTTTGAGCTTGGACGCCAACCTGGTTGCACGCTTTGGCATTGGTTGAGCAGCAGGTTGTTTGGCTACTTCGGCAACTGACTCGGACGCAGGTTTGATGCGGAATACAGGCCGTGCAGTTGGGCGTCTCTTGGTCCAAACGAGCGGCGATTCGACTGCTGAAGTCATAAGCACTTGCGCCACCTTGATATTGCTCGCCCATGTATAGCCAGCAAACCTTAGACAGGCTCTCGAAATCGCTAGTGAATTAATCATGGGGGTCATTTCAACTCTCCGGTCATATTGTTCATTTGTTCAGTGCCAAATTTCTGGGTCCATGCTTGGCCAATCGCTTTCGGTTGGAACGTACCTTCTTTGACAGTGGTGCAATCGCAGCTTCTGCAACAGCATGCGGCCCTGCGCCTTTAAGTGCTGTCATTGTACCTGCCAACAGCGCCTCGATAAAAGCTGGTCCTTTTTCGTGCAGCATGGAGTGGTTTTCGCCTCGTGGAACCGACCAAGTGCCGCCAATCCCCATCATCCGGTAAGCTACAACCGATTGCGCATCTGACATGAGATCCGCGCACGACAGCCATAGGCGCGCTATATCCACTGGCGTGATTAAAATTGGTAACATATCAGAGTCCCTTTTGAATAATCGATGCTGCAGGACAGCAAAATCGACAGCCATCCCGTCGATTTGAAATCCATGAAACTGTGTTATCAGATGTTAGTTGAGGTATCGCATCATCCCACAGAGTAAGGCTAGTTGCGCTAATTATACAGCATTCTTCGCAAGTGTGAACTCTAAATGCTGCACTGCGGCATTATGTTGCAAGGTATAGTCAGTTTCAACGCCAAGTTGCCCGGCCCAATAACAACCACGGCACCAGACGTTCGTAAAAACGACAACACTGGAAGAAACGGCCTTGCCAGAAATGAACTGCCATATCCAATCCGATCCGGCAGACTCGATCCGGCCAGTTTCTGTGAGGCTGCCTACCTAACCGACGTGGAAAAGTGTATTGAACAACTTTGGATCAAGGCTCTTGGCGGCGAACATATCGCCTTCGGTCAGAATGCTGACGGCGTCGTGACTGTGCAGGCTTTCCTGGTGACTGGCAACAATACGAAAATCTCCGACGCGGACGTCTGTTTGCATTTGCTGACAGAACAACCGCGCAGCATCTTCAACAAAAATCGGATTGGCAGCGTTCAACTCAGCAAATGCCTGTTCGTCTTCCCGTTTCACCATAACCTGAGTCTCAGTCGGCACTGCGCTGCGACACATATCGATAAGGTCTTCGAACCATAAACAATTGGCATCACAATCGATTTCGACCGATATCCGTGCGACAGAGCGCTGAGAATGAGGCGTCGCCAACTGGTCGCGCGTGGATCGCGCGTGTTCAGAAAGCTCAAGAGAACAGGGGCAAGTGGACGAATAAACATAGTCCAGATGCATGATTTTTGAGCGCACCCCGTTCAGTTCAACCAACTCCAATGCAATGTCGTAATACTGATAGCCACTTAGGCCTGACCGCAAACTATCGACCTTCATTGGAAATGAAAATCGCATCTGGATGCGGGCATCAAAGCTCTCTAGGTCAGATTTATAATCGTCCAGTGCCGCCTCGATCACCTCAAAACTGAATGTTTGCTCGGCCTGCCGATAAAAACTGCGCATAATCCGGGACATGTTGATGCCCTTTTTGTCAGCTTCAAGGCTGACTGACCCCGTCACCGAGGTCTCAAGCGTCAGGTCACCGTCATCGCGGGTATGAAACCGGATCGGTAGACGAAAGTTAGAAATACCAACATGTTGAATTTGTTGCCGGGCGCCGCGGATCAGGCTGGACGGGCCATTTTGCAGATCAGGCAATCCTGCCTTATAAGCGGCATCCGCCATAAAGCTCTCCGGGTATTCTCGCGACAATGCCGGGCAATTAGGCGCCTCAGCCGTCGAGACCAGACGGGCAACCGACGGATCAAGCAATGCAATCTCTGCATCTGTTGCTTGCGCGGCCCATTGGCGCAACACAACTAGCGCGGCCTCGGCGGCGGCCCGATCAGGCGTTTCATTCAGATATTGCGCGTGAATATTCACCAGCACAGCCCCTTTGGCAGTTAACGAGTTACAAACATAGGTCGGGAGCCAGTGAAAATCCAATTTCTTTTAATCGCCTCCATCAACATATCCGTGATCAACCGTCTGTAGGTCGGTTGCCAACTGGACCTGCCGCGCTCTTGTGCCGCACCGATCTTGAAGCTGGCGGAGTGTTCAATCTTCCCGGCCTAATGCGACGTGGACGAGCCACAGCCGAAGCGGCTAACGCTTCCTCCTGATACTTTGAATGCCTTTCGCGGCAAGAATGCTGCCCACAGGGTGACACCGTTTGTGGGCAACATAGGCGGGTGATTGCTGTGTTCTCGTTTTCGACCGACTCGGCGTCATGTTCTCTGACACGGTATGCCTCGGGTTTCATGGAGCATCATCCTGACGGAGACAGTTCGCAATCAGGTTGCTGTCGCAAGCGCCTGCATAATATCGGAAATCAGATCTTCCACATCTTCGATGCCAACCGATATCCGCACGAGACCTGCGGTAATATCCAATGCCTGTCTTTGATCCTCTGGTAACCGCTGATGCGTGGTGGTTGCCGGGTGCGTCACGATGGTTTTGGCATCACCCAGATTGTTTGAGATCGTACAGAGTTTGAGCGCGTTCAGAAACCGAAAGGCTGCCGCCTGCCCGCCCGCCAGATCAATCGACAGAACAGTGCCACCCTTTCTCATCTGGCTCTGGCTCAGCGCGTGCTGTGCATGGCTGGCGTGGCCGGGGAAAATGACGCGCGCCAAAGCCGTGTGCCCTTCAAGCGCGCTGGCAAGCGCCAATGCGCTGTCAGCCTGTGCATTGACGCGCAGATGCATCGTTTCAAGACCTTTGAGCATGATCCACGCGGTAAACGGGCTCATCGATCCGCCTGTGTGTTTCATATAGGGTTCTACCTTGCCGCGAATAAAGTCGCGCGTCCCAAGGATGACGCCACCCAAGGCACGCCCCTGCCCGTCAATATGTTTGGTCGCCGAATACACAACCACATCCGCGCCCTGTTCGATCGCCCGTGAGAACACAGGAGTCGCAAAAACATTATCAACGATTACAATGGCACCAACTTTATGGGCGATGTCACAAACAGATTTGATATCAATCACTTCCAGTGTCGGATTCGAGATGGATTCAAAAAACACAGCCTTGGTATCGGCCCGTATGGCAGCGTTCCATTGCGCCAGATCAACACCGTCAACAAAGCTCACCTCGACACCAAAACGGGTCAAGATCTCCTCTAGGACATATAAGCAGGACCCAAACAGCGCACGAGACGCGACAACGTGATCCCCAGCCTTTAACATCGCGCTCAGCGCGCCGCTGACTGCCGCCATACCGCTTGCCGTCGCAAAGGCATCTTCGGCACCTTCCAACGTAGCAATTCTGTCTTCGAACATTGCAACGGTTGGGTTGCCATAGCGCGCATAGATAAACTCTTCGCGCCCGGCTTCGATGAATCGAGCCTCTGCGGCTTCGGCACTGTCGTAAACAAACCCCTGCGTCAGGAATATCGCCTCGCTCACTTCGCCGTATTGGCTGCGGCGAATGCCAGCGTGGACGGCTTTGGTGCGGCTGTTCCAGTTTTCGCTCATGTTTTGTCCTCCGGGCTTTTGCCCAATAAAAAACCCCCGACGCGGTCAAGCGAAAGGGGGTCCCTCATCCTGACCTTTTAGCGGAATATTTAATGTGGCCCGCAATCCGGTAACAAATCGCCACGGTACTTCGATTGCTTAGTTTTTTGTTTTTGTTTACAAATTTCAGACTTGAATATGTCTAAAACTGTTTACAAATGAAATTAGTGATACGGAAAGGATACGGACTTTAGACTAAGTTAACACGCATCAATCACGCACAACGCACAGCAAGCTAGGATACAAGGGAGATATACTTGGCATCGATTCTCAAAGTCAATGGCAAATGGAGCAGTCCAGTATGCAAGCGAATCATCACCAGATGCAGAACATTCGATACTAAGCGGCAAGTTTAACAGTTTGGCAACATCACTGAGGCTGCTATTCTGCAGAAAGACACGGTTGGTTTCAACCGCCCCAAGCATTCTGAAACCTCCCTAGTTTCCTAGACACCTGCCTCGTTCATTTTGCTTTGTTTGATCTCATCGTCAACTGGCGACAACATACCGTTGTTTTGTGTGTTTGCGGCTGAGGTTATAGAACATCTCGCTGTAAGCGAACTCGTCCTGCCTTGCTGCATCGCGTGTGGAGTATGACCGCCGCCTGATCGGTTCGCGCTTTACTCGCTGAAAGAAGCTCTCAGCCACGGCATTATCAGCCGCTGTTTTGACTCAATGGCGGCACGCCCGGCAGCGCAATTTAGCCATTTATAAGCCACCAAAAATCACGACGTCTTGGAATGCGGTTAGTATCGTTTGAGAGGGAAGAGTCATTCTAATCAGCTAGCTAAGGCTGACTACGCGCGCCAATCAACCAAAACAAATGCGCCGAAAGGCGCACCGTTGGATCACACTTCGCTGTCAGGCTCGATCATGTATTTTTGCAAAGCCAAGATCTGCCACCAGAGGTAGGCAAAAAGGGCGATCGGAAAGCCGAAGGTTTCGATCTTGACCCACAAGTCCGTTGACATCGTGCGCCAGACCACCTCGTTTGCCACGGCCAATATAGCAAACCCAACACAGAGACGTTTGGTCAGGATCATCCAGCCTTCCTCCTGCATCGGCATCATTTCGGCCATCACATATGCCAAATAAGACCGCCCGCGTACCAGACCAATGCCCAGGATGACGGCAAATACCCCATAAACCAGTGAGGTTTTCATTTTGAAGAATCGTTCATCATTAAACCAAGCGGTTAACCCGCCAAAAAAGATCACCATAAACGCGGTGAAAACCTGCATTCGGCTCAGCTTTCCAGTCATCGCCCACAGGATTGCCATTGCCACCAGTAAAATTGGCACGAAGACAAGCGCAGAAACGATAAATCCCGAATAATCGGTTCCGTTCCATGTATAAGTCTCGTCCCGGATGCGCAGATAGATCACAAAGAACAGCAACGTAGGGCCAAGTTCCAGCACCTGCTTTGCAATCGGGTTAATGGGTTTCGCCTCGGCCATATCGTGCTCCTTATCCGCCTATCTCAACTATCACAGCGCCTGCCGCAATCAATGCCATTAGCGCAATCCGTCGCGGCCCCACGGTTTCTTTCAAAACCAGCCACCCAATGATGGCTGCAAAGACTGTTGATGTTTCGCGCAACACCGCAGCTTCGCCCACCTTGTCAAGCCGGGTGGCCACCATGATTGATCCAAAGCTGAGGAAGGCCGTCAGCCCGCCGAAGACCCCGCGAACCATCAACGGCCCGACATTGGGTGGGCTAAGCATGCCGCGCCAACGCAAATACGCGATGACCGGCATTACCAGCCCGTCGAACATGAAAAACCATGCGAGAAAAGTAAATGGATCGGCGGCAGCCCGGATCCCGAAGGCGTCATAGGTTGTATAGAGCGCCACAAACAGACCGGTCAGCATCGCCAGCAACAACGCGGTTTTTAATGTATCCCGCTCTGCCTCGAGATAGAGCAGATTGTAGGCCGCCAGTCCGAAAATACCGGATAGCAGTACAGCAATCCCCATCCACTGGATCGAGGTGAACGTCTCACCAAACAGATAGTACGCCCCGATGACGGTAAACAACGGGCCCATTCCGCGCACCACAGGGTAGACAACAGTATAAGCGCCTTTTGTATAGGCCTGCGCCTGCAACAGTTTGTAGAAGATGTGGATGCCAAAGGCGCCGGCAAATATGGGCCACATGTGCGGCTCGGGCCACGGCACAACAAACAACGCAAACGGTGCCGCCATCAGGCAGTAAGAAGCATCAATTGCGCCACGCGATAGCCACGGATCATAGCGACCTTTCTGCAAAGCGCCGAACACGGCATGCAGAAAAGCTGCGATGATCGCGAGGAACAAAGCAAGCTGATGGCCGGCCTCGGTTCCTTCCAGGGAAATCAACCAATCCCCCATGATTAGTGGGGGCAATGGATCAGGGCCCACCTTACATCACCGGTCTGTTGCGAGGCTCTCGATCCACCCCCGCGCTGATGCGACGTCACTTGTCCAGACCTGTCAGGGCTGCTGCAAAATCTTCAGGGTCAAATGGTGACAGATCGTCAATTTGTTCGCCAACACCGATAGCGTGGATTGGCAACCCAAATTTGTCGGCCAGTGCCACGAGAACACCGCCTTTTGCGGTGCCATCCAATTTTGTCATCACCAGCCCCGAAACATCCGAGATGTCGCGGAATACGCTGACTTGGTTCAGCGCATTCTGACCGGTTGTCGCATCCAACACCAGCAATGTGTTATGCGGCGCCGTTGGGTCTTTCTTGCGGATCACGCGCACAATCTTTGCAAGCTCTTCCATCAGATCGCTGCGGTTTTGCAGCCGCCCCGCGGTATCGATCATCAGCAAATCGGTCCCATCTTCCTGCGCCTTGGTCATCGCATCAAAGGCAAGACTGGCAGGATCAGAGCCTTCCGGAGCTGTCAGCACCGGCACGCCTGCCCGGTCTCCCCAGACCTGCAACTGTTCAACTGCAGCCGCGCGGAACGTGTCGCCAGCTGCAATCACAACTGATTTTCCCGCAGCACGAAACTGGCTGGCCAGCTTGCCAATGGTCGTGGTCTTGCCTGAGCCATTCACGCCTACAACCAGCACAACCTGCGGCGTTTTGGAATAAATCGGCATAGGTTTGGCTACAGGTTCCATGATCCGGCAGATTTCCTGCGCAAGCAGCATTTTTATCTCGCTCGCGGACAACTTCTTGCCAAAGCGGCCTTCGGCCATGTTGGCGGTCACGCGCAGGGCCGTGTCGACTCCCATATCGGTTGAGATGAGCAACTCTTCGAGCTGTTCCAGCATCTCGTCGTCCAACACCCGCCGGACGACGGTTTTCTTTTCACCCCTGCCAAATAAACGCCCCAACAGGCCCGGCGATCG
>CBDTVL010000015.1:0-29727 GCA_965363755.1 uncultured Sulfitobacter sp.
TGATCACGTAAGCTCTCGCGGTTCTGCACTTTTCATTGCAAGGTCGGTTTTTGGGTGCATCCGGAAAGGGGTGCTTCATGCGGGTTTGACTTCATAGTCCAGCGCCGACAACACCGAAGATACGTGCTGCTCTTCAGACGAGCGATGATCCTGCCTGGATGGCTGCGGAGCGCCACGGGACCTCTGAACAGACGGTCTGTAAGTGGCGCAAGCGGGACAGTGCCTAGGATCGCAGCCGCCAGCTTTTTGGTCAGGTCGCGACATCCTTGATCATAGGTAAGCTGTTGCCGTCGATGCAAGCGGCCCTCACGGTGAAATCTTGGCCAATTCTCTCATGGATGCGTTAAGCTCAGCGAACAGCAAGTTTGAGCACTTCGGGATAGCACAGCTGTTCGGGCTCTGCACAGCGGGCCACGGGGAACTGAATGATTTTGTTCATTCTGGCCACTCATCGCGTTCAACATCATCAATAGCGTCTTCAATGGCGTCATTCAGGTCCATTATCCGCCAGTGCAATTCATCTGTCTTATTACGCAAGTCCTTGCCGCGTTCTTGCGCACCTTCCTTGCCAGCCCTGATGTCATTGATCGCGACCAAAACTTGTGCTTCCCAGTCGGCAATACTAACAGCATCCAACGGCTGACCATTTGCCGATAAACCTTGTGCGCGCAGCTTGGCGCGTCTTGTGCGTTGGCGTTCTCTTGCCAGTTCGCTTTTGTGTTCTTCACTGCGGCGTATTCCATGAGGATGGTTCGACCAAAGCACGACTTCCGTCTGTTCACGGCCGTGAAACACCAGCGCCACATCATTCCGCGATATTTGATGTTCAAGCACGGTCGGGTTTAGTAATTGAATGCCGCGATGACCCTTAGTGAAGCGCTCGGCGACGCTTCGTTCTAAAGTCCAGCTAAGACCCGCCCAATCGTCATCATCAGATTGCCCACGATACACCGTCATCTGGTCTGGCAGTCCCTGCCACTCTGGCAGCGGTGTCCAGAAGGGTTTGAACCTCGACATAATTACGCCGTACATTCCGTCGTCAATGCCGTCAAAATTCTTCCACTCAACGCGCAGGATATCCCAAAACGTCAACGCCATTTCGCGTTCCAATTGTTCTCTTACTGCGGGTTTGCGACTACGGCTTCTTACCTTTGACCGCCCTAACACCCAATCCAGTAATGCCGCTGGCCTGCTGGCGCTGTTGTGGTGTCTGCGCAGGTGCGTGAGTAATTCTTCGGTGGTTTCCATTTCATCGAGATGCATGGTTAGGTGCTACTCGAAGCGTACACGGCGCTGGCGTTGGCGCGCAAAGCCGCCAAAGCAATCGTGGTTAGAGTCAAATTCAGCACACTTGCTGAGAACATCAGTCTCTTGCTACGTTTATTAGTCATTTACTCGTTCTTCTACAAAAAATACTGAACAATCTTTATCGACTAAATATGTCCCAAAAATCGTCGTGACTTGTTCATGATGTGTCCATTGGACTTAGGGTCTCGACCTATTGCGGGACTAAATACAAAGCAGGCGACGGAGTTGAAAGGCAGGTGATCCATATGGGTCGTCTGAATAGTTTGCTGCTCGTAGCGATACTGAAAGAATTTCGATACGTGTCATGGTGAACTTGCCAGTAACAGTCATTACTCTGATCCTTGAATCTGTTTCGCAGTGTCTGTCTTTCATGGGAAAGTGGCAATATATCGCAGAAATTATGGCGTTTTGCGAAACAATCCGCACGCAAAGCTGAGGTTAAAGCCGAGTTAAAGACCCTGATCGCCTGAATCTAAGATCAGTGGATGCTGACAAATGTTGACATTCAAACCGCGATTTCAGAGGCGTCTGCCGGTCACGAGAACCTCACAAAACCAGACATTGCTTAACAACCTGGCCCTTCCGATTTTGGGGTCACAATTGTTCTCTTTTTCCAACAACCGGGGTGCTATAATACCTCACATGTGCTATACTAATCTGCAACCGAAATGGGGGTCTGAAGCGATGAACGACACGACAAAACCCTGACGACGGACAGTTCTAAATAAGCTGGCCTGAACATTTACCACGCAAATGGAGGCCCTGCGCAAACATCGTACTGGGGGCAAACAAACCGTCACGGTGCAGCATGTGAATGTCCAGGGCGGCGGGCAGGCCATTGTAGGCGACGTCACGCATGAGGGCGAGGGTATGGATGGAAAGTGACGTTAACTCTATGCGCCTAGTCGAATTGATGAACAATGCGCCCCGATGTGCGGCACATTCAAGGCGCACGGGCGAGCGATGCAAAGGCCCCGCTGTCAAACGAAGGGCTGTCTGCCGGATGCATGGGGGCGGTGGTGGTCACTATGCAGGACCAACACACCCTAGATGGAAGCATGGTGCCCGGCCCATCGGATCAACAGCAATGCGCAAGGGAATCAGTGATTTGGTGCGAACGGCCCGCGAGACAAACGCCGTGGTGAGTGGACGTGGCGGCTGATGCCATGTATTGTTCTAAGGTTGCCGAAAGCGGGCTGCGCGGGCGCGGAGGAATGTCTCGTAGCCTATCTGCCGCCGGATCAGTCGAACGTGGACGGCACGTACTTCAGATGGTTCGTGGCAAACCACTGAATGGCAAACTGCATTGCTTAGGCCGCGCAATTTCTTTAAAGAAAACCGGCAACAAAAACCCGGAGAGTATCATGACCCGTATTGCATCGCTTTGTATTGTACTGCTTGCTTTGGCCGCCTGCGAAGGGAATCCTGAAATTGCAGAGAACGACCCCACGATAACAGCAGACGAAAACGTTCCAAGAGGCCTAAACTGACGATAAAAACTTTCGCTTTGGCGCACCGGCCAAGGGCGAGATTAAGTGCCTCAATCCAGTCGAAACGACGGGACGCTACCTATTGCTGCGAGAGTTGCCGCAAGATGGCCGCACGGGCGCGAAGGGCGGCGGGGACCCTGCCTGAGCGGGTATACTGTACAATCTAGGACAGGATTGCTATTTGGGCAATTCCTTCGAATCAATGCAGCTTCAAACTAGAAAGATGGTGTAAACCACATGCAGGTTAGTGTTCGCGACAACAATGTTGATCAGGCCCTCCGGGTTCTGAAGAAAAAGCTCCAGAAGGAAGGCGTTTTTCGTGAAATGAAGCTCAAGCAACATTTCGAGAAGCCGTCCGAGAAAAAAGCGCGCCAGAAAGCTGAAGCGATCCGCCGTGCCCGGAAGCTGGCACGCAAGAAATTGGAACGCGAAAGTATGGTGTAATTCCTACCCTCTACTTTCCGAGTAAGATCCTTCTGAGAATGGCCCTCTGAATGTCGTGTTGAGTGTGTTTGGTGAACACGGCTTCGCCATCGAATTTGGTTCCGTACGCCGATGATTCATCGGTGGCAGCTTTTTTCCGTGAAAAGCTATCCAATTGGGTGCTTAGGATCAGCGGACAGTTTTCGTTTCTGATGATTTCCGATTTCCCGGATGATGACGGAGACTGTTGTACAGGAACGATTATAGTCATTGCGACTAAGCAGGGGCAGGGGGCGATAAAGAAGGTAAAATCCCGCCTCAGATCAGTCGAGAAAGAACAACTTTCACAAGATGAACTGGCGGAAATCGCTAGCAGCGATAGTTGCTACAAAGTAGAGTTTCAGTTGGAGAGAAAGGGAAAACTCGCCATCTCAGCCCCACCCCAGCAAGACGAAATCACCACAATCGACGGAGTTTTGGCAAACCAAGTATTCTATTTTGTGAAGGATATTGCGCACGTACACCAGCACCGCGACCCAAAACATGATTCCATCACAGAGATGTCCCCGATAAATAGTGACGATGAAATTTGGAAGGCGCAGACGAGCTATTCGCTTTACCGATCAATAATTCGCTACAAACGGTTTAGGAGCGAAAAAGCACTTTTCCGTGCTTCAGGGGTTCTAGCATGCACAAAGGCATTCCAAACGAACTATCCTATCGATCAAGGAGCCAAGCGTTTTTCGCACGAAGAGCTTGAGCAATCCTTGGCAGTGTCTCGCGCAGAGCTTCAGCACTTCGACTAAAAACGAATTGCCAGTATTGAAACGTTTCGAAACTTCTTTTTTGCACTTTTTGGTCTAGCGGTTTCCGTCTCATATTTAGCCAGATTGGCCAGCCCTCAATCGATTGAAGTCGACCAGCGAGTTGTTCAGCTTGCTGCACTATTGGCACAAAATCCGTTGCAGGCCGTTGGCATAACTTTTCTTGCTTCTGCGATTTGGATGGTAGTGACTCACCAAATTGAACCAGCGGAAAGCGAAATCGTGACTTGGGTCACACGACTTCTTCAAGTGTATCGACGCCGCTATTATAAAATTTTCAATGTTGTTCTAACTTGGTTGCTCTGCACAGCATGTTATTGGCTCCTAATTGGGTTTTCCTGAACCACTGTAGCTTCTTCTGACGTTCTTGATCGTACCAATCTATGAGGCTGCAGGAACATCGGCACTGTCACAGGGTACGGCAGGCAACCTCAGAACTTTTGAACCAATCTGAGTGGAGTTGTGCGAGGCCCAAAAGATAAGGGTTTTGCGTTCTTTCGTGATTAACGCACACAAAAACGCACGTAATTTTACTTACGACTAATCCGAATTTTCTTTAAGTTCTTGAAGTTCCACGGCAAAATTAAAGGTGATACGTCAATGCGTGACGGATCAACAATCCGTGGCGCGCGGGGTCGATCTGCCGGATGTCGTCAAAAATAACGGCCCGATTGCCTTCAACCCGATCATGCCCCGGAAATGTCGCAGCGAAGCTGGAAATGATGTCCGTCTGGCAATGGGCATAAAGCGCAAAACCACCTGTTTTTGGCACCCCAAGTCGCAGGGTAGATCCAGCTTTGGTCTCGGGAGTCAGATAGGCTGGCTGGCCCCATCTCAGCGCCTCTTGCAATGTTCCAACCTCAGGAAGACGCGCAGCTGTCTTGAAGATCAACGCCCGCAACGCTAGCAGCCCCTGACGCGCGTCGGGTTGGACAGTATCAAATGCGGCTTTTACCGCCTCAGAGGCAAACGGCTGGTTCATGTTGGGGCTACGGGTTGACCAAGACGATCAATATACACCGATAACACCGGATCGTCCATGATGCGGCGTGTCAGATCGGTTTCAACCGGCGTGTCGCGCATCGCCCCCAGCATTGCTCCTACGCTGTAATCTGCCGCAGTAGGGTGATCGCTTAGCAAGAATTTATGACGCCACAACAAGGCTGTGATTGCAGTCAGGTCGGTTTCCAAACGTTCCATCCGTTCCGCCACTGTAAGCCTTGCAAGGCCCTGGGTTCTTAGTCCTTTCAGCAAGGATCTACGTATTCCATTTGCAACAAACTTGCGCAGGAACGCCGGGATGTCGCGGAAATAAACATCCCGGATGGTTGGCCACACCGCATCGTTGCCCCATCGGTCTAACACGATGTGAAAATACAGGTGCTCTTCAGCCATTCGAATCAAAGCGTGGGAATGGGCTTTTTCCGCATCCGACAGGCCGACGTCAAAATCAGCGCCATGGTCCTCAAGATGCCGGCGAATATTCTCGCTGTCCGGAATGAGCCTGCTGGCGGCTCGCAGTACCGGTAGTTTCTGATAAGGCATCTTGCGCGGATCATTAGTGTCTTCGCGACCCCAGTCCCATCCAGAGGCATTCAAAAAATAGGCCGCCTTAACGCAGAACGGGCTGAAACTGAAAAGACCGTTATTGCCGGGGTAGGTGATAAGAGTGATCATGGGGTGCTCCGTGTTGTACCGTTGCCAAAAGATACCACGGCGTCCTGTCAAAAACTGTCAGTAGTGATATGGTAAGGTTTGATATGTCCCGCACCGCTCGCCTGTTTCAACTTATGCAATCCCTGCGCTCCTTGCCGCCCCCGGCGACGGCTGAGCTGCTTGCGGAAACTGTCTCTGTCTCGGTGCGCACAATCTACCGCGACGTCGATACATTACGCGGCCTAGGTGCAGTCATCGATGGTGAGGCCGGATTTGGCTTCACACTGATCGAAGATGCCACGTTGCCGCCGTTGGGATTCGAAAACGAAGAGCTTGAGGCGCTTGTTCTTGGACTGCGCGAGGTTCAGGCGGTCGGCGATCCGTCGCTGGCCAAGGCGGCGGGCAGCGCATTGAGCAAATTGAAGGGCAGGTTGCCGGCCCGGCAAGCGCACCGGTTGCAACATGCCGTGCTGGACGCGCGGCGTTACTGCAAACCGCCACCTCCAACAATTGACGTCAAGACATTGCGGGCGGCGGCATGGGACGAGGTGGCAGTATCGTTTAGTTACACTGATGTGCATGGCTCTCCCTCAAGCCGATCAGTCAATCCGTTGGGTATTGTCTATTTGGACCAAAGCCATGTGTTGCTCGCATGGTGCCATCTTCGCTGCGACTTTAGGGTGTTCCGACTGGATAGAATGCTGGACCTGCATGTGACTGGTGAGAGTTTCCGACCCAAGCGGGTGCCGCTGCTGCGCGAGCATCTCGCGCGGATTCGGGCTGAGGATGCTCAATCGGCAAAGGATCGCACTGTTCCTGATTGACCACTTTCGCAAAAACGCCAAACGCAGTAGTATTGACTTGAGCAGATGAAGAACAAAAATCGAGGCTGAGGCTGGCGATGCAGTGGACAAGATGTGCAATGGCTCTGTTATGCACCTTTGTGGTGCAGTCGGCACAGGCGAGGTCTGTTGAGAAATCGCCACGGCCTGAAAGCCGCGCAATGGCAACACAAGAACCCGCAATGGCTACGTTTTCGACTCAGCGATCCGCGCGCCCTGTGGGGCGACCATTAGCAACATCGATTTCAGCCGATCCTGAACCAGTTTCGGCTGAATCGTTGGCCGCGAGATTTCAGCAATGGATTGGCAGCTTCAAACGCACAGCCATGGCACAGGGCATAAGCGCAAATGTGCTCGACAGTGCGTTTCGCCGAGTCCAGTACGATCCTGAGGTAATCAAACGCGACCGCAAACAGTCTGAATTCACCAAAACGATCTGGGACTATCTGGACAGTGCCGCGTCTGATACTCGCATCAAAAACGGTAAATCAGCCCTGCGCAAACTGCAACGCGAGTTGGATGCAATCGAGGCGAAATACGGTGTCGACAAAGAAGTCGTCACCGCCGTGTGGGGGTTGGAAAGCGCCTATGGCAGTTATCGTGGCGACAATAACGTAGTGCAGTCGCTGGCCACACTTGCCTATGACGGTCGGCGTGGGAAGTTCTTTGAAGCCCAGTTGATTGCAGCCTTTGAAATTCTCCAGAATGGCGACACCACCGCCAGCAATATGACCGGTAGTTGGGCCGGTGCAATGGGGCACACCCAATTTATCCCGACGTCCTATCTCGCCTATGCGGTCGATTTTACTGGCGACGGGAAGCGCGACATATGGTCGGACGATCCCAGCGACGCTTTGGCATCGACAGCGGCCTATCTGGCGCGCTCTGGTTGGGTCAAAGGCCAGCCTTGGGGAGTCGAAGTTAGGCTGCCTCGTGGATTTGATTATGCGCAAGCAAGCCGCAAGGTTCAAAAATCCCCCGGAGAATGGGCCAGATTGGGCATCGTCGATATGAATGGCACGGCGGTTTCGAACTATGGGCCTGCCTCGATCCTTTTGCCTGCCGGTGGGCAAGGGGCTGCCTTCATGATCTTCAAGAACTTCGCGGTGATCGAACGTTATAATACCGCAGATGCCTATGTGATCGGGGTCGGCCACTTAAGCGATAGGATCAAAGGAGGCCCGGCGATCAAGGCAAAATGGCCGCGCGGCGACCGAGCGCTGACGTTCACAGAACGCAAAGAAATGCAGACGAGACTGACAGAATCCGGGTTCAACACCCAGGGCGTCGACGGCAAGATTGGCCCCAAAACAATTGAGGCTGTCCGAGATTACCAACGTTCCGCCGGCATGGCGCCGGATGGTTACGTCTCACTGACTTTGCTGAAAAAACTGCGTTAAGACGCCGATTTCATCATCCCGTCTGCCTTGAGTTTGGCGAGGCATTCGTCGAGCGATTTCACCACGCGCGCCATCATCTCATCAATCTCGTCAGGGGTCATCACCAAAGGTGGCGAGATGATCATTCTATCGCCCACATGGCGCATGATCAGATTGTTTGCAAAGCACCGCTCGCGGCAAATATAACCCACGGCTCCAGAATCAGAGGCGAAACGCGCCCGGCTTTCCTTATGTGGGGTCAGCGCGATGGCGGCCATCATGCCAATGATCGTCGCTTCGCCGACAAGCGGGTGCTCCGTCAATGCCTCCCATTTCGACTTTAGGTACGGGCCGGTAACGTCGCGCACCTGATCGATGATTTTTTCCTCTTCCAGAATGCGCAGATTTTCCAAAGCGACTGCAGCCGTTACCGGATGGCTGGAATAGGTGTAACCATGGTTGAATTCACATTTGCCAATCACGCTGGCGATTTCGTCGTTGACGATGGACCCGCCGATCGGCTGGTATCCAGAACTGAGACCTTTGGCGATGGTCATGATGTCGGGGCGAATGTTGAGGGTCTGGCTGCCAAACCAGTTGCCGGTCCGCCCAAACCCACAAATTACCTCGTCTGCAATCAGAAGGATATCATGCGCGTCACAGATGCGCTGGATTTCTGGCCAATATGTTTCCGGCGCCACAATCACACCACCTGCACCTTGCACGGGTTCCGCAATAAAGGCTGCAACGCGATCTTCCCCCAGATCGTGGATTGCTTTCTCCAGCTCCTGTGCGCGCGCAAGGCCAAAGTCCTCGGGGCTCATGTCGCCACCTTCTGCCCACCAGTTTGGCTGACCGATGTGGTGAATGTCCGGAATTGGCAAACCACCCTGTTCATGCATCGGGGTCATCCCACCGAGGCTGGCGCCCCCAAGGGTTGACCCGTGATAGGCATTCTGGCGACTGATGATGATATTCTTTTCCGGGTGACCTCTTTCTGCCCAATAGGTTCGCACCATCCGAATATTTGTGTCGTTCGCTTCTGAGCCCGATCCGGCGTAAAAGACGTGGTTCAGATCCCCCGGCGCAAGCTCGGCCAGCTTTTGTGACAATGCGATCGCGGGTACGTGGGTCGACTGAAAGAACGTGTTGTAATAGGGAAGTTCGCGCATTTGACGCGCGGCCACATCTGCCATTTCTGTACGGCCGTAGCCGACATTGACGCACCAAAGACCAGCCATCCCATCCAGAATTTCATTGCCTTCGCTGTCCGTCAGCCAAATGCCCGTCGCTCTGGTAATGACCCGGACGCCTTTGGTCGCCAATTCGTCCTGCGTCGTGAACGGGTGCATATGATGGGCAGCGTCCAGGGCCTGCAATTCGGCTGTTGGCATGTGATTTGTGATGGCGGACATGGAACCGGCCTTTCTGAATTCTGGAAAATGGTGACCTATAGTTGATCAATCCAGACTCAGAATATGATCAAATTTATTAGAGTCAATCGAATCAGATGCGCGCGGAAGAGAAATCAAGCGCAGCGCGAATCTGCAACATGCCCTGTTCCACGTCCTCTTTCATGGCCTGACCGGCACGAAATACATCGCGCGTCTGTAAGGCATCCAAAAGCTCGTGGTGCTTGTCGGGCAGATTCTGGGTGCCAAAACGCCCGCAAACGACTCGGAGTGACGGACCGAAGCGTAGCCACAATCGATCCGCCACCGCCGCCATAACCGAGGCATTTGCCAAGGCATAAAGCGTGGCATGAAACCGGTAATTGTGCTCAAGATAGCCATTCACGTCGCCATTTGTGATCGCTGTGTCCAGTTCTGAATCAATTTCGATCAGCGCGTCAATCTGGGATTGGCCGGCGCGCATGGCGGCACGTCTGGTCAGCTCCGGCTCTAAAGATTGTCGCATATAATCAATCTCTTCTATGCTTCCCAGAGTCAATTTTGGGACGCAGATCCGACGATTACCCTGAAATTCCAAAGCACCATCCGACGTCAGTCTTCGAATTGCTTCGCGCACCGGGGTCATTCCTGCACCCAGTGTTTCGATCAGCCCTTGAATGGTCACCGCCTGCCCCGGAGCGATTTCGCCGAACAAAATTCGCGCCCGCAGTTGTTGATACACCACCTCATGCGCCGGCGATTTGGAAGCCCCGGTTTCGGAACCGTCTGCCTGTTTTGTAAGCGTGTTCATCTTCGGGTGCCCCATGCAAAGCAACTTGTCTTGCGCATTGCTACGCTGCGTGGAAACATAAAGTATCTTGCCGAAAGAGGCAAAACTTGATCAAATAAATGTAGATCGGGAAAAAAGCCCGGCAATCCAACGGGAGTTTACCATGAAGAATGCAATGCTGACGCTTGCAGCAAGCCTATTGCTGAGCACAACCGCCGCACTGGCCGATGAGGTGCGGGTCTACAATTGGTCGGACTATATTGACGAAGACCTTCTGACCAAATTCGAAGAAGAAACCGGCATAGACCTGATCTATGACGTGTTTGACAGCAATGAAGTCCTTGAGACAAAAATGTTATCCGGCGGATCGGGTTACGATGTCGTCGTACCCACAGCGGACTTTCTGGCACGCCAAATTGTGGCGGGCGCGTTTCAGCCGCTCGATGCCGGAAAGCTGCCAAACTTGGAAAACATGTGGGATGTGATCGAGGATCGCACTGCACAATATGACCCGGACAATGCTTATTCCATCAATTATATGTGGGGCACCACCGGTTTGGGCCTGAATGTGGGCAAGGTCAAAGCGGCTCTGGGTGACGACGCGCCGATGACCAGCATGGATCTGGTTCTGAAGCCGGAAAACATGGCCAAACTGGCAGAGTGCGGCGTGTATTTTCTTGATGCTCCAACCGAGATCATTCCCATGGTGTTGAAGTATCTGGGGGAGGACCCGGACAGTGAGGATCCTGAGGTCATCGGAATGGTCGAAGAAACGCTTATGGCGGTTCGGCCCTACATCAAGAAATTCCACAGCTCTGAATACATCAATGCGTTGGCCAATGGCGATATCTGCGTTGCCGTCGGCTGGTCAGGTGATGTGCTGCAGGCCCGTGACCGGGCTGACGAAGCCGGGAATGGTGTCGAAATCGCCTACAACGCCTTCAATGAAGGTTCGCTGATGTGGTTTGACCAAATGGCGATTCCAGTGGACGCTCCGAATCCGGAAGCTGCACATGTCTTTCTGAATTTCATCATGGATCCTCAGAATATGGCCGCCGCGTCGAACTACGTCTACTTCGCCAATGGCAATCAGGCGAGCCAGGAGTTTCTTGAAGAGGACGTGATCGGCGATACCGCGATCTATCCGGATGCGGAAACGGTCAAGAACCTCTACACAAAGTCCCCCTATTCGTCAAAAGTGCAGCGTGTCGTGACCCGGCTGTGGACCAAGGTAAAATCCGGCACCTGATTGGGACTGATGACAACGTGGCAGGCGACAAAAGAAGCGCCTGCCACTGACAGCCGCTGGGGACAAAGATGAACAACACTATATTTGCACCTTGGGACAATCCAAACGAACCTCCTCTTATCCGGTTTGAGAATGTCACCAAGCGGTTTGGTACTTTTACCGCGATCGACAATCTGACACTGGATATTTTTGAAGAGGAGTTCTTTGCTCTTCTTGGCCCGTCTGGATGCGGGAAAACCACGCTAATGCGAATGTTGGCTGGCTTTGAAACCCCGACCGAAGGCGCAATCATGCTGGCAGGCCAGGATATTGGACCGATTCCACCTAATAAACGCGCGGTGAACATGATGTTCCAGTCTTATGCGCTGTTTCCCCATCTCACTATTTTCGAAAATATTGCGTTTGGCCTGCGTCGCGGCACCATGCCGAAAAACGACATTGTCGCCCGGGTCGATGAAATGCTCAAACTGACCCGACTTGAGAAGTTTGCCCAGCGCAAGCCGCACCAGATATCCGGAGGACAGCGTCAGCGCGTGGCGCTTGCCCGATCTTTGGCAAAGGCGCCAAAACTACTGCTTCTTGATGAACCCCTGGGTGCCTTGGACAAAAAATTGCGCCAGGACACCCAGTTCGAGCTGATGGATATTCAGGAAAAAACCGGCACGACCTTTGTGATCGTTACCCACGATCAAGAAGAGGCCATGACAGTGGCCAGCCGCGTCGCGGTCATGGACGAAGGCCGGGTCATTCAGGTTGCGACCCCGGACCGAATTTATGAAACGCCCAATTCTGTCTATGTTGCTGATTTCATCGGAGACGTGAACATTATCAAAGGCACAGCAAGCCCGGCAGGAAAAGAAATGTTCCACCTCAAGTGGAAGGATACACTTGCCCCGCTTAATGCCGCTTCCGCATTGCCATTGACCGAAGGTCAGGAATGCCATTTGGCAATCAGGCCCGAAAAAGTAGCCATTTCCGCAGACAAGCCTGAGGGCGTAGACAATGTCGTCCAAGGCAAGATTCTGGACATCGCCTATTTGGGCAACCTGTCGACCTATCATGTTGAATTGCCCACTGGCGATGTGATCAAGGCTCAGACCGCCAATACAAGGCGTATTGCCCGGCGCAGTTTCACATGGGACGACCCGGTGTGGATTTCATGGACCGCCACTGCTGGCGTCCTGTTGGATCAGTAACGCGATGCGCCGCTTTGCCCTCATCGCTATCCCCTACTTCTGGCTGCTGGCGCTTTTCCTTGTCCCGTTTCTAATTGTCTTAAAGATCTCGCTCTCTGACACTGCGCTCGCGATTCCCCCCTACACGCCGACATTTGACTGGAGCGAAGGTTTCGGCGCCTTTTTCGCACAGTTGGACATCGAGAACTTCGCGTTTCTGACGTCGGATGATCTCTATTGGCGGGCTTATCTGAGCAGCTTACAAATCGCGATATTCTCGACGTTCTTTACCCTGCTGATTGGCTATCCGATTGCCTATGCAATGGCCCGTGCTCCACAGGAATGGCGCGCGACGCTGATGATGCTGGTGATCTTGCCGTTTTGGACCAGTTTTCTGATTCGGGTTTATGCATGGATGGGGATTTTGAGTCAGGAAGGTTTCCTCAACCAATTCCTCTTGTGGATCGGAATCATCGATTCTCCACTGACCATTCTCAACACTAACATCGCCGTCTATATCGGCATCGTTTACACCTATCTCCCATTCATGATCCTGCCGATCTACTCGGCGCTGGATCGGCTGGATGGTTCATTGATCGAAGCTGCCGAAGATTTGGGCTGTTCACGCCTGAAAGCCTTTTGGCTGGTCACCGTTCCGCTATCCAAGAACGGGATCATCGCAGGATGTTTTCTTGTGTTCATCCCAGCGCTGGGCGAGTTTGTCATTCCCTCATTGCTGGGCGGGTCGCAAACGCTCATGATTGGCAAGGTTTTATGGGAAGAATTCTTTAGCAATCGCGATTGGCCCGTCGCCAGTGCGGTAGCGGTTGTCCTCCTCCTGATCCTGATCATTCCGATCGTCTTGTTCCAGCGGAACCAGCAAAAACAGTCGGAGGCAGAGCTATGAACCGTCTGTCCTGGTTCAATGTAACCGCACTCACGCTGGGTTTTGCGTTCTTATATGTACCGATGCTGATCCTGATCATCTTCAGTTTCAATGAGAGCAAGCTGGTGACAGTCTGGGCCGGGTTCTCGACCAAATGGTACGGCGAACTGATGCACAACGAATCCTTCCTGAACGCGGCCTGGGTCACAATAAAGGTCGCTGTCTTGTCGTCGACCTTTGCCACAATACTCGGGACAATGGCTGCCTATGTGCTTGTACGTGGAGGCCGTTTTGCGGGTCGTACGGTGTTTTCCGGTATGATCTATGCGCCGTTGGTTATGCCCGAAGTCATCACTGGTCTTTCTCTTCTGCTGCTATTCATTGGCATTGGGCTTGACCGCGGCATACTGACAATTGTTCTGGCTCATACCACGTTTTCGATGTGTTATGTTTCTGTCGTCGTCTCCTCGCGCCTTATGACCTTTGATCAATCTCTGGAAGAGGCCGCACTTGATCTTGGCTGTTCTGGATTTGACGCCTTCCGCCTTGTGACGTTGCCCATTATCGCGCCCGCGGTTATTTCTGGCTGGCTGCTGGCTTTTACATTGTCGCTGGACGATCTGGTCATCGCCTCGTTCACATCTGGACCGGGCGCGACGACCCTGCCGATCAAGATATTCAGCGCTGTGAGGCTGGGTGTCAGCCCTGAGATCAACGCGCTTTCGACAATCATGATCGCAATTGTGACGCTCGGAGTGATCATAGCGTCGCTTGTTTCAAAAAGCGCCAGTGTACGCCAGCAACGCGATGAGCAGGCCGCCGCACGCGTCGCATGAAACGCATCTACCCTGAGCACACCTATGGCCCCGGACCGCGCCGCGGATGCTGGTGGGATGAAACCTGCGATGCGCCAGAATGGCCAGTTTTTGATACAGGCCCGGCTGTCGATGTCGCCATTGTCGGCGCCGGTTTTACCGGATTGTCTGCAGCCCTACATCTGGCCGAAGCCGGCGTTTCCGTGGCAGTTCTTGACGCAGAGGCTCCAGGCTGGGGTGCCTCAGGGCGAAACGGCGGGTTTTGTTGTCTTGGTGGCGCCAAGCTAGACCACCGTCAGATGGTCCAGAAATATGGCACTGAGGCCGCACAGGAGTATCAAAGGGCCGAGAAAGATGCGGTAGATCTGGTGGCAGATCTGCTTGGCCGATTGGGCATTGATGCGGATACACATTCAGATGGCGAGACTGTGGTTGCGCATCGCGCCCGGGATATGGAAAACCTTCGCCACCAAGCTGAAACGATTGAGCAATCTTATGGTGTCATGCCGACGTTGATTGAGAAAAACGAAATGGGCGAAAATGGCATGGCGGGGCGGTTTTATGGCGCCCTTACGACCCCAATTGGATTCGCCTTGAACCCGCGCAAGTACGTCACTGGTTTGGCCAGCGCCGCAGCCGAAGCAGGCGCTGCGCTATTTCAACAAAGCCCGGTGACCGGAATCGCCAAATCGACAAACGGCTACACACTGGCAATGCCGACGGGGCATTTGCACGCCTCCAAAGTGATCGTCGCGACAAACGGCTACTCGAGCGACGATCTTCCGGACTGGCTATCAGGCCGATACCTGCCAACGCAATCCAATGTGATTGTGACACGACCATTAACCGACGCCGAACTGGCCGCCCAAGGCTGGACCTCACATCAGATGTGTTATGATACGCGCAATCTGCTGCATTACTTCCGACTGATGCCAAATCGCCGGTTTCTGTTCGGAATGCGTGGCGGGCTTCGGTCCAGCGATACCGCAGACGTACGTTCCGACCGTCGCAACAGGCAAGACTTTGAAAAACTATTCCCCGCGTGGAAGCGAGTGGAAACAACCAACAGTTGGTCCGGAATGGTGTGCCTAGCACGCAGGCTCGTACCGTTTGTTGGGCCGGTTCCAAACATGCCGGATGTTTTTGCCGGACTTGCATACCATGGAAACGGTGTCGCGATGGGCAGTTACGCCGGCAAAAAGCTAGCCGATTCGGTGCTAGGGTTCGCAAACGTTCCCTCGGTCATGCAAAAGCAGATGCAGCAGTTCCCTCTTGGACTTTCACGCAGAGCACTCATGTTACCGGCTTACGCTGGCTTCATGTTGGCTGATTTGTAGGCTTCGCATTCTGATTGCATCCAAAACCGCATTTTTTGTGGCCAACTATCATCGCTGATCCGCAGATTTTGTGTGCAGTTGCGGGCATCAGTTGACAGATACCAGCGCTTCGCCCATCCCCATGAGCAACGCGCGACTTAAGGGGTAAGTAGATGAAGATAGCAATGATCGGTACAGGCTATGTTGGCCTGGTCTC
The DNA here is from genome assembly GCA_965363755.1 of uncultured Sulfitobacter sp. GTDB lineage: Bacteria > Pseudomonadota > Alphaproteobacteria > Rhodobacterales > Rhodobacteraceae > JL08. Next base: position 15,762 of record CBDTVL010000015.1, read on the forward strand.
TGGCGTTTGTTTTTCCGACTTCGGGCACGATGTTGTCTGCGTTGATAAAGACCCCCGTAAAATCGAAACCCTAAATCATGGTGAAGTTCCAATATACGAACCCGGCTTAAAAGAGCTGATGGCCAAAAATGTTGCGGCTGGCCGGCTGTCGTTTTCCGGCGAGCTTGCAACGGCAGTAGATAGGGCAGATGCCGTATTTATCGCCGTGGGTACGCCAACCCGGCGTGGTGATGGTCACGCGGATCTGACCTATGTGATGGCTGCCGCGGAAGAGGTCGCCCACGCACTGACCGGTTATGCCGTTGTTGTGACTAAATCCACCGTGCCGCTGGGCACAAACCGGCAAGTCAAACAGGTCATCACAAAGGCACGCCCAGATGCAGCTTTCGACGTTGCCTCAAATCCGGAATTCTTGCGCGAAGGGGCCGCAATAGATGATTTCATGCGCCCGGATCGCATTGTTGTAGGCGTGCAAAACGAAAAAGCCGCAGACGTGATGGCGCAAATCTACCGCCCGCTATATCTGCGCGACTTTCCGATCATGACCACCGATCTGGAAAGCGCTGAAATGATCAAATACGCAGCCAATGCGTTTCTGGCGACAAAGATTACCTTCATCAACGAAATCGCCGCCTTGTGCGAACGCACCGGGGCAGACGTCAAAATGGTGTCCAAGGGCATGGGGCTGGACGGTCGGATCGGCAATAAATTTCTGCATGCTGGCCCCGGGTATGGCGGCTCGTGTTTTCCTAAAGATACGCAGGCACTGGCGCGAATTGGACAAGAACATGCGATGCCGATGCAGCTGACTGAAACAGTGATCAAGGTCAACGAAGAGATCAAGCGTCGCATGACGACCAAGATTATGGATTTGTGCGGAGGTTCGGTGAATGGCAAAACCATTGCCGTTCTCGGCGTCACATTCAAACCCAATACGGACGATATGCGTGATGCCCCCTCGCTCACCATTGTGCCAGCGCTGGTTGGATCAGGGGCCAAAGTCCGCGTCGTTGATCCACAGGGGCATCGTGAAGGTGAGGCGCTTTTGCCCGGTGTGAGTTGGGTCGAAGATGCCTATGAAGCCGCTCAAAATGCTGATTGTGTCGTCCTGTTAACCGAGTGGAACGAGTTTCGTGCCCTTGACCTCGAACGTCTGGCCGAAGGAATGGCGACGCCGACAATGGCGGACCTGCGCAACATATATTCGGAAAAAGATGCCAAGCGGGCAGGGTTTTCCGCCTACGTCTCGATCGGACGACAGGACTATGCCCCAAAGGCCTAACCCGCCCTAACTTGTCATTGCTGGGAAAATCTGTGGTTAGCTCGGCGCGCGCAGGGCGGTTATCTCGTCAGGCAACACTGACTGACCGCCCTGCAGGATCAATTCAGTTTGTCCGTTGCTGTTATTTCGTGCCTCGACAATTCGCGCATAAGTCTCAACGGGGTCTGACAGCACCAATTCGCCTCCAGCAAAGCTTTCGACCTCAAAACTGTAGACGCCAAGTGGGAACGGAGCGCCGTTGTCGCCAACGCCGGCCCATTCCACCGGGCCGGTGGATACCGGAATGGCACTGCGTTGCACTTCATTTCCGGCCGCGTTGCGCACGACCATAAATGCCTGATCGGCAATAAGCATTGGGCTGGCCTGCAGCGTGACAGGACTGCCATCAAATGACACCGGCGCCGTGCTGCGGGCATCCATACCAACCCAGCCGGCCAGCTGAGCCATGTTGGTCGTGCCCATCTGATCAACCAAAGCAGTCAGTAAATCATTGCTGAGCACCTGCTGCTCCACAGCAGAGAACTGTGCCAGCTGGGAGGCGTATTGTGACGAATCTATCGGGTCAAGCGGGTCCTGATACTGGGCTTGTGCCGTCAGCATCTTCAGGAAGGTTTCAAAGTCCGACGATATGACCGGGCCGCTCTGTGTGGCCGTCGGTGTATTGCCTGTTCCAGCTATTGGGGTCGTCACTAAGTTGGTCGGCATGAATCGCTCCTTAAAGCCGCATATCCAGCCCGGCGGATGGGCTAAGAGAAAGTTGAATTGCAGCCTCTGCGGCTGGATCTTCCGTATGTGCAGAGGGGTTTTGTTTCATTGGATCTGAACCGCTGCCATCAGACTTGCTGTTTTGCGAAAACAAAAACCTGACATCCTCAAACCCAAGTGCATGAAATTCTTGCGTCAACTGATCGATATGCCGCCGCATCAAGTCCAACGTTTCAGGCCGCTCCACAAGAAGAGCCATTGTTATCCCCGACTCATGGGCTGAGATTGACATGCGTACCCGACCGAGTTCCTCGGGGTTTAGCGCCACCTCGACAGGACGATCCGGCATTCGCTGACTGATATCCGCGAGCTGGCGGGCAATAAGGCGCGGAAGTTCATCTGGCTGCACCGGCGTATTCCGATAGATTGCACCTGACGCACTACTTTGAATGTGATGCTCTGTGGCCGTGGTCAAACCAGCACGCAAACTCTCTTCAAGCTCGAGATTTGTCTTGGTTGTTTGACCCATGCTCACCGGCCCGGTGGTCAAGACAGGCGCAAGCGCCTGCCCTTCGGTCGGGAGTTTTTTTGCAGTTTGTGGCGCGTCAATTTCAGACTTAGATGTCGTGAGGTCCAACGCGGATTTGATCTCAGTGCTGGCTGGTGCGCGCGAATTCCGCAGCGCAAACCGCGGTTCGGGGGGAAGGAATTGGCGCGTAGCGCTATCGGTCAGAGGCGTCGAAGCCTGTGCTGCCGGGCTTGGCGGTGAGATACCAATACGGTCGGACGCAGGCGGCACTTCCTGTTTAGTACTCATAATCGATTCGACAGATGTTTGAAGCGGCGGGCCCCTGAATTGCGGGGATGATGCTAACGCGACCTGAGGGCCAGGTACGGCATCGGAGGCAGATACGGGGGCAGAAGGCACGGCAAAACCTGATTGAGGGGCCGAAAAGTCTGCCCGAAATATTTGAGCCGTTACCTCAACGCGCCGCGGTTCAGGCGGCCTTTTGGACACATCAGCCAGTGGGAGTTCCACTGCCGCTTGAATGGCTGAAACCGGCTTTTGCGGAGATGACAGAGCGCCAACCTCGAGAATCGGGGCCGCTGACTCAGCAAAAGGACGCACCTGATCGAGATGCGACTCCTGTCCCTGCCGGCCCGGCTTGATGTCGGGCGTTGCAGCCGACCTAGCTGTACCCGGCCCCAGCTGAATGGGGTGTGGTGTCGCCGCTGCGCCCCGCAAGGTAGGTTCTGTTTGCCAGGCGTCATTTTGCGTATCTGGTCTAGCCCGAGACGCAAGATTGTTTCGCTCGGCATCTAGCGGGACCTCAGTCTCGTGAGATAGAACGGTTACCGAACTCTTTGCTTCATGCGCCACCAAAACTGCATCCGTGGATCGGGGGTCGTCTGATTTCGGAATTGCCTCACTTTTCTGGTGGTGCTCTGATTTCGAACTTGCGTCACTTTGCTGGTGAACTTCTTGCATGTCGGAGTCTGGCTCAACAGACGCCTCATCAGGAGCGGCCTCTTCCGCCATATTTTCGGGTTCTGCGTCACCTAATAGGTCGCCGACAAAAGAAGCGAAAAGGTCTGGAAGCGTTAAATCCCTAGCCAAGTCGTGGTTTTCGACGCCGTCTGTGGTGATTGACGGTCGCACAAATGCGACATCGCCAAGCTGTAATATGGGCTGCATTCTGCCTCCAGGACTTCTTCCTCAGATCGGCACAGTATGCATTTGCTTAGTTACCAGTTCTTTACTGCTTTGGGTGCACTCTCGGATTAATTCGCACAATTCGAGGCATTAAATGGCTGACCCCATCACACCAGTTTCGCAACACCCGATCAGTACGCTTCAGCGCAAAGAGGCTGCGTTGCATGATGCGGCGAACAAACTCGAAGCAGCCTTTCTTGCGGAAATGCTGAAATCCGCTGGTTTGGGCGAGTCGCGAGAAGCATTTGGGGGCGGCTCTGGTGAAGATCAGTTTGCCTCTTTCCTGCGCAATGCTCAGGCAGAAAAAATGGTACAGGCCGGCGGAATTGGGTTGGCGGAATCCTTATTCGAAGCTTTAAAGGAACAGTCAAAATGACCGAAGTAACGTTTCAAGACACACTCGACTCCCTTGAAGAATTGCTCGAGCAGGAACGCACCGCCCTGATCAACGGCAATTTGGATCAAATTGGCGAATTCCTTAACCGCAAAGAAGAATTGGTGGACCAACTGAACTCTTCAGACATCGCGCAACCCGATGAAATGGCCGATCTGCAAAGAAAAGTAGCCCGCAACCAGGCCTTGCTTGACAATGCGCTGGAAGGAATCCGGACAGTCGCTCGGCGCCTGTCAACGCTTCGCAATATCCGCAAGTCGCTGGATACATATGATGCACATGGCGAACGGAAGAAAATTACCGCTCCGATTGTGTCGTCGGTTGAAAAACGAGCCTGATCGTCCAGTTGACTCAAATCCCACATAATTGAACTTAGCGCTTTAAGACTCCATTAGCCCGTCTTTGGTCATGCTGTCCGAGCATCCGAAATCGGGTGGCGCATCGCCGGGGTTTCCGCTGATTGCACGCGTCAGAACGACAATTCAGTCGCCCAAAGGGGCGGGAAACCAGTTGGCGCAAAAGCGCCTGACTTCTAAAGGAAATGCAAAATGGCGACTTTCCAAGCACCACCATGATGCCCGCCGCCTTTGATAACTTTCTTTCTCTTGATGATGACTGGCGCAACATTACTCTGCGCACTCATCTCCACCGCCTTCTATTCACCCAAAGGCAGGAGTAGCAGACCGGGCATTACCGACTGCTTAACAGTTATAAATATCTCTATTTTTCCGGCGGGCCCAGAACCCTTATTTCGTGACTTCTTCCGCCAGCACTTCAACAGGTTCATCGACCAGTTCTGCATCCGGTATGTCGGCCTCGTCGGCGTCGACGGGTTCATCGAGTGTATGATCCTCCTCTTTTTCGTCGAGGTTCCCCACAATCAACGGCAACATCTGCAACCCAGAGGGCGACACGATCTCGGTCATCGGCGGAGTCTTCCAGCTGAGCGTATCGAAGCTATGGCAATTCTCGCACGTGGGGCCCCATTCGCCATGAATATGCTGGCAATTGTCGCAAACCCAATGCGGACCACGGGGCACACTCAATGCCCGGGCCAGCCAGCCGCGCACAACCGCATCAGAGGCGCCTTCGCCGCGCTCGATCGCTGCCATGATCGTGACAGAGCGGGCATCAGGCGCGGTTTCCACCAGATCGCCCAGCGCCCGGCGCGCCTCTGGAAAATCTTCAGCCGCGATATTGAGTTCTGCCAAAAGCATACGAGACTCAGGATGATCAGGATTCTGTTTGAGCAATGGCGCAAACCGTTTGATCCGGGTGGCGGGGGTTTCGTCAGGCGCAATTGCGGCGAACGCGGCAGCCAGATCAGGATGCGGCTGCACCCCCCATGCTTTCTTCAACACACGCGTTGCAAAACGCAGTTTACCTTGTTCAACATAGCCCCGCGCCGCCATCACAGCGGCTGGAATAAGATCGGGTGACATACGGTAGGCAGCAATTGCAGCCTCACGCACCTCAATTGAATTGCCTTCGGCAATAATATCTTTCGCTTCAGAAAGGGCCAGCACCGCATCACGCCGCTTGTGGACATCTCGCGGCAGGCTGCCGTGTTTCAGCTTCGCGCTCAGCGTTTTGCGCGCGCCCGTCCAATCCTGCTTGCCTGCCTGAAGCTTGAGCAAAACATCCTGTGTCTCTTCATGGCGTGGTTTCAGAGCAAACGCTGTTTCGGCCAGCTTCAGTGCGGTGTCAGTATCACCGCTTGCCAATTTTTGCTTCATAATGCCGCGCACACCGACGAATCGGGTGGCATCATTGACGACCAACTTTTTATAAACCTGTTCGGCTTTCTTGGTGTCGCCTGCCATTTCGGCAGCCTGCGCTGTCAGCAAGTTTGTCAGTTCCGGTTTGGCAAGATACTTGGCCGCCTTATCAGCCTTTGACATCGCCAGACGCGCCTCACCCGAGGCTAGGGCCATCATGCCTTCCGAAAGAGCTTTATAGCCTTTTCGTTCGCGATTGCGGTCGAAATACCGGGAGATAGCAGTCTCATCCCCATTCAAAAAGCGCCAGACGGCAACCAGCAATGACATCAGCTTCAGGAAAACCCAGACCGCAACAACCAGCACGATCGCTGCGATCACCGACTGAAGCGGCTCCAGAGTGTATTCGGTACCGGCAACGGTGATCTGAATCCCGCCATTGGCTTCCAACAGAAATCGGGCGCCAAGGGTCAGGGCCGCAACAATGACAACAAACAGGACAATCTTTATCAATGACCAAAGCATGATGGGACCCTTAATTACTGTTCAGGCTTTGCGCCAATGTTTCTGCTGCATCCTGCGCCGCCCGACGCGCCTCCGCCATCGCAACCCAATCGGACAAAGCAGTCGTGGCTGCGGGAGGTAACGTTTCAATCTCCGCGAGAGCGTCGTTCAACCGGCCCTCATTCAGCGAGGCCTCCGCACGCGACAGAACCGCATCCGGATCAGATCCTTCCCGCGGGGCCACAGATCGCGCGCCCAATTGTCGACTGAAAAACGCGACAACGCCGTTATCTGCATCTGGATCATCCAGTCGAGCCGCCAACAATGCTGCACGGGCGGCTTCAGGAAACCGATCCTGCAACTGTATCAATGGCGTTACGCCGCGTTGCGCAACCGCGATCAGCCCTTCGGGCGGTGTCATTCCAGTGACTGAAACCAGATCATCAAGCGCCGCATCAAACGGCGCTCCGCTGTCGATCGCGGACAGAACCCGCGTTAACGCCGCTCGAGCCAGTGCGTCCTGCGCGGTCAATTCCGCATTCTGCTCCATCGCCTGTGCATCCGTCAAAAGTGATTCAATCTCGCTGCGTTGGGTCGCAACTGCGGACTGTATATCCTGCAACTCACGTTCGTAGGCATCAATTGCGGCTTGGGATACGCCTTGCGAAATGGGCTGTTTTTCCAATGTGGTCAGGCGGGCATCCACAGCAGCGATTTCTGTCGAAAGCGACCCTAACATTGCCTGAATTGATACTAGTGAAGCAGAGTTTCCTGCAATACCAGTTTCAAGCGGTGTCATGTCTGGTACCGCCATACTGGCCACTTGATCACTTAGGTTGGCGACATCCTGCGTCTGACCATCCACGCGGGCGGACAAGGCGTGCACCTCCGCCCCTCTCACCAATTGCCAACTGTCCGGCAACATCGAATCAAATATCTCAGTTCTGGCAGCGCCAAATCCCAATAAAGCCGCCACAAGGCCACCCAGAAAGACCGGCATGAAACCAGACTTCTTTTCGGGTGCACTTACTGTCGTTTGTTCCACCAGAAGATCCGGGTTTTTGCGTTCAGCATCGGACTCTTCTGCTATTGTGTCCGAATTGCTTTCTACCGGTTCCGCCTCCGGTTCATCTGTCTTCAGTTCATCTTCAGGGGCGATATCGGTTTCTTCATCCCGAGCAGTCCCTAACGCGTCGGCCAAAACATCCGTGCTCTGATCCGGCACATCTTCAGCTTTGGGTTTGACGTCTTTTGTCGATTTTGTCGCCTTTGCCACCACCCACCACCTTCTTCGATTCTCGTCATGACTGCCCCGGCAGTATAGCCGACCTTACTGCGCTGTCTGATCTCCCTCAACCCGACAGACCTGATTAACCAGTTTTTCTATTGTTTCAGCCATGGCACGCGCATCGGGTTGCGCAGCAATCAGGCTTTCTGCGCTGATTTCGGCTGCAACAGCGTGGCTGAGCGCGACAAAATGAAGCGGCGCGCTCCCCTGCGCCTGCTTTTCAAACTGCGCGGCACTGCGTTGTGAAAATAGCGGAACAATCACAGGGGTTTCCCCCAAAAGCAAATCTTTGGCTTCGTCGCTCAGATCGAACAGCGCCTGATCATACACAATGCGATCCGACGTCGGTATGTGCGCCATTGAAAGCCGTCCGGCAACGTCGCCATAACTGTGGCTGCCCCGAAGATGAAGCAGTGGACCCTCCGGCGCAACGGCCAGAATACCATCCACCAAGCTATCTGCGGTGTGCCCTGCCATAACTGCAGTCCAGCCCGCATCCACCGCAGCTTGGCAGGTCGCCCGGCCAACGCAAAACATCGGCAGGTCGCGGCGCGTCGTCGCGGCCGATGCCACCAGCACACCGTGCATAGACGTGATAATCAGGCCTTTTGCATCGCCAACGTCAATTGGATCCGTCGACGCCCGAATTTCCATCAATGGAGACGTGCAAATCGCCACGCGATCCCCAATTCTACTTTTTATCAAAGCAGCAAAGCGTTCTGACGCGGCCTTCGGTCGGGTCAGAAGCAGTGTGGGAACTGGCGCGTGCATGGGTCAGCCCGGGATTGTTTGCCATCGTTGACAGTGTTACCTGCGCATCCAAGGGCTTGCAACGCATCTGAACGGATCAACGCGATGGCAAATGTGCTGACTATTCTGGGCATTGAGAGCAGCTGTGATGATACAGCGGCCGCCGTTGTGCGTCAGGGTCCCGACGGAGTCGCCTCGATACTGTCGTCTGTTGTGCACGGTCAGACTGATCTGCACGGCGACTTTGGCGGCGTTGTACCTGAAATCGCCGCCCGTGCGCACGCCGAGAAACTGGATGTTTGCATCGCCGAATCGTTGACAAATGCGTCTCTAACACTGGCTGATCTGGATGGGATTGCCGTTACTGCCGGGCCCGGCCTGATCGGCGGCGTATTATCCGGCGTGATGTGCGCCAAAGGATTGGTTGCCGCAACCGGCCTCCCTTTGATTGGGGTGAATCACCTCGCAGGGCACGCGCTGACGCCCCGCCTGACGGATCAAATTCCATACCCTTATCTCATGCTTCTAGTGTCAGGTGGCCACTGTCAGTTCCTGATCGTGCAGGGCCCTGACCAGTTTCGCCGACTAGGTGGAACAATTGACGACGCACCCGGCGAAGCTTTTGACAAAACCGCGCGTCTCCTCGGGTTGCCACAACCGGGCGGCCCCTCGGTTGAGGTCGCGGCACGCACTGGCGACCCCAGGCGTTTTATCTTTCCGCGCCCGTTGCTAGGGCGTCCAGATTGCAACTTGTCGTTTTCCGGCTTGAAGACCGCGCTATTGCGCACGCGAGATCAGGTTATCGCCAGCAAAGGCGGCCTGTCCCGCAACGATCGCGCCGATCTTTGTGCGGGGTTTCAGATGGCAGTTGCTGATGTTCTGGCCAGCAAGACACGGCGGGCGCTTGGGCTTTATCTTGAGGCCGCACCGGCGACACCAACATTCGCTATTGCAGGCGGGGTTGCCGCAAATTCGGCCATTCGCGCCGCACTAGAGACTGTTTTGGAAGAAGTGGGCGTGCAATTCGTTGCGCCGCCACTGGCCTTGTGCACGGACAATGCCGCGATGATTGCCTATGCAGGCATTGAGCTGTTCCGGATCGGCCATCGTGATGATCTGACATTGTCCGCCCGCCCGCGCTGGCCGCTGGACACGGCAAGCCCCGCAATGTTGGGCAGCGGCAAAAAAGGCGCAAAGGCATGACTGTCGGTGTCATTGGTTCAGGCGCGTTTGGCACCGCCCTTGCGATATCTTTGGCGCGTTCCCAGCCTGCCGTTCTCTGGGCCCGCGACGCGGATCACGCCGCAAACATGCAAAAGACGCAGCAGAATGCCCTTCGCCTGCCCGGAGCGCAGTTTCCGGACCTGCTGACACCAACGGCGAATTTCGACTTGGTTTCGCAACATGACGTGATTCTTCTGGCTGTCCCCCTTCAGCAATTGCGCGGCGTCCTGCACCAACATCGCCCAGCGCTTGCAAACAAGACCCTTGTGGCGTGTTGCAAGGGCATGGAGTTGAACACTGGCAAAGGCCCGGTTCAGATCATTCAGGAAGAAATCCCCACTGCGAGGGCTGCGATTCTAACCGGCCCCAGCTTTGCTGGCGATATCGCAACCGGACTGCCCACTGCCCTTACGCTGGCCTGCGCAGACACAACAACCTGCGAAGACCTGCAAAAAACCTTGACAACGCCAAATATCCGGCTCTATCGCACCAGCGACACCATCGGGGCAGAACTAGGCGGCGCCCTGAAGAACGTTGTTGCTATTGCCTGTGGCGCAACAATCGGAGCCGGATTGGGCGACAGCGCCCGCGCCGCATTGATGACCCGCGGATATGCCGAGATGCAACGTATGGCTCATGCTTTAGGAGCTGATCCAAATACGCTATCCGGGCTTTCCGGCTTCGGCGATCTTGCGTTAACCTGCACATCCGAGCAATCGCGCAACTATCAACTAGGCCTGTCTCTGGGGCGTCAGACCGCATTCAACCCTGCGATCACGGTCGAAGGCGCGGCGACCGCCCGGGCAGTCCTTGGGACTGCAAAAGCGCTTAAGATTGACATGCCGATCACAGACGTGGTTGTTCAATTACTCGATCAGAAGATATTAATTCAGGACGCAATGGCGCATTTGCTGGCGCGTCCGCTAAAGGAGGAATGACATGCTGATAGCCCTGATCGCCCGCGACAAAGACGGTGCATTGCAAGTTCGCAAAGACAATCGTGCCGCACATCTGGCCTATATCGATGCGACCGGTGTGGTACTACACGCAGGCCCGCTGCTGAACGCCAGTGGAGATATGATCGGGTCGCTTGTTGCTCTGGATCTGGAAGACATGGTGGCCGCCCGGGACTGGGCAGCAAATGATCCATATGCCAAAGCTGGATTGTTTCAGGATGTCGAACTGATTCACTGGAACAAGGTGATCGGCTGATGCCTTATTGGTTGTTCAAATCCGAGCCCAGCACGTGGAGCTGGGATGATCAGGTTGCCAAAGGCGATTCTGGCGAAGAGTGGGACGGCGTGCGCAACTATCAGGCGCGCAATTTCATGCGGCAAATGGCCGTGGGCGACCGCGGATTCTTTTACCACTCTCAAACCGAGAAAGCGGTTGTTGGCATTGTCGAAGTGATTGCCGAGGTCCATCCCGACAGCACAATCGACGATCCGCGCTGGGAATGTGTTGATATCAAAGCTGTGGCGCCGTTCAATTCACCTGTAACGCTTGAGATAATCAAGACAGATGGACGGCTGGACGATATGGCTCTGGTGCGTAATTCTCGCCTGTCGGTACAGCCCGTTACAGGTGCAGAGTGGGAAATTGTCTGCGCATTGGGTCAGGTTTCTCTCTAGTCGGGTGCCTAAAAGTCAGGCAGAATCTCCTCACAATAGGAGAGTGTTGTCATGGAATTTGTCAAAATCGTCGTCGCTGGCCTCGCATCTTTTGGCTTTGGCGCAATATGGTACATGAGCCTGGCCAAGCCCTGGATGACAGCATCGGGCGTCGAATTGGACGCCAGCAGGCAGCAGCCGGCGAACCGCTCAGATCCGGTGCCCTACATCACCAGTCTACTGGCTTCGATCATCGTCGCCGGTATGATGCGCCACATGTTTGTACTCAGCGGCATCGACACTGTCGTCAAGGGGATTGTCGCGGGCTTTGGGATCGGATTGTTTCTGGTCACACCCTGGATCGCGACCTTCTACGGATTTAACGGCAAGCCACGCAAATTACTGCTGATTGATGGCGGGTATGCTACTCTTGGATGCACCGTGATCGGTCTGGTGTTGACGCTGTTTTAGCAAATACAGAGCCTGAAAATACAACGAAGGGTCCCAGCGAAACCGCCAGAACCCTTCGTACCCCACGTGCTCCCTAAGGCCACCACACGTGTATCGAAATTTGGTTCTGGCCGTACTGGCCTGATACATATTTCTACCAAACCTTCGGCTTTGACGCAAATTCCAAGTACCTTAAATGCCAGTCAATAAAAAAACGCCCGCTTAACCATGCGGGCGTCATTTCGTGAGTGGTATAGATTAACTGTACGCTGAGTCTTTGCCGAAATGTTTGGTCAGCATGTAATAGACAACCGCGCGATATTTGTTGCGCTCAGACTGGCCATAAGTTTGCAGCGCTTTATTGATGCCCTCCATCAATTCTGGACCATCCTTCAGGCCAAGTTTCTTGATCAGGAAATTCTCTTTGACCGTTTCAAGTTCGCTTGCTTGCGATCCAGCCACGGTGGATGCATCCGCGTTATAGATTGCGGGGCCACAGCCGATTGTTACCTTTGTCAAAAGGTCCATGTCCGGCGTCATGCCGCATTTGTTCTTCAAATCGTCTGCATATTGCGCAATCAGATCATCGCGTTTGCCCATTTGATGTCTCCCTTTATGAATTCTGGCCAAGCCCCGTTGGCACTGATCAAGAGAATACTGGCTAATTGAGCCTCCACAAAGGGAAAAATTGACGCCGCTTCCCCTCGATGTCCGTTAACACTACTCTGCCCGATATTCAGCCCTTGGAACAAGGATGCGAATAAGAATATAGCGCCCGTTTCAGGACCCTATTGATGATTGTGGTGAGCAAAAAAGCGCTGAATTATTCGCGTGTCGTTGGCAACAAGCTGCGGCAAGGTGATCTTTTCGAGCAGAAATCAAAAAAACCGCGCAAGGCCATTGCACGGCTTTTGATTCTAAGTCGTGCAAACCTGATCAGTAGCGGTAGTGCTCTGGCTTGAAGGGGCCTTCGGGTTTCACACCAATATAGGCGGCTTGTTCGGCATCCAGCTCGGTCAGCTTGACGCCAATCCGATCAAGGTGAAGCCGCGCGACTTTTTCGTCCAGATGTTTGGGCAGAATATAGACGTCATTGTCATACTCGTCGCCTTTGGTCCACAACTCGATCTGAGCCAATACCTGATTGGTGAACGACGCAGACATAACAAAAGAGGGATGGCCGGTGGCATTACCAAGGTTCAACAATCGACCCTCGGACAGCAGGATCAGGCGATGGCCGTTTGGCATCTCGATCATATCCACTTGTTCTTTGATGTTGGTCCACTTGTGGTTCTTCAACGCAGCGACCTGAATTTCATTGTCGAAGTGGCCAATGTTGCCAACAATCGCCATGTCTTTCATTTCACGCATATGCTCGATGCGGATAACGTCTTTGTTGCCGGTCGTGGTAATGAAGATATCCGCAGAATCGACAACATCTTCCAGCAAAACAACTTCAAACCCGTCCATGGCTGCTTGCAGGGCGCAGATCGGGTCAACTTCTGTCACCTTCACACGTGCGCCTGCGCCCGACAGCGATGCGGCAGAACCTTTGCCAACGTCGCCATAGCCCATCACAACCGCAACCTTGCCAGCCATCATGGTGTCCGTGGCACGCCGGATACCATCAACCAGCGACTCTTTGCAGCCGTATTTGTTGTCGAATTTTGACTTGGTGACCGAGTCGTTCACGTTGATTGCCGAGAACGGAAGTTGCCCCTGCTTTTTCAGATCATATAGGCGATGCACGCCAGTGGTCGTTTCCTCGGAAACACCCTGAATGGCCTCACGCTGCTTGGCGAACCAACCAGGGCTCTGCGCAATCCGCTTGCGAATCTGGGCGAACAACGCCACCTCTTCTTCGGATTTTGGAACCGCAATCAGGTCATTTTCACCTGCCTCAACCCGTGCCCCGATCAGAATGTACAATGTGGCGTCGCCACCATCATCCAAGATCATGTTGCAGGTGCCATCCGGGAAATCGAATATCTTGTCAGCGTAATCCCAGTATTCTTCCAGTGTCTCACCTTTGATGGCAAAGACCGGAGTTCCGGTTTCTGCAATTGCCGCAGCAGCATGATCCTGCGTCGAGAAAATGTTGCACGAGGCCCAGCGCACGTCGGCCCCGAGGTCAACCAGCGTCTCAATCAGAACCGCGGTCTGAATGGTCATGTGCAGGCTGCCCGCAATGCGCGCGCCTTTTAGAGGTTTGGATTCGCCGTATTCCTCGCGCAGGGACATCAGGCCCGGCATTTCGGTCTCGGCAATATCTAATTCCTTGCGGCCAAAAGCGGCCAGGCCAATGTCCTTGACGATATAGTCGTTTG
>CBDTVL010000016.1:0-28212 GCA_965363755.1 uncultured Sulfitobacter sp.
ACCGATGTCGGCCCATGGTCGGGGTTGTCTATGCACCCGATTGAGCATGTGATGTATTTCGGAACTGTGCTGATCCATTTTGTGCTGCCAACACACCCTGTGCATGTGATCTTTCATCTCATGTATTACGCGCTGTTAGCCGTCACGACACATACCGGGTTTGAAGGATTGTGGTTTCGAAACAAGAAAAGAGTGCATCTGGGCATGTTCCATCATCAGATGCATCACCGTTATTTCGAATGCAATTACGGCAATCTGGATGTGCCATGGGACAAATTATTTGGGTCATTCCATGACGGTACAGATGCGGGTAAGGCACGGATGCGCGACAGGTTGAAAGCAAGAAAGAGATAGCAATGCACTACGGACTGGCGGAAGAACACCACATGATCGCGGATACGGTCCGGTCTTTTGTTGAAAACGAGATTTACCCTCACGAAGAGCTGGTCGAGCGTACCGGTGAGGTACCGCAAGAGATAGCGGAGGAGATCAAGCGCAAAACAATTGAGCTGGGGTTTTACGCCTGTAACTTCCCGGAAAGTGTGGGCTGCGCCGGTCTGAACCACTTGGAATTTGCACTTGTCGAGCGTGAATTGGGGCGCGGATCGATGGCGTTGAACCATTTTTTTGGTCGGCCTCAGAATATCCTGATGGCCTGCGAAGATGAGCAGATCGAGCGTTATCTGATGCCCGCTGTGCGTGGTGAACGGATGGATGCATTGGCGATGACCGAACCCGGTGCTGGCTCAGACGTCCGGGGCATGAAGTGCAACGCCGTCCGGGATGGCGGCGATTGGGTGGTCAACGGGACCAAACATTTCATCTCAGGTGCCGATCACGCTGATTTCATCATTGTTTTCCTTGCAACAGGCGAAGATCAGACCCCAAAAGGGCCAAAAAAGCGCATTACTGCCTTTCTGGTGGATCGCGGCACGCCAGGATTCACCATTCGGGATGGCTACAAGTCCGTCTCGCACCGGGGTTACAAGAACATGATTCTTGATTTTGATGATTGTCGATTGCCCGATGCGCAGGTGCTCGGCGCGGTTGATGGCGGGTTCGAAGTCATGAACACATGGCTATATGCAACCCGGATTACAGTCGCGACGATGTCGGTTGGGCGCGCGAGGCGGGTGTTTGACTATGCGCTCGACTATGCGGCAACCCGCGAGCAATTTGGTCAGAAGATTGGCAAGTTTCAGGGTGTTTCATTCCAGATTGCCGACATGATCACAGAAATTGACGCGGCTGACCTGCTGACCTTGGCGGCAGCGGATCGACTGGACAAAGACCTGCCCGCCAACCGCGAGATCGCCTCGGCCAAGCTGTATGCTTCAGAGATGCTGGCGCGGGTGACAGATGCGGCCATTCAGGTGCATGGCGGCATGGGGCTGATGGATGACTTCCCGCTGGAGCGGTTCTGGCGCGATGCACGGGTTGAACGGATTTGGGATGGGACATCAGAAATCCAGCGGCACATTATCAGCCGCGAACTGCTGCGCGCCTTAGGGGCTTAGCCCTAAAATTGCCGTCTACCAAACTTCCATGTCAGAAGGTACCCAAAATGCGCGAACTTTCGAGACTGTTTCGGCCCAAAACCATCGCAGTCATAGGTGGCGGGGCGTGGTGCGCTCAGGTTATTGGGCAATCCCAGCGCCTTGGATTTGATGGCGCAATCTGGCCGGTCCATCCTAAAGGGGGCGAAGTTTCAGGGCTTACCGTCTACAAAACACTTGAGGACCTGCCCACACATCCCGATGCGGTCTTCATTGGCATCAACCGGCATGCGACCATCGAGGCGGTGAAAGTGCTAAGCACGTTGGGCGCGGGCGGTGCGGTCTGTTTTGCCTCGGGTTTTGCCGAGGCCGCAGCTGAGGATGCGTCGAGCATCGATTTGCAAAGTGCCCTGATTGCCGCGGCGGGGAACATGCCGATTCTGGGGCCAAATTGTTATGGGTTTATCAATGCGCTGGATGGTGCTTTGTTGTGGCCGGATCAGCATGGCTGCACGCGGGTCGAAAGCGGCGTCGCGATCCTGACCCAGTCGTCGAATATTGCGATCAATCTCACCATGCAACAGCGCGCCCTGCCGATCGCTTATGCGGTGAGCTGTGGGAATATGGCCCAGACGACGCAGGCCGAAATCGCCAGAGGGTTGCTCGATGACCCCCGGGTGACGGCAATTGGTTTGCACATCGAAGGCTTCGGGGCGCTGCCCGCATGGGAGGCTTTTGCCAAAACTGCTTATGAGCGCGGCATTCCGGTGATCGCCCTGAAAGTCGGAGTGTCGAATCATGCCCAAAAAGCAGCTGTATCTCACACCGCGTCGCTTGCCGGTAGTGACGCGGGCGCTCAGGCGGTTTTGGATCGTCTTGGTATCGCTCGCGTCAGGGACCTGCCGACGTTTCTCGAAACGCTGAAATTGTTGCACTGCAATGGGCATCTGGCCTCCAATCGTCTATCGTCTATCAGTTGTTCCGGCGGCGAAGCCAGTTTGGCTGCAGATACCGCGCATGGGCGCGACGTTGTGTTCTCACCGTTGAAAGACACACAAAAACAGGCTCTAAAAAGGGCTTTGGGCCCAATGGTGGCGCTGGCCAATCCGCTGGATTATCACACCTACGTCTGGCGAGATGCAGCGGCGATGGCTGATGCGTGGTCTGCAATGGCCGATCCGGATATCGCTTTGACGATCAGTATCGTCGACTACCCACATACAGATGCGAGCGATTGGGCGTGTGCCACAAACGCCGCACGGGCTGTCAGAGAAAGAACAGGTCGCCCAGTTGCGGTTGTCGCTACATTGCCTGAGCTGATGCCACCGGACATTGCTGCCGAATTGATGGCGAGTGGCGTGACCCCGATGATGGGATTGACTGAGACGATTGCAGCTGCAGAGGCGGCTGTGCGGCGAAAAGCTCCGGTTGCAGAACCATTGCTGGCAGCCGGCGCCAATCGTGAAGGCAACGTTCTTACAGAAGCCGAGGCCAAAACGGTGCTTGCGGGATTCGGTCTGAGCATCCCGGTAAGTGACCTCGCAGAAAGCCCCGCGGCGGCCCGACATCTCGCGTCGGTCATGCCAGAGCCGTTGGTTCTGAAAGGCGTGGGGATTGCGCACAAATCTGATGTCGGTGCTGTGCGCGTTGGCTTGACTTCCGTCGAAATCGAAGCCGCCGCTGAGGCCATGCCAGCCGAAGTATTTCTTATTGAAGAAATGATTAAGGGCGGTGTTGCGGAACTGTTGGTAGGTGTCACACGTGATCCGGCGCATGGTTTTGTGTTGACGTTGGCCGCAGGCGGGACAATGACCGAGATTATGGCCGATGCTGTCTCGCTAATGGTTCCTACGGATGTTGCAGCTATAAAACAGGCTCTAACAAGGCTAAAAATCTATCCTTTGCTGACGGGTTTTCGAGGAAATCCGCCGGCAGACATTGAGGCGATTTGCACTGCGGTTCAAGCCATACAGGCATATGTGATTGAATATGCTGATACCGTTTGCGAGGTTGAGGTAAACCCGCTGATTTGCACTCCTTCCCGCGCCGTTGCAGCAGACGCCCTGATCCGAAAGGCCTAATAAATGTCCCCGATCAAGACCCACATAGACGGACCGATCCTGTTGGTGACGCTGGATCGCCCGAAAGCCAATGCGATTGACCTGATGACCTCGCGTGAGATGGGAGAGGTCTTTGTCGGGTTTCGTGATGATCCGAACCTGCGGGTCGCAATCCTGACCGGAGGGGGAGACAAATTCTTTTGTCCGGGGTGGGATCTGAAGGCTGCTGCTGACGGGGATGCCGTGGACGGAGACTATGGTGTCGGCGGATTCGGCGGTTTGCAGGAATTGCGTGACATGAACAAACCGATCATTGCCGCTGTGAACGGCATTGCCTGTGGCGGTGGGTTGGAGCTGGCGCTAAGCGCCGACATCATTCTGGCCGCAGATCATGCGACATTTGCCTTACCGGAGATCCGTTCCGGCACGGTGGCAGACGCGGCGTCAGTCAAGCTGCCCAAACGCATTCCCTATCATATCGCAATGGAGCTACTGTTGACCGGACGCTGGTTTGATGTCGCCGAGGCACATCATTGGGGTTTGGTAAACGAGATCGTCCCTGCCCAAGGACTTATGGATCGCGCCTGGGAGCTTGCCCGGTTGCTCGCCTCAGGCCCGCCTCTGGTCTATGCCGCGATCAAAGAAGTGGTGCGGGACGCTGAAGATTCCAAGTTTCAGGATTCAATGAACCGGATCACCAAACGGCAGTTGCCGTCGATAGATCGTCTTTATGCATCGGAGGACCAGCTGGAGGGCGCGCGCGCGTTTGCGGAGAAACGTGACCCGTTCTGGAAAGGGCGTTAGTTTTTGAGAAGATGGGTAACAAAAGCCGTATCATTTTTGTGCGGGCCGGTGGAGGTGTCGTTGTAGATGCGTACTTTGATCAGAGTTAGTTCTACGTTAGTGCCCTTGATAGTCTCTAGTTTGTCAGCGAATCCGGCGCTTTTGAAATGCTGCATGTTGATAGAAATGGTAATCAGCCCACCGGGTTTAGTAACCCGCAACAACTCGTCAAGACCGGCAGGCCCCACATGACCTGTCGTAAACGTGCCAGAACTGACAACACCGTCATAAACTTCGTCAGAGACCGGCAGCCCGACCAATAGATCTGCAACAAACAGACTGCGGTAAATGTCCTTTAGTTTTGCGATGTCCAGCATTTCAGGCGAAATATCCGTGGCATCAATTGGCCCTGTTCCCAAGTCTCGCAGTGCCGCACCACAAATGCCGGTGCCAGCCCCCATATCCAGAACCGGCCCAGTTCCCCCTGCTTCCACAAACAGTCGGGCGACGTGACGATGCAATAAATACCCCTGTTCGTGCACAAAGCCGCTATCGTAGCTGGCTGCCCAGTCGGCATAAAGCCGTTTGGAGTCATCGGGTGTTTTTAGACCATAGGCCTGAGACAGGTCTGGGGATTTGTTGCTCATCCCTTCATAAAGCACTTGATGGGGTGATCAGATCAAGCCCTTGCATCAGCCTGTGCCATTGCCCATCAATTGGCCGATGACAGGCACATTGCTTTCACTTGGTCACGGTTATTCGGCGCGTGCGCTGACAGCGCGGTTGATTCCGCGTGGTTGGCACGTCACCGGGACCACGCGCAGCGCAGAGAAAGCCGAGGTTTTGCGCGAAACGGGCGTGACGCCGATGATCTGGCCCGGATCGGATGTACGACAGACGCTGGCACAGGCAAGTCACGTTCTCATTTCTGCGGGTCCGGGCCAAGACGGCGATCCGGTGCTGGCAGAACTGCGCGACGAGATCGCCGCCGCTGCGCCACATCTGACGTGGGTCGGATATTTGTCGACCACTGGCGTGTACGGCGACCACCAAGGCGGATGGGTGGACGAAAACACGCCCCTCACCCCAAGCACAAAGCGCGGGCAGGCGCGGGTCGCTGCGGAAGCGGCATGGCAGGCGATTCCAGATCTACCATTACATATCTTTCGGCTCGCAGGGATTTATGGACCTGGACGTGGACCATTTGCCAAAGTGCGCAACGGGACTGCGCGCCGGATCCTCAAAGAGGGTCAAGTGTTTTCGCGCATTCATGTCGACGACATCGCGCAGGTTCTGCACGCATCGATTGATCACCCAAACCCCGGCGCCGTCTACAATCTGTGTGATGACGACCCGGCCCCGCCTCAGGATGTCATTGGCTATGCGGCTGAATTGCTCGGACTGCCTGTGCCGCCTGCGGTGGCATTTGAAGCTGCGGACCTGTCGCCAATGGCACGCAGTTTCTACGCAGAAAGCAAACGCGTGCGGAATGATCGGATCAAAGAAGAGTTGGGGGTTGAATTGATCTATCCGACCTATCAGGATGGGCTGCAAGCGATGATGGACGGCCAATAACCCTTAGTTAGGCTCGTTTTTCTCCGATGGTCGCTATTCCCAGCACATTTAACACCTTCGCTTCGATATGGTCGGCATTCATCGCAGCGTGTGCGTACATATCGGCTGGGGCAGCGTGGTCGATGAACGTGTCGGGCAGCACCATCGAACGGTATTTCAGTCCATTATCAAACACAGCTTCATCAGCCAGAAGCTGCGCGACATGGCTGCCAAAGCCGCCAACTGCGCCTTCTTCAATGGTGATCAGCGCCTCGTGATCAGCAGCCAAATCAAGGATCAGATCACGATCAAGCGGCTTGGCAAAACGGGCGTCCGCAATTGTGGGGGTAATGCCTTTTGCAGCCAACGCCTCTGCAGCTTTCTGAACCTCGGACAAACGTGTGCCGAATGACAGAATGGCGACGCGGGCGCCTTTCTGAATCATCCGACCTTTGCCAATTTCTAACACTTCGCCGCGTTCGGGCAGATCCACGCCGACACCTTCGCCACGTGGAAACCGGAACGCGATGGGCCCCTCGTTGTGGGCGGCGGCTGTGGCAACCATATGAACCAGTTCAGCTTCGTCCGCCGCTGCCATCACTGTGAAACCGGGAAGGTTTGCAAGGAAGGCGATGTCATAACTGCCTGCATGTGTTGCTCCGTCGGCACCCACCAGACCCGCGCGGTCAATGGCAAATCGGACCGGCAGGCGCTGGATGGCGACGTCGTGTACGACCTGATCGTAACCGCGCTGTAAAAACGTCGAATAAAGCGTGCAGAAAGGTTTCATTCCTCCGGCCGCGAGAGCAGCCGAAAAGGTGACAGCGTGCTGTTCGGCGATGCCCACGTCGAAGCAGCGGCTGGGATAGCGTTCCGCAAAAAGGTTCAGGCCAGTGCCATCGGGCATTGCTGCTGTGATGGCGCAGATTTTGTCGTCTTGTGCCGCTTCGGTCAGAAGAGATTTGGAAAAGACGCTGGTATAACTGGGCGCGTTGGATGGCGCTTTGCTCTGTTCGCCGGTCATGACGTCGAATTTGGCTGTCGCGTGGCCTTTGTCGCGGGCGGCCTCGGCAGGGCCGTAGCCTTTGCCCTTTTTGGTGATCACATGGATCAGGATTGGGCCCGTAGCCCGCGCCTTGACCGTCCGCAGGACCGGCAGCAGCTGGTCCAGATCGTGGCCATCGATGGGGCCGACATAAGAAAACCCCAGTTGCTCAAAGAGGGTGCCGCCGACGGTCATGCCCTTTAACAAGTCTTTGGCTCGTTTTGCACCTTCCCGAAACGGTTCGGGCAGCAGAGAAACAGCTCCCTTTGCAGCAGCCTTAAGCTCTTGAAACGGTTCTTCGGCGTAAAGATGGCTGAGGTAAGATGACATGGCGCCGACGGGCGGGGCAATGCTCATTTCATTGTCGTTCAGAATGACGATCAGGCGTTTTTTCAGATGGCCGGCGTTGTTCATCGCCTCATAGGCCATGCCTGCGCTCATCGACCCGTCGCCGATCACCGCGATGGCATCGCCGATGCCTTCGGGTGTGTTGCCGCCAAGATCGCGGGCGACGGCAAATCCAAGGGCTGCGCTGATTGAGGTCGACGAATGCGCCGCGCCAAAAGGATCATAAGGCGATTCAGATCGTTTGGTGAACCCGCTCAGACCGTCCTTCATCCGCAAAGTGCGGATGCGCTCGCGGCGTTCGGTCAGGATTTTGTGCGGATAACATTGATGGCCCACATCCCAGATCACCTTGTCTTTTGGCGTGTCAAAGACTGCGTGCAGCGCAACCGTAAGCTCTACGACGCCCAGTCCGGCGCCCAGATGCCCACCGGTGACGGACACAGCCGAAATGGTTTCGGTTCTGAGTTCAGACGCCAATTGGGCCAGTTCGGCGTCTGAAAAATGTTTCAGATCTGCCGGTCGCTGGACCCGGTCCAGCAGAGGCGTATTTGGTCGGTGTTCCATCTGCGCTTCCTTCAGGGCACGAGCTTGGGCGCTCGGCTTAGCTATCGCGGGAAATAACGAAGCGTGCTGCGTCCCGCAAGGTCTGTGCCTCGACCCCGTAAGACGAGAGCGCATCGCAAGCGTCCTCAACCAGATCAGACGCCCGCGCTTTGGCGCCGTCGAGGCCCAAATGAGAAACAAACGTGGCTTTTCCCGCGTTGGCGTCTTTTTGAAGGCGTTTACCTGCTTTCGCGGCGTCCCCCTCTACATCCAAGATGTCGTCGGCGATCTGAAAAGCAAGGCCCAGCGATTCGGAATAACGGCGCAGTGAAGTCGGGTCAGCTTGTCCCAAGACGGCGCCGGCGGTTGCGGCCCAAGTGATCAGTGCTCCGGTTTTTCCAGCCTGAAGAGCTGTGATCTCGTCCAAGTCCAGCGGTGTATTGGCGCTCTCGGCGGCAATGTCCATGGCTTGGCCCAATACCATGCCCTGTGCGCCAGCGGCTCTTGCAAGCGTCAATGCCAACTCCGCGCGCACCTCGGCTGGCCCGCATTCAGGCCTTGTCACCAATTCAAACGCAAGTGTGTGCAACGCGTCGCCCACCAAAACGGCGGTTGCGTCATCCCATTTGATATGAACTGTTGGTTGGCCACGTCGAAGATCGTCATTGTCCATGCATGGCAGGTCGTCATGCACCAGACTATAGGCGTGTATCGCTTCGATTGCAGTGGCAGGCCAGAGGGCAACGTCAGGATCTATCCCATGCAGCCGAGCGCTTTCCAGCACCAGAAAAGCGCGCAATCGTTTACCGCCTTTGGTGGCATAGGCCATCCCTTGCGTGACTGGCAGATCTACGAAATTAGCATAAACAGTGTCGAAATGGCAGGAAACCGCGTTGGCGGCCTCGGCCAAACGCGCGGCAAACACTTACAGGCCTTCGACCGGTTTCGCGCCTGTCGCTTTGCCGTCCGCGTCCAATGTAATTGCGGCGACCTTTTCTTCGGCCTCTTTCAGCTTTGTTTCGCAGCGTTTTTTTAGGGCAGCGCCGCGTTCATACAGCGCAATTGAATCGTCAAGCGCCACGTCGCCACGCTCCAACTTGCCCACGACCTGCTCCAGTTCGGCCATCGCCTGTTCAAATGTCATCTTTTCTACAGGTGTATCGGTCATGTCGCAGCCTTTACCAATTCTTCCACGTGCGCCCGTGTACTGGTGGACAGGGCAGTCAGATCATACCCGCCTTCGAGTGTCGAGACCAAGCGCCCGTCGCAGCATTCCGCTGCGATGGCGCAAAGTTCTCGGGTGATCCACGCGAAATCTTCGGTCGCCCAGTTCAATTGGGCAAGTGGATCTTCGCGATGCGCATCAAATCCGGCACTGACAATGATCAGTTCTGGATCAAAGGCCCGCAAACGGGGAAAAGCAGTCTCTGAATAGGCCTTTCTCATTATCAAACCGTTTGATCCTGCAGGCAGCGGAATGTTGAGCACGTTATCATGCGCGCCGGCTTCATCTGCCCGCCCACTGCCGGGCCACAGCGGCATTTGCTGAGACGTGATATATAGGGTGCGTTTTTCATCCCAGAGCAAGTCTTGGGTCCCATTGCCGTGATGGACGTCAAAATCAAAGACCGCAACCCGTTTCAGCCCGTGATGATCCAGCGCATGTTTGGCGGCCAGCGCGGCGTTGCCAAAAAAGCAAAAACCCATGGCCGTCTGGGTTTCAGCATGATGCCCCGGAGGTCGGGTTGCACAGAACACATTTGACGCTTCTCCCCCCAGAACCATGTCGACAGCTCTGATCGACGCACCGGCCGCGCGGAAAGCTGCAGTTAATGTACCCGGGGACATCCAGGTATCGCCATCAATCGGCGTATTTCCTTCTGTTGGCAAAGTGCGGCGCAATGCGGCCAGATGGTCGGCAGGATGGCACCGCAGCACGTCCTCCTCAGCCGCCAAAGGTGCCGTTATGGTCGGCAGGTTCAAAGGAGCAAGGGCGTGCAAAACATGCTCCAGACGTGCGACCCGCTCTGGGTGGCCGTCGGGGGTGACATGGTTGAGACAATCGGCATGGGTGATCAGCGCAGTAGTCATATTATTTCTTTACCTGTTCAACATACTCAATTCCGACATCGACAGATTAATCCGGCGCAAGCATATAACCCGATCCGCGCACGGTTTGCAGATATCGGGGCTGCTTGGAATTTTCTTCGATCTTTCGGCGCAGCCGTGTGATCTGCACGTCAACCGCGCGCTCCTGTGCCTGTCCCAGATCGCGTCCCAGATCCTCGACCAATTTGGCACGGCTGACAGGTTCGCCGGGGCAGGCAGAAAATATCTTCATCAACTGGTTCTCGGTGGCCGTCAGGCGCACAAGTTCTTCGCCCTGCCACATCTGTCCGCGCTCGATATCGTAACGGATTGGTCCCAGATGCAGAATTTTTGGGATCGTGCTTTCCACCGCGGCTTCTGGCATCCGACGCAGAATCGCATTGATACGCAAAAGCAGTTCCTTGGGTTCAAACGGCTTTGCCAAATAATCATCGGCGCCGGCCTCAAGCCCTTCGATCCGGTGCTCGGTTTCACCTTTGGCGGTGAGCAGCAGGATCGGTGTTTGTTTGGTTTCGCGCAGCGACCGGGTTAGATCCACGCCGCTTTCACCCGGCATCATCACGTCCATTACGATCAAATCGAAGTCGAGACCCGCTAGGATACGCCGCGCATGGGCTGCATCGCGTGCAGCAGTGACCAAAAACCCGCTTCGAATCAGGTATTTCTGCAAAAGGGTGCGAATGCGCTCGTCATCATCAACAATCAACAAGTGGGCGTCGGTATCGCTCATAATCCCCCCTCTTTCAGTTTCTTGTATTTCCGACGCAGTTCACTGTCCATCATCGCCTCTAACACCTGTCGAAATCCGCTCACTGCCTCGGGTCCGGCCTCGCGGTAGGCAACGCGCATGCGTTCGCGCTGAGCGTCTGATAATGTGCGCTCAAGGGCTGCTCCGTCTTCTGTCAGAAAAAGATGACGTTCCCGTTTGTCTGCCTTACCCACTCGGCTTTCGACCAAGCCATCCTGAATGAGCGTGCGCAGGACACGATTCAGCGATTGTTTTGTAACGCCCAGAATGTTCAGCAAATTGTTCACTGTTGTTCCCGGTGCCCGGCTAATGAAATGCACCGCGCGGTGATGTGCACGCCCATACGCCATGTCGGCCAGAATTCGATCAGGATCAGCGGTGAATCCGCGATAGGCAAAAAACATCGCCTCAATGCCTTGCCGCAACTGTTCATCCGTCAGAAATAGCAGACCTTCGCCGCCATATGCCTGCGCCCCCCGCCCTTCGGCCATATGCATCCTCGTTTCAGTGGTTCTGATTTTGTCGCAGCTTACGTCAGTGTTGTTGACATTCCAAGAGCGAAGGGCTATCGAATCGCAGTTTTGGCGTAATATTATGTCCGTTACGGTCGTAATTTGCGCAATAAATGCAAATGTAACCGCACGATATAGGAGGATTGTATCATGGCGGGCGGATATGACGACCGGGATGGCTTTATCTGGATGGATGGCAAAATGATCGATTGGCGCGATGCCAATGTGCATATCCTGACCCACGCGATGCATTATGCATCTTCTGTATTTGAGGGCGAGCGATCCTATAACGGCAAAATATTCAAGTCACGCGAGCATTCTGAACGCTTGAAACGTTCTGCGCAGATGATTGATTTCGAAATCCCTTATACGGTGGACGAAATTGAAGCCGCCAAGGTTGAAGTGCTGGCGGCCAGCGGATTACAAGATGCCTATGTGCGCGCGGTTGCATGGCGTGGCGCTGGCGAAGACATGGGCGTCGCCTCTGCCCGCAACCCCGTGCGCATGGCTATCGCAGCTTGGGAGTGGGGCGCCTATTACGGTGACGCCAAGACAAAAGGTGCCAAGCTCGACATCTCAAAATGGAAACGCCCCAGCCCCGAAACGATCCCATCGCACGCCAAAGCTGCCGGTCTTTACATGATCTGCACGATGTCCAAACACGCGGCAGAAGCCAAAGGATGTTCAGACGCCATGATGTTTGACTATCGCGGCTATGTCGCAGAAGCGACGGGCGCAAATATCTTCTTTGTGAAAGATGGCGAAGTGCATACACCAGATCCGGATTGCTTCTTGAACGGTCTGACCCGGCAAACTGTCATCGGGATGCTGAAGGAACGTCAGGTCAAAGTGCACGAGCGTCATATCATGCCGGAAGAGCTTGAGAGCTTTGAGCAATGCTGGCTGACCGGCACTGCGGCCGAGGTGACGCCCGTCGGCCAGATTGGCGATTTCAATTTTGAGGTCGGATCGCTGACGCGCGAGATCGCGCAGGGGTACGAGAAACTCGTCCGGGAATAACCGATTACCAGAGCCTAACAAAAGAAATAGCCTCAGATTCTATTGTCTGAGGCTTTTTGCAGCGTTGCCGCGCGGTTGAAGGGCGTGGCGTTTAATCGCAGGCGGCGACCAGATCGATCTCGACAGATGCGCCAACGGCTAACCCGGTCACGCCGATGCAGGTGCGGGCGGGCAGTTTTTCGGCGGTGAAATAGCTGCTGTAAACCGCGTTCATCTTATCGAAATCCTGAAAATTGACCAAATAGATACGCGCAAAAATCACTTTGCTAAGGTTTGATCCTGCGGCGACCAGCACATCACAAAGGTTGTCCATGACCTGTTTGGTCTGCGCCTCGATGCCGCCTGCGACCAATTGCGTGGGGTCGTCTTTCAGGGTTGGCATCTGGCCAGTTACAAAAAGAAAATCACCGGCTTTGACGGCGTGACTGAAGGGGCCGACACGTTCCGGTCCTGACCCGAAGACGAGATGTTCAATGTCCATAATGCGACTGTTCCTCGGGTTGAATGGGTACTCAAATACTGCCGGGGCTTCAGAAATCGACCCCACGCTGGGCCTTTATACCATTTTGAAAAGGATGTTTGACCTCGGTCATCTCGGTGACAAGATCGGCGTATTCCATCAATTCCGGCTTTGCGTCGCGCCCTGTCAGGATAACGCTGGTGTTGTCTGAGCGTGCCTTGAGCCCGTCCACGACTGCGTTCACGTCAAGATAGTCGTAGCGCATCGCGATGTTGACTTCGTCCAGCACAACAAGATCATAATCGCCGCTTTCCATCATTTCGCGCGCCTTGGCAAATGCGGCCTGTGCTGCCGCAATGTCGCGCTCTTTGTCTTGGGTGTCCCATGTGAAACCTTCGCCCATGGTGTGCCAAGTGACGTTACCCAGTTTTTTAAAGAACTGACGTTCGCCGGTGATCCATTTGCCTTTGATGAACTGCACCACGCCGACTTTCTGCTTCCACCCCAGCGCACGCACTACAACTCCAAAGGCAGAACTGGATTTGCCTTTGCCTTTTCCGGTGTGAACTAGGATCAAACCGCGCCCGGGATCGGTGGCTTTTGCCACCTTGGCCTGCTGTTTGGCCTGAACATCCCTCATTTTGCTTTTGTGGTCGTCTGAGTTTGACATTGGGTTTCCTGTCATTTTTTGAGGACAATATAGCGTGCCATCAAAAGGTAAAGCCTCAGGCTTTGGGATCCGAGACGGACCGGGCTTTGCCACGCTCCAGCCCCAGTTGATGTTCGCGCCATATCACCAGCACACCGGCCCCAATGACCAAAGTTGCACCGACCAGCATGACGAATGTCGGCAGTTCTCCGAACCAGATATACCCGATCGCAATCGCGAACAGCATTGATGCATAGTCGTAAGGGGCAAGCATTGAAGCCGTGCCAAAACGGTAGGCCGAGGTGATGAGGATTTGCGCGACTCCGCCAATGATCCCGGCGCATATCAAAAGCGCCACCGTGCTCGGCGCCGGGACAACCCAGCCAAACGGCAAAGTGAGCAGCGACAGAATCGAGGCGGTTGCAGAAAAATAGAATACAACAGCCGCTGTGTGTTCGGTCTGAACCATCTCACGTACCTGAATTTGCACCAGAGAGCGCATCAACGTCGCGACTAGAATCATCAGCGCCCCGATGGTTGCCGTATCACTTAGCCCAGCCGACCCGGTCAAACGCGGTGACAGGATAATTAGCACCCCTAGAAGGCCAATCGCAACCGCGCTCACACGGATTAGACGGATCCGCTCGCCAAGCAGAATCGCCGCCAAAATCACAGTAAAAATGGGCGTGGCAAAGCCAATTGCCGTGACTTCGGGAAAAGGCAGCAGCCCCAACCCCGCAAATGTCAGCCCCATCGCCGTGGTACCGAAGATGCCACGGCGAACGTGGCTCATTGGTCTTTTTGCAATCAAACCGCTTTTGAGCTGCCCGCGGTAAATCAACCAAATGACAATGACCGGAATTGCAAAAAACGATCTGAAAAACACGGCTTCACCCGGCGGAACCAGGTCAGAAGTTGCCTTGATCACCGCAGCCATTGAGGTGAACAGGAAAACCGCCGTGAGCTTCAACCCGATGCCAAGCGCTGGTCGAGAAGAGGAATCTTCGACCTTCATCTCAGAGACAAGCCTGACTGTGGCCGACTGTTACGCGGCATTTGCTCCATAGCATTATCCGATGAGGCCTTGGTTTTCGCCTACCTGTCCGCGATGCAACAATAGATGATCCAGAATGACACACGCCATCATTGCTTCGCCCACGGGCACCGCCCGTATCCCAACACAGGGATCGTGGCGACCTTTGGTTATGATCTCGGTGTCTTCGCCCGCTATAGTAATCGTTTTGCGCGTCGTGAGAATGGAAGACGTCGGTTTGACCGCAAAGCGCACAACGATGTCTTGCCCGGTGCTGATCCCGCCTAGAATGCCACCGGCATGGTTTGAGGAATAGACAGGACCATCCGGTCCCATGCTGATTTCATCCGCATTCAGTTCCCCGGTGAGCATTGCTGCTGACATACCTTCGCCAATCTCGACGCCTTTCACGGCGTTGATCGACATCATGGCTGCAGCCAAATCAGTGTCTAACTTGCCGTATACCGGCGCCCCAAGACCGGAGGGAACCCCGCGCGCGACCACTTCTATTATCGCGCCAACTGAACTGCCGGACTTTCGCAGACCGTCCAGATAGATGGCCCAGTCGCTGGCCGCCTGCGTATCAGGTACCCAGAATGGGTTCTGGTTGATCTGGTTCCAGTCAAACTGATCACGGTTGATGCAATGCGGCCCCATTTGCGTCATGTAGCCGGTGATCCGGACGTCGGGGGCTAACACCTTGATGGCTTCGCGCGCCAGCCCACCTGCGGCGACCCGGCTTGCAGTTTCACGGGCAGAGGATCGCCCGCCGCCGCGATAATCGCGGATTCCGTACTTCTGGAAATAGGTGATATCTGCATGACCGGGGCGAAATTTATCTTTGATGTCGCCATAGTCTTTTGACCGTTGATCGGTGTTCTGGATCAGCAATTGAACAGGTGTTCCGGTGGTTTGCCCTTCAAAAACGCCAGAAAGAATCTGAACCTCATCTGACTCGCGCCGTTGCGTAGTGTATTTGTTCTGCCCCGGTTTGCGCTTGTCCAGCCAGTGCTGGATCATCGCCTCGTCGACGGAGACACCGGGAGGGCAGCCATCAACAGTTGCACCAATTGCCGGTCCATGGCTTTCGCCCCATGTGGTCACGCGGAAAAGATGGCCAAAGCTGTTGATCGACATGGGATGCGCTCCTTTAACAGCGGTCTAGCGCTGGGCGCGCCGTGTCTCAAGCGGTTTCCAGTTGCGCGCCTATCTGCTGCGCCCTAATGTCGGCAATACCTCGGGGGGCCATTGCGGCTGAGATGTACGAAGGTGCGGACCCGTTGAACCTGAACCAGTTAACACTGGCGGAGGGAAGGTCCGGACATCTGTTCCCCTTTTCCCATCGCCGCAATTTGGAGGATACCATGAAGTATCTAACCTTAGCTGCGGGCGTGTTCGGTGCATCAGCGGCTTTTGCTGACACACCGGAACTCACCGTTTACACCTATGATAGTTTTGTGTCCGATTGGGGCCCGGGCCCTGTCATCGAAGCCGCTTTTGAAGAAACTTGTAAGTGCGATCTGAAGTTGGTGGGTGCCGGCGATGGCGCCGCATTGCTGGCCCGAATCCTGTTAGAGGGCAAACGCTCGGATGCGGACGTCGTGCTTGGGTTAGACACTAATCTGACCGAAACCGCGCTTGATACAGGTCTGTTTGCCAAGCATTCAGTTTCGGCTGAATTTGATTTGCCCATTCCATGGGCTGACGATCACTTTGTGCCTTATGACTGGGGCTATTTTGCCTTCGTTCACAATACCGATATGGCCGCACCCAGCAATTTCCGCGCTCTTGCTGACAGCGATCTGAAAATTGTCATTCAAGATCCGCGCTCTTCAACTCCCGGTCTTGGCCTGTTGATGTGGGTCAAAGCCGCTTATGGCAACGACGCACCGGCAATCTGGGAGGGGTTGTCGGATAATGTTCTGACCGTAACCAAAGGATGGTCCGAGGCATATGGTCTGTTTCTCGAAGGCGAGGCTGATATGGTGTTGTCTTACACAACCTCACCCGCCTACCATCTGATCGTCGAAGACGACGCAAGCAAGGCTGCAGCTGCGTTTGATGAAGGCCATTATTTGCAAATCGAAGTTGCCGCAAAACTGGCGACAAGCGATCAGCCGGAACTGGCAGACCAGTTTTTGGAATTTATGGTCTCAGATGGATTTCAGTCGGTGATATCGACAACCAACTGGATGTATCCAGCAGTCATACCTGAGGGCGGCCTGCCGGATGGATTCGAGACCCTAATAAAGCCAGAAAAGGCATTGA
The DNA here is from genome assembly GCA_965363755.1 of uncultured Sulfitobacter sp. Taxonomy (GTDB): domain Bacteria; phylum Pseudomonadota; class Alphaproteobacteria; order Rhodobacterales; family Rhodobacteraceae; genus JL08. Next base: position 16,629 of record CBDTVL010000016.1, read on the forward strand.
TCATCCCTGCAACGAACGCCAAAACCGTTCGTGACCAAGCGTTGGCGGAATGGCTGTCAGTCCTGTCGCAATAAACCGAGCACCGGGAATCAGTGCCGCGATATCCGTCGCGGCATTGATCCTTGGAACGCTTTTGGTTGTGGTTTTGCGCGCAGAAGTCGGCCGGGGGCTTGGCCCTTCTGATTGGGCGGCAGTCCGGTTTACGGTTTCACAAGCTTTGGTCTCTGCAGGGTTGAGCGTTGTGATGGCCGTGCCAGTGGCCCGCGCATTGGCGCGTCGACGTTTTGTCGGCCGTGGCGCGATAATTACGCTGCTGGGTGCGCCCTTTATTCTGCCGGTTATCGTTGCTGTTCTTGGTCTCTTGGCGGTGTTTGGGCACAATGGCTGGGTCAGCCAGATGTTAGGGCTTGTCGGATTGCCACCGCTTTCAATCTACGGGTTTCATGGCGTGGTTCTGGCGCATGTGTTCTTCAATCTGCCTTTGGCAACCCGATTGGTGTTGCAGGGTTGGCAAGATATCCCGGCAGAGCGGTTCCGTCTGGCCGCCCAATTGGGATTTGATGCCGGTGACATTGCGCGCATATTAGAGCGCCCGTTGCTACGGCGCGTGTTGCCTGGCGCCTTTGCGATTGTTTTCACGATTTGCCTGACGAGTTTTGCAGTGGCCCTGACACTGGGCGGCGGGCCGCGCGCCTCGACCATTGAGCTGGCGATCTATCAGGCATTCCGATTTGATTTTGACCTTGGACGTGCGGCGTTGCTGTCTTGTCTGCAGATGGGACTGGCCGGTACCGCCGCGATCCTCGCCCTGCGCTTTGCCGGAACCGAAGGCTTTGGCGCCGGACTGGACCGGGTTATGACGCGCTGGGACGTGCAGGGCGGCTGGATTCGATTGCAAGATACTGCAGTCATCGGCGGCGCAGCGTTGTTCCTGATTTTGCCGCTCAGCGCGATCGTTCTGGCGGGTTCCAAAGGTCTGTTTGATTTGCCAGAAAGTGTCTATTACGCGGCATTCCTGTCGATTCTGGTCGCCCTGACGAGCACGGCCATCTTGTTGCTATTGGCATTGCCGATGGCGGCGACAATCGCGGTGTCACGGCGCGGAATGGCAGAAATTGTGGGTTTGCTTGGCCTTGCGGCTTCACCCCTGGTGATTGGCACCGGGCTGTTCCTCATTCTATTTCCGATTGTGGATCCATTTGCGCTGGCGCTGCCGGTTACGGCGCTGGTGAACGCCGTTATGGCACTGCCTTTTGTGTTGCGCATTCTAGTGCCGGGGATGCGTGATGTGCTTTCGAGTTACGGCCCATTGGCGCAATCACTGGATATGCGCGGATGGCGGCTGTGGCGTTTGGTGTTGCTGCCCCGGATGCGTCGGCAGATTGGCTTTGCCGCTGGCTTGGGGGCCGCGTTGTCGATGGGGGATTTGGGGGTGATTGCCCTGTTTGCGGATCCGCAGCATGCGACGTTGCCGTTGCAAATGTACCGGCTGATGGGGGCTTATCAGATGGAGGCCGCTGCCGGTGCAGGTCTGCTGCTGGTGATGCTGTCGCTGGGCCTGTTCTGGATATTTGAGAAAGGCGGGCGCTGGCATGTTGACGCTTGATGATGTGGTTGTCGAAAACGGGGCGTTTTCACTGGCCACCGATCTCACGCTCCCGGAAGGCATTATCGTAGCGGTCATTGGCCCTTCGGGGGCAGGTAAATCGACCCTGATAAACGGTATTTCTGGATTTTTTCCAATATCGCAGGGCCGTATTTTGTGGGCAGATGCTGACATCACAGCCCTGCCGCCGGGCCGGCGCCCGGTATCGATGCTGTTTCAGGACAACAATCTTTTTCCACATCTGAGCGTCGCACAAAATGTCGGGTTGGGGGTGCGACCTGATCTGAAGCTTGATGGACCCCAGCGTCAGAGTGTAACGGATGCCCTTGCCCGTGTCGGTCTGGAGGGACTCGAGGCCCGAAAACCCGGCACTCTGTCAGGCGGCCAGCAAAGCCGGGCGGCTTTGGCGCGGGTTTTGGTTCAGAACAAGCCTTTGATCCTGCTGGACGAGCCTTTTGCTGCGCTGGGGCCCGCTCTGCGGGTAGAGATGCTGAAATTGGTGGCTGATCTGGCAAAAGAATCGGGCGCGACGGTTTTGATGGTAAGCCATGCGCCAGCAGATGCACGCCAGATTGCCGATCAGATTATTCTGGTAGCAGATGGCCTTGCCCATGCGCCTGTGGCCACCGCCGAATTATTTGACAATCCGCCGGCGGCGCTCCGAGAGTATCTTGGTTAGGCAGCCTGAGCGTGAACGCTAGCCCGTAGCGCAGTGATGCTGAGGGCCGCATTTGCAGCCTCGCGACCTTTTTCGACAAAATGCGCACGATAAATCGCATTGTGATGGTCCGTGTCCTGATAGTTATGCGGTGTTAGCGACACCGACAGCACAGGGACGCCGCTGTCCAAACCGGCGCGCATCAAACCATCTACTACGGCACTTGCGACAAAATCGTGCCTGTAGATGCCACCATCAACGACAAAAGCGGCACAAATGACGGCGTCATAGCGACCGGTACTGGCCAGATCCCGCGCCAGAAGGGGCAGCTCGAAGGCCCCGGGCACATCGTAGATATCGACAGAATCAGCCTGAATAGACTCTAAAAACCCATCCAAAGCTTGGTCCACAATGTCAGCGTGCCACTGAGCTTTGATAAAGGCATAACGGGTGTGTGACATATCTGATCTCTCCTTTTTGGTCTCACAACACCCAAGGCGATCACGAATGCTCAGCACCGCTGACGCGGCGTGATCATACGTTCTCTCTCATCCGGACTATGACCGTCGGCTCTGGTTTCTCACCAGATCTGCTGTCACCCCCGTAAATGGGGGCCGCTCGCGGGCTCGTGGCTGATGCCACATACCGCCGGTGGGGAATTTCGCCCCGCCCTGAGAACGAGGTTGATCTTGCCAGTGGAATGACGGCTCTTGCAATAGCAAAAGCGCAAGATTGCATAGGATTCCAGACATGCACCCAAATCCGGTCTTTCACACTGGCGATGATCTAAAAAACCTCGACTATGCGCGCGAACGGTCCTTTGGCGTCCTGGCTGTCACCGGGCCGGACGGCCCATTGCTATCGCATATCCCGTTTCTGGTGTCAGATGATCAATCAGAGGTGCATTTGCATTTGCTCCGCTCAAATCCGATTGCGCGCGCTTTGAAAGCGCCACTGTCTGCGCGAATCGCGGTGTCTGGCCCGGACAGCTACATTTCGCCTGACTGGTATGAGATCGAAGATCAGGTGCCGACGTGGAACTATATCGCCGTGCATATAACTGGAATGCTTGAGTTGCGCCCGCAAGAGGAACTGCCCGCCTTGCTGGATGCCCAATCAGCGCTGTTTGAGGATCGTCTTTTGCCCAAGACACCTTGGACGACGTCCAAAATGCAACCGGAGATACTGGAAAAAATGATGAGAATGATTGTACCGTGCCGGATGCAGATCAACGGCGTAGATGGCACATGGAAGCTCAACCAAAACAAGCAGGATACAGTGCGGTTGCGTGCTGCTGATCATGTGGATGCCTATGGAATGGGACAAGAAGTGCGCATATTGGCTGGCCTGATGCGGGGGGCCGATGGACAGGGCTGACGCCTCTGGTAGAATTGTGCGAATACGAAAAGGATTGCCAAAAATGAAACTTTATCATTCACCGATGTCGCCTTTTGTGCGCAAAGTTGTGGTTCTGCTGCACGAACTGGACAAATCAGACGCGGTCTCGCTGGAAACGGTCACCACAACGGCTTTTGCAACTGATGAAGGGTTGAAAGCCGCCAATCCTTTGGGGCGTCTGCCTGCGCTGGAGCGGCCGGATGGGGTGACACTTTATGATAGCAGAGTGATCACCGCCTACCTCAATGACCTGTACGCCGGCAGGATGTACCCGGCCAATAGCGCGCGCTGGGAGACACTCACACTTGAGGCCAGCGGTGATGGCATCATGGATTCGGCTGTATCGATGGCTTACGAACTGCGCCTGCGCCCCGAAGAAAAACAGTCTTCTGAATGGATCGAAGCCCAATGGGAAAAAGTATCTCGGGCATTAACTGTTCTGAACGCACGGTGGATGAGCCATCTGTCCGGGCCCATGAACATTGGCCAGATCTCGGTTGCCTGCGCTCTGTCATATCTGGACTATCGGTTTGATGCGCGAAACTGGCGCAGTGGGAATGATGCGCTGGATCATTGGCATGCCGGGTTTTCGGAGCGCCCAAGCATGCAAGCCACGCAGCCCCCGATTTAGGAACCAGAATAAGACTGCAATATGTAGGAATTTTCTTTTGCCGGCGCCATTTTGCCGCAACATAGCCGCCCGCGCGCAACACTGTGTTTAACATGCGACGTCATGCACACGTATCTTTGCTGGACGGGGGCGGTTTGCCCGGCTAAATAGCCCGGAAGGAATGGCTGCGCCTATGCGCGGCCAAGAGCGTATCGGCCCGTTTGAGGGTCCAGGAATGGAGTGAGCCCCTTGTCCCACGCTGAAGATCATGAAGGTACCCGCAGGGATTTCCTTTATTATGCCACCGCAGGCGCAGGCGCTGTAACCGCAGGTGCTGCAGTTTGGCCGCTGATCAACCAGATGAACCCGACGGCCGATGTCAGGGCGCTGGCCTCGATTCAAGTTGATGTCGCTGATCTGGAACCCGGCACCCAATTGACAGTAAAGTGGCTGGGCAAGCCGGTTTTCATCCGTCGTCGGACGGAAAAAGAAATTGCTGAGGCCCGCGATGTTGATCTGGCCGAACTCATCGACGAAGACGCGCGCAACGAAAATATTGGTCCAGCACCAGCTATTGATGAAAACCGCGCCATGGATGAAACCGGCGAATGGTTGGTTATGATAGGCGTTTGCACCCATCTGGGGTGTGTGCCTTTAGGGGACGCTGGTGATTTTGGTGGCTGGTTCTGCCCATGCCACGGATCGCATTACGACACCTCTGGTCGAATTCGCAAAGGCCCTGCGCCAGAGAATTTGCTGGTACCTCTGACAGAATTCGTGGACGAAACCACGATCAAACTGGGTTAAGGGAGAGACACGGATATGGCTGGCATTCCTCACGACCATTATGAACCGAAGACGGGCGGCGAAAAGTGGCTGCACTCTCGGTTGCCCATTGTTGGACTGATGTACGACACCATCATGATTCCGACACCTAAGAACCTGAACTGGATGTGGATCTGGGGCATTGTCCTGACATTCTGTCTGGTGCTGCAGATTGTGACCGGCATCGTGCTGGCAATGCATTACACACCGCATGTCGATATGGCCTTTTCCAGTGTTGAGCATATCATGCGCAACGTGAATGGCGGTTATATGTTGCGGTATATGCATGGAAACGGCGCATCGTTGTTCTTTGTTGCAGTCTACGCCCATATTTTCCGTGGTCTCTATTATGGGAGCTACAAAGCACCCCGTGAAATAACCTGGATCATTGGCATGCTCATCTTCTTGCTGATGATGGCCACTGGTTTCATGGGTTATGTGCTGCCATGGGGCCAGATGTCGTTCTGGGGCGCTACCGTAATCACAGGCCTGTTTGGTGCGATCCCATTTGTAGGAGAGGCGCTGCAAACTTGGCTGTTGGGCGGACCTGCAGTGGACAATGCGACGTTGAACCGATTTTTTAGCCTGCACTATTTGCTGCCGTTTGTGATTGTCGGTCTCGTAGCGGTTCATATCTGGGCTTTCCATACTACAGGCAACAACAACCCAACTGGTGTTGAGGTGCGTCGCGGATCAAAAGAAGAGGCCGAGAAAGACACGTTGCCGTTCTGGCCTTACTTTGTGATCAAAGACCTGTTTGCGCTGGCGGTTATTATGGCGATCTTCTTTGCCATCGTCGGCTTCATGCCAAACTTTCTGGGTCACCCGGACAACTACATCGAGGCGAACCCACTGGCGACACCGGCCCACATTGTACCGGAATGGTACTTCCTGCCGTTTTACGCAATCCTGCGCGCCTTTACGTCCGAAGTCTGGGTTGTGCAAATCGCATCCTTCCTGACCGGCGGCATCATCGACGCCAAGTTCTTTGGTGTTCTGGCGATGTTCGGCGCGATCATCGTTATGGCGCTGGTGCCATGGCTGGATACGTCAAGCGTTCGCTCTGGTCGGTATCGTCCGATGTTCAAATGGTGGTTTGCGCTGCTGGTGGTCGATTTCTTGGCCCTGATGTGGCTGGGTGCGATGCCTGCGGAGGAACCTTATGCCACTTGGTCTTTGATCGCGTCGGCCTATTGGTTCGGGTACTTCCTTGTCATCCTGCCGTTGTTGGGCGTTATCGAGAAACCAACCGCACCGCCTGCAACCATCGAAGAAGACTTTGATGCGCACTACCCAAAGGCGTCTGACGCCTCACCTGCAGAATAAGAAAGGAAACGGGACAATGTTCAAGACACTCGCACTTTCCGCAGTGACCGCCCTGACCCTTTCAGCAGGTGGCGTTTTTGCCGCAGGGGGTGAAGGCGGTCACATCGAGAATATTGATTTCTCGTTTGATGGTCCTTTCGGAACCTACGATCCAAACCAGCTGCAGCGTGGTCTTCAAATCTATACGGAAGTCTGTTCGGCGTGCCATGGTCTGAAGTTTGTGCCGATCCGCACGCTGTCAGACGAAGGCGGGCCAACGATGCCAGAAGATCAGATCAAGGCTTATGCAGCTGAGAACTTTGAGGTTTTTGATGCCGAGCTGGACGATTTTCGCCCTGCCACGCCGGTTGATCATTTTCCAGCATCTGCGCTGGAAAACGCACCCGACTTGTCACTGATGGCAAAAAAGCGGGCCGGTTTTCACGGGCCATATGGGCTGGGCATCAACCAGTTCTTCAAAGGTATGGGTGGTCCGGAATACCTCGTCGCAATCCTGACTGGTTATACCGGAGAGGAAATGGAACAGGCGGGCACAACATTCTATGAAAACACCGCTTTTCCCGGCGGTTGGATCGCCATGGCCCCACCACTGGATGATGAATTGGTCGAGTTCTCGGATGGTCACAAGAACGACCTGCATCACTTGGCCGAAGATGTATCAGCCTTTCTGATGTGGACAGCCGAGCCCAAGATGATGGCCCGCAAACATGCTGGTTTCTACGGTGTGCTGTTTCTGACCGTCCTGTCGGTGCTGCTGTATCTGACAAACAAACGTATCTGGGCCTCAGCCAAGCGCAAGAGAACCAGTTGAACCTATAACCTGCAAACGGCCAAAAAGTAGCCCCCGTGCAGATCAATTGCACGGGGGCTTCTTTTTAGGGCTGCGGTTAACAGGGGACACTGTTTTTGGGGAAACTCCCGCTGCCCATTACCACGGGTCACTAGTTATGATCGTAAATCCTATTAATCTTTCTTTGCATTTCGCAAAATCGTCTGGTGTCGTCAAAAATCCAACTGATCAAGGAACGAGCGAAAGAAACAGGTGCCGGGCTTAAGGTGCGGGGAGTGCTGCTGCTTACTGGGGATGTCATCGCTCGTCCCTTTTACGGTTGGTCACTGGCTAAAATGTCGATCACTAATACTTCGTTTCAATGAAATTACATTGCCCTGAGAACCGATTCGGAGTCTGTGAACTAGGTCACACAATCAAAAAAAGGGGAAAATTAATCTGGGTCGTAATCGGCAATAATTTGAAGATCACGATGATTCATCACCTTCAAACCCCCGCGCTCGAGAGCGATGGCACCCTCTTTCTTCCATCGCGCAAGCGTTTTTGAAACGGCCTCGCGTGTTGCTCCGACATGTTCGGCAAGCTCTGATTGCGACAGAGATAAGGTGTCGGATGAATCGTGAGTCAGATAGAGGATCCGGCGCGCAAGGCGTATCGGCATCGGCAGAAAGACTTGCTCGCTAAGTTGGTCGCCCATCCACCGCATCCGCTGCCCAGCCATGCGGATCATATCTACCGCGAGTTCCGGCTTGGATCGAATTGCATCCGTCAGGTCGGAATTCCTAACTTTCAGCAATTGGGTTTCTTGCGCCGCCGTTACTGTTGCGGTGCGGGGGCCGGGATCAAAAAGGGCGATTTCGCCGAGAAGAGAGCCATCGCGCAGAACGTCCAACGTGAGTTTACGCCCGTCGCGTGACAACACGCTGATCTCTAATGCGCCTTCAATGATCGCATAGAGCGCATCGCCGACATCGCCTTGCTCAAACAATACTTCATCAGCCCGCAAGGTGACTCTTGTTGCGACAGCGCCGAGCATTTGCGTCAGCTCAGGTGACGCATTTGTCAGAAAGCCATGACTGTGTAGATATCTGTCGCCCATTCTGCGTCCCTACTGCCCCACCGGTTAAGTTAGCAAATCCGCTGGGAAGTACCAATGACTGGTTTGCTCAAAAACATATCATTAGGCGCAAAGTTGGGCCCCGTTATTGCCAAGTATGGCAGTGGTCACGATTTGGCCTTCGGGTTGAGCGTGCTCAAATTTCACTTCTGTGAACTGTTCGGTGCGTCCCATATGCGGGCTTTCCATCAGGATGTGATGAATTTTCCCCAATTGTGCGTCCAGGTGGCGGTTGACCTGCGCTGCTCCCGCCGCTCGCAGGCGCGCAGCACGTGCTTTGATGTCTTTTCCATTCACCGCCGGCATGCGCGCAGCTGGCGTGCCAGGCCGGGCCGAATAGGGAAATACATGCAGCCAGGTCAGATCGCATTCAGTCACTAATTCTAGCGAGTTCTCGAACATCGCCTCTGTCTCTGTCGGAAAACCCGCAATAATATCTGCGCCAAAGGTCATTTCCGGGCGCAGCCGGCGCGCTTGCTGAGCGAACCGGATGGCATCATCGCGCAAATGCCGCCGCTTCATCCGCTTCAAAATCATGTTGTCACCATGTTGCAGAGACAAGTGCAGATGAGGCATCAGCCGCGGTTCAGTCGCAATGGCCTGCATCAGATTCTCATCCACCTCGATCGAGTCAATCGAACTGATCCGCAGACGCGGCAGGTCAGGTATCAACTTCAATATGCGCATGACCAGATCGCCAAGGCGCGGAGTCGATGGCAAATCAGCCCCCCAACTGGTGAGATCAACGCCGGTTAATACAACCTCGTTATAGCCGCGATCAACCAACCGTTTGATCTGATCCACCACAACACCAGCAGGAACGGACCGGGAGTTTCCGCGCCCATATGGGATAATGCAAAAGGTGCAGCGGTGATCACAGCCATTCTGCACCTGAACATAGGCGCGGCTGCGGGTGCCAAAACCGTCGATAAGATGACCAGCGGTTTCGGTAACCGACATAATGTCGTCAACTTGTATCGGTTCGGTGCCAAAATTACCCGCAAGCCCTGACCATGTGCTGGCCTGCATTTTTTCGGTATTGCCGATGACCGCGTCGACCTCATCCATCGCAGCAAAGGTCTGCGGCTCGGTCTGGGCGGCGCATCCGGTCACAATCAACCGGGCGGCCGGATTTTCCCGTCGAAGTTTACGAATTTCCTGACGGGCCTTGCGCACTGCCTCGGAGGTCACGGCGCAGGTGTTCACGATGACCGCGTTTTCCAGTCCTGCTTGCGCCGAGAGCTCTTTCATCGCTTCGGTTTCATAGGCGTTCAGGCGGCACCCCAACGTGGCAAAAACCGGCGCTGTCATTTCGCTGAATCCAGAAAGCTTGGGGTCAATGCGCCGGAAAACACGTGCGTTGTTGGACCCGTCACCCACACACCATCATCCCGCCAGTCCACATCCAAAGTTCCGCCATCCAAATCAATACGTACGGCGCGCCCAGTCAGTCCGCGTCGTGCCGCGGCAACTGCCACCGCACAGGAGGATGAGCCGGACGCCAAAGTGAGCCCGACACCGCGTTCCCAGACTCGCATACGGAGGTGATCCGCTCCAACCACCTGGACCACCTGGACATTTGTGCGCTGCGGATATAGCGGATGGGTCTCGATCTCGGGGCCAAGACAGGTCAGATCGATAGCACCCACATCATTGACGAAAAAACTGCAATGCGGATTGCCCATGCCGGTGGCAGTTGGCGCGCCCTCTATCGGCAATTCCAATGTGTCCATGGCCTGTGCAAGCGGAATATCGGCCCAATCAAGCTGCGGCTGACCCATATTCACAGATGTGAGACCATGGCCCTTGTCGCGGGCGATCAAGTCACCCCTGGCGGTTGTCAGACGTACCTCTGCCACACCCGTTTCATCCATGATATGGCGTGCGATACAGCGGGTCGCGTTCCCGCAGGCTGCCGAGGTTGAACCATCAGCGTTGTAAAATGTCAGATGCACGTCGCTGTCGTCCTGGGTCATGACCGCCAACTGGTCAAACCCGACGCCCCGATGTCTGTCGCTCAAAGCCCGCGCCAGGCTTGCTGTCATCTCGATCGTGCACACGCGTCCGTCCAGCACAACAAAATCGTTGCCCAGCCCGTGCATTTTCATAAAGGGCAATCCGGTGTTATCTGCGTTGCGCATAGCGCGCATATAACGCCGCATGACAGACTATTCCAGTCAGACCGTAGCTTTCGTGCATTTCGGGCTTGACCCCTCTTCGCCTGCTTTCTAAGTAGGCGCCTTAGTGGGCCTGTAGCTCAGTTGGTAGAGCAACTGACTTTTAATCAGTAGGTCTCCGGTTCGAACCCGGACGGGCTCACCATTTATATCAAAGGCTTAGATGACTTCTTGGGGCACTCTTGGATGTAAGTTCTGCATTTTGGGGAACGTATGGGGGGCAATCGCTTCGATTTCGGCAGACTGAGTTTCTCAAATTCTCCGAATTGTGATTGCGCGAAAATGGGACTGCGGGCCGGTCCCTAAATCAAACGGATCAGACTTCTGTCCCCCCCATCCAAGATTCGCATGACTTGGGGTTTTCGCTATTTAGTTACTCAGGATTTTTGGCCCATTGTCATAAGATTGAGCCTCATGTCATCGGGGGTCAATTTTTGGATCAACAGGCGATAGTGAGGCAGAAACTATATGAAGGTGGGCTTAAAAGAACTGATTGAAGCTGTAACTCGTCACACGAAAATGTTGCGGGGCCCACAAGGCGCACGTGGCAAAGGGTTGAAAGAGGCGGCATTTACTCCAGCACTCAACGGTATGTGGGTGTATATGCCGGGCGGGCGTCATTTCGTGGTATCGCTTCGCGGCGAACTCAAGGAAGAAGTTCTGTATGAAGCAAAGAGGCTTCTATCAATTCAAAAGGCTTTGAAGTCACTTTTGTCTAAAGAGCATGAGATTGAGTTGGTTATTGAAGACGAAGCTTGCGTGTTTGTGTGTGGTGGCACTCGAATTAGAATCAAACGAGTAAACTGAGTTTCGAAGGTGGAACACCCCCGCCCCCCGACCCATCTCGACCATGTTCCCGAACATGTTTATCCGACCTCTCGACCTAATTTCTGGTTTAAAATTCGCCGCCAAATGCCGAGAGCAACTTGCGAGTGGTGGTTACCGCTTGCTGCGGCTTGTAGGCGTTGGCCTGACCGTGGGCATGCTCGGGTGAGAGGGACAACTTGCTGTTCGAATGCAACGGAGCAACTTCGGCTTTCGGCCCTTTGCGGACCTTCGTGGACGGCGCAGCGAATG